>NZ_JBHJSJ010000026.1:0-31095 GCF_042268845.1 Kitasatospora sp. NPDC056273 | reverse complement strand
ACTGCCGAGCACACCACTGCGGTCACCCCGCCGGTGTGGCCGGTGAGGGGCTCACCGACAAGCCGACCGGTCGCCAGGTCCCACACCCGTGCCGTCCCGTCGTGGCTTGCCGTGACGGCGACGGGTCGGCCGTCCAGCAGTGCGGACGCGACTCCGGTCACCCCGCCGGTATGGCCGGTGAGGGGCTCACCGACAAGCCGACCGGTCGCCAGGTCCCACACCCGTGCCGTCCCGTCGTCACTGGTGCTGACGGCGACGGGCCGTCCATCGAGCACCGCGCACGCGACCCCGGTCACGCTGCGGCTGTGGCCAGTGAGAGTGTCCCGCAGGGCGGGGTTGAAGGTACTGCCGGTAGCCCACTGTGCTGTCCAGGTATCGGACGGGATGTGCCGGGTGAGATCACGGTGGAGGCCGTGGGCTCCGGCGCGGGCGGCATCGAGGCTGAGGGTCTGTCGTCTCGTGGGCGGTTCCGCGTCGTGGTGGAGGTGAAGGCCGGTGCGGTAGACGGCGGCGGTCAGGCGGGCCGTGTCACTCCGGGCCTGGTGGAGGTACGGGGTGAGACCGCGGGGCACGGCGTGGACGAGGTACTCGCTGTCGGTGAGCACCTCGTCCAGGAGACCTGCCTGCGCGGCGTGGTGGGCGAGGTGGTGGAGGGTGTAGGGGTGGGCCCGGGACCAGTCGCGGCTGCCGTCGGCCCGCTGGGGGACCCGGTCGGTGAGGACGTGGGTGAACGCGGCGTGGACGGCCCTCGGGTCGGTGTTCTCGCGGAGGTGTTCGGCCAGCGCCTCGTGGTAGAGGCGGTAGGCGGAGCGGTTGCCTTCGGTCGCTTCGACGATGTAGGCGCCCGCCTGTTCGCGCAGCCACACGATGTCGTCGTCGGTGTAGGCGCGCCCGGAGAGGCGGGTGGCGAGGGCGGCCCAGAGGTCTTCCCAGGGCAGGCCCTGGCCCTGGGCGTAGGCGAGGGGACGCAGGAGGTCGGTGACTCGCCGGGCGTCGGCTCCGAGGCGTTGGTGGAGGTCGTGGCGCATGGCGTCGCCGGCATGGCGGGGCAGGGCGACGTGCCAGGCGGTGTCGGTGGGATCGGGGATCGTGGGGGCGGCGGCGAGGGTGCCTGCGGTGATGCGGGCGATGAGGAAGGAGTGGCGGGCTGCGCCGGCGACCTTGCGGGCAACCGGTTCGACGGCGCCCGGGGAGCGCCGGTAGGGGGAGGTACGTCGGGCCTGGAGGAGGGTGCGGGCGGCGTAGGCGGTGAGGGCTTCCGGGTCGGCATAGCGGCCGCTGTCGAGATCGAGGACCTGGTCGTCGGTGAGAGGCAGGCGGGGCAGGAGGTTGGGGCGGGTGCCGAGAAGGAGGCGGATGCGGCCGCGGGAGTGCTGGAGGAGCGGGCGCAGGATGGTGGTGCAGAGGCTGTCTGGGGTGGCGGCCTCGTCGAGGGCGTCGATGAGGACGGTCAGCGGGCGTGGGCGGTTCTGTCGGCCGAGGGCGTCGAGGAACGTGCCGACGGTTTCGGCCTGGACGCGGGCGGCTGCGCACAGCGCATCGAGGATGTCGGTGTCGGTGAGGCGTTGGGCGTAGACGGCGGCGTTCAGTGCGCCGAGGTTGAGGAGGTCGGGGGGCAAGCCGAGGGTGTGGAGGGGAACCGTGCGGCGGCGTTCGGGGTGGGTGAGGGCGGCGATCATTCCGAGGACGGCGGTCTTGCCGGAGCCTGGTCCCCCGGTCACCGCCCGGCACCCGGCCGTGTCGCCGTCTCTGCGGGTGCTGAGCCAGGCGGCGAGGTCGGTGAGGGCGGCGTGACGGCCGCTGAACCACCACCCCGGTTCGGTGCCCTCGCCGGTGTCGTGGCTCTGGTAGCCCATGGCGCGGAGCAGCAGTCGGGTGACGAGTTCGGTCTCCCGCCGCCGGTCCTGTTCACCGAAGGCGGCCTCCTGCTGCACCGCGAGGTCGACGGCGCTGAGGCGGGCGTCGTGGCGCGGGTTGGGGAGGAACGCGGGCGGCTCCCCGTCCAGGCCGACCATCGCCAGGCCGATCCGCTGGTGGTCGGGCCGCTCCGGGGCGTCGTTCATGTGCTGGACCACGGTGCTCACCGACAGCGTGTCAGGGCCGCGGCCGGCTACCGCCAGGCCGTTCACCGCGTCCTCCAGCAGGCGCGGGAACAGGTCGGCCACCGCTTCCTGGTGGGGCTGGGCAGAGGACACGATGACGAGTCCCGACCCGGACCCGGTGCCCCAGGTCTGTCCAAGGCGTTCCAGTGCTGCGGCAGCCAGCTGGTTGCCGCCGTGGCCGACGTAGCAGGCGTCCAGCATCAGCAGCACCCGCCGGATCCGGGTGTCGAGCAGCATCGCCCGCGTCAGCTCCGCCGTCGGCAGCCCCGTGTACGACAGCCGGTCCGGATCGGTGTCAGCGGTGATCAGGACGTGCTCGCCGGTGGAGTCCAGGATGTCGCCGTGGCAAGACAGGTACACCGCGAGCAGGTCTTCCTCCCGGCGTTCCGGCGAAGTGCAGAACGCGTTGAGGGCGTCGGTCAGTTCCTGCTTGGTCGGATTCGGTGGAACGCCGTCGTGCAGGTGGTACCCGAGGCCGGCGAACAGCGCGGCAACCCTCCTGCGAGCCGTCGGCAGGTCAGGCCGGTCCCAGGCCCGGTTCTTCGGGTACTCCGCCACCGTGGCAGCGATCAGGAACCTCCGCGGTTGCCTGTTCCGCGCTTCGCTCACCCCAGGCCCTCGGCGATCGCCTTCCCACACAGGGCGTCGGTCAGGTACGCCGTCGCGTCGTGTGCGTGCGTGCCGTTGGACAGCAGTCCCGAGCGCAGCCGCTCGCCGAAGACCGGCCGCAGGTCCTTCACCAGGGCCACCACGTCCCCCGTGCCGGCCAGATTCGTCCACGCCATCCCGTCTCCGCCCGGCCACACCCCGCGAACCCCCGTGCCGGCCCGTTCGGGGACCGGCTGGAGGCGGTCGAACACCAGATTGCGGATGCCCAGCGGCGAACCGATCGTCACCAGCGCCCGCACCCCGTGCCCCGGCAGCGCGCACAGCGCCTCGTAGGCCACCACCGAGCCCAGCGAGTGCGCCACCACCACTCGGGTGTCCGGGCCGATCCGCGCCATGACCCGACCGCGGACCCGCTCACGAACCTGCTGGTCCGTCAGGTACGCGCGGACCTGCTTCAAATCGCTGACGACCATCCGCAACGCCACGTCCGAGAAGAACCTCGACCCGGACAGAGCCCGCAGGGCGGCCTGGACCGAACGTGGTGTCGCCACCAGGGTGTCGGCCGCGCCTGGGGGCACCACCCCTGCATCGACCTCCGACGCGGCTGACCACCAGGCGGCGAGAAGTTCCCGTTCGAAGCCGTCCTCCACATCCCTGGCGGTATACGGCGGAATTCCGGCCGAGAGCATCCGGCCGACCGGACGGAACACGTCCCCGTAGAAGCCCACCGCGACGTCCTCCTCCCCCAGCACGTCCGCGACCGCACCGGCCCGCCGCAGGCCGTCGCGCAGCGCCGGCCACCACACCGCCCGCAGCCGGTCCTCCCCCTGCACCTGCTGCCCTATCCCGTGCACACACACCACCCGGGCCACGACCACCACCCCCAGCAGACCAGAACGCCGCCAACCGCAGCGGATTCACACCTACCAGCCCCCGTCATGCCCGTCTGCCGAATCAGCTAAATCGACAGCCTGCCTCCGGTACACGTCCCACGGGTTCGAAGCCGTCCTCGAAGCCGTCCTCGAACCCATCCTCGGTCGGCACCGCATGCTTCCGGCTCATTGTGTCGCCCGCTGTCCGCCGTGGAGGCGGCAGCTTCCGATGAGGCCGGCACGCGTCGACCGGGTAACCGTCTTGCGGGGCCTAACACTGGAGGCTGGTCTTTCATCGTTTCTCTGACACGTGGGCACCTACTGCGGGATCGTCGGTCCCGCGCCCGGCAGACGGGCGCTTGGACGGGCTGAGCCTTGGAGGGCATCGTGGGCGAGCGGGAGACGTGGACGACGGACGAGTTCGGGGCCTCGCACGAGGGAGCCGTCGGCGTGCTCCTGCCCGACGGCACCGTTCCCGAGCCCGCCTACCTCATCCTGACGGAACACGGAGCCGGGCGGACGACCACGCAGTGGAACGTGTACGACGGCAGCTCAGGTCTCCGCCCGAGGGCGCACATGCTGCGCGCCGTGTGCTCCTGCGGTTGGTCCGGTGCTGCGCGTCCCCTCGACTGGGACCAGATCGGCGAGCGGGCCCTCAGTGAAGCGGCCCTGGACCTGGCGGAGAGCTGCGAGGAGGAGTGGGACCGGCACGCCGCCGAGGTGGAGGAGTCCGCTGTGGCCCTGCCGGAGGAACTCGGCGAGTTGCTGCGCCTCCTGGCGGAGGGGATCGAGAAGCTGGGGAACGACTCCCCACTGGCCGCGCTGAGGGCCGCGAGGCTGCTGGAGGTGACTGCGGAGCGGAAGGCCTACTGGCCCGCCCGGGATGCCCGGCGTGACCTGAGCCTGAAGGAGACCGCCGCCGCGCTCGGCCTGAACGAGGACGCCGCCCAAGAGCTGCTGGCCCGCTTCGGCCGCTGGAGCCCGTACAGCTGAGGCCCTGATCGACGGCGGTAGTCCGACCGGGTGGTGGACCGCTCTCCGGGATCGGGATACTGGGGGTATGGCGGACACGGGGGGTCGGGAAGGCGTGCGCGAAGGACGGCGGAGGCGGCTGGTGGCCGCCGTGATTTCTCTTGGCGCGCTGGGTGTCGGTGTCGTCCACACCGTCAGGCCGGATCTGAAGATCGACGGTGCGACGCTGGTCCTGGCCGCGATCGCCGTGGTCCCGTGGCTGGGCGACCTCTTCGAGAGCATCGAACTGCCCGGGGGCGCCAAGTTCCAGTACCGGCAGTTGCAGGAGCGTGTGGAAGCGGTCGAACAGCAAGCCGCGGAGGCGCGGGAGGCGGTGGACGACGCGAGCCGCCAGGCCCGCGTCGCCCTGGTGGCCGGCGGCGAGGGTGTTCAGGGCGCCGAGGCGGAGCAGACGGTCGGCCGTCTCGTCGACGAGTACGCGGACCTGCGGCGCAGGGAGCCGTCGGGGCCTGCGCGGACATACCGTCAGGAGCTGATCTTCGCCGAGCTGGCCAGGTTCACTCCGCTGGTGGCCGACTACGACACCGCCTCCGCCCTCGGCTCCCCCGACGGCGGGACCAGGCTGGCGGCCTACGCCCGCCTGTACGCCCGGCCGGAGGAGGAGTTCTTGCCGGCGCTCGTCGAGGCGGCGGTCTCCGAGGACTTCGCGTTCAGCCAGTACTGGGCCTTCCAAGCGATCGGTTCGATCGTCGACGCCGTCGGGCCGGGGAACGTGCGACTCGACACGGTGCGACGTCTGCGTGCCTGCCTTCCCGGGCTGCCGCAGGAGAGTGACCGCGTCCGGGCGCTGACGGCGGTCCTCAGACGGTTGGAGAGCGCGGCGGGCTGACGTTGCCCCCGCTGGCCGCCGGGGTCGGTGGAGGGACGGCCGACTCAGACCGGCCAGGCGTCGCCTGAGTGCCAGTGCTCGACCCATTCCGCGAAGCCCCAGGCCTCGGCGCCGGGCACCGGGATCGCGCCGACGTCGGACACCATCCAGACCTCGCCCCGGTGGGGCCCGGCCGTCGCCAGGAGCCAGAACGACTGGCCGTCCTCCGAGCCGAGGACCACCGATCCGTGGGTGAAGGCGGCGTGGATGCGGGGATCGTCCGGATCGGCCTCGCCGTCGTCCTCCCACAGCCAGGCGTCGTCCAGCGGGAACGGTTCGCCGGGCAGGCGCGGCCCCAGGTCCGGCCAGTTCGCGGGCAGCCATCCCAGGGGCTGGAGCCCCCCGTCCTCGGCAGGTCCGAGGCTGCTGCCGTTGCTGATCTCCGCGGTGAAGGTCCGGTAGGGCTCCGGAAGCGTGACCCCGTTCGCGGCCTCCCACGCCGCGACGCCGTCGTACCCCAGGGCAGGCTCCCGCCACTCCGAAGGGAACGCGGCGCCCAGGATGGCGAGGGCGGTCTCATCGGGGCGCTGATCACATGCTCGGGTCACGGGAGGATCTTCTCAGGGGCGATCGACTTCCGATCCGGCGGCCCTGGTGCCTCGGCGTGGTCGCAGGGCGGCACCGGCGCCCAGGGGCGAGCCGCTGGTCCTGGCCCCGGGCCGCCTGAGCGTCCAGCGGCATGGCGTGGAGCGAAGGCGTGAAGGCGTCCCCGAAGGGGGCCCAGCCCGGGTCACGCCGGTGGGATCGGGCCGAGGTAGGTGCCGCCGGAGGCATCGATGGCCTGGCCGGTCACCCAGCGGCCCTGCGGGCCGGCGAGGAAGCCCACGACGTCCGCGACGTCCTCCGGCAGGCCGATCCGGCCCAGGGCGGTGATGGACTCCAGTCCGGCCATCGCCTCCGGGGCGCTCGTCCACGCGGAGGTCATGTCGGTGAGGATCACGCCGGGGTTGACGGTGTTCACGGTGATCCCGCGCCGGCCGAGCTCGTTGGCGAGGGGCGCGGCGAGGGCCACCAGCGCCGTCTTGCTGACGCTGTAGCCGATCTGGAGGGGCGAGCCGATCCGGGCAGCGGCCGAGGCCACGTTCACGATCCGCCCGCCGTCCCGGAGCAGCGGCAGGGCCCGCTGGATCACGAAGACCGGCGTGCGGACGTTGATCGCCATCACCCGGTCGAACTCCTCCTCGGTGATCTGTCCGATCGAACCGGCCAGGTGGATGCCCGCGTTGTTCACCAGGACGTCCAGGCCGTCCTCGCCGTGCTCCGCCAGCCCGGCCGTGAGGCCCTCGAACAGTTCGTCCAGCGCGCCGCTGGTACCGAACCGGGCCCGCACCGCGAACGCCCGGCCGCCGGACTTGGCGATCAGCTCCACGGTCTCCGCGGCGGCCTCCTCGTTGCCGCCGTAGTGCACCGCGACCAGCGCCCCGTCGGCGGCGAGCCGCAGCGCGACCGCCCGCCCGATCCCGCGCGACCCGCCCGTCACCAGTGCCGTCCTACCGTCCGGTTCGCCCATGGCCGCCGCTCCTTCGTACCGCCCCGGCCGAGTCCGGGGCCGGTTCCGGATCGTCACGGCCCGATGCCGGACAACCCCTGATACATGCCCGGCGCCGGAGCGCTGATGCCACCCGGCGGGCGGCGGCACGACAACGGCCCCGGCACGGGCGGTACCGTGCCGGGGCCGTCATGGTCGTCGTGGTCGTCGTGGCGGAGGGGTCAGATCCGGACCCGGTTGGCCGGAGCCACACCGGCGGCGATCCGGCCGGCTTCGATCCAGCCCGGGGCGTCGCCGCCATGGTTGAGCCAGACCCTCATCGCGCCGTCGTCCGCCAGGACGAGGTAGTCGTCCCTGCCGTCGCCGTCGAAGTCGGCGAACCGCACGTTGTCGCGGGGGGCGACGCCCGCGGCGATCTGCCCGAGTTCCCGCCAACCACCGTGCCCGTCACCGCCGTTGTTGATCCACGCCTTGACCGAGCCGTCGTCCTCCACGACCAGGTAGTCGGCGCGTCGGTCGCCGTTGACATCGGCGAAGCGCACCTTCCCACTCGGGGCGACGCCGGCGGCGACCCGGCCGATGGCCTCCCAGCCTCCGTACCCGTCACCACCCTTGTTCAGCCAGACGCTCACCGAGCCGTCGTCCTCCAGGACGAGGTAGTCGGCCTTCCCGTCACCGTCGAAGTCGGCGAGTCGTACCTTCGCGGCCGGGGCGACACCTGCGGCCACCGTGCCGCCGCTGCGGAAGCCTCCCTTCCCGGTACCCGCCCAGCACATGACCCGGCCGTCCGGCATCACCTCCAGGTGGTCGGCCTTGCCGTCGCCGTCGAAGTCCGTGAAGTACGAGGTGGAGTCCGGGAGTTCATCGGGGCCTCGGTCGCAGGAGGACTCCTTCGGGACCGGCTCCTCCCAGCCGCCGCGCCCGTCACCGCCCCGGTTGAACAGCATGCACTGGTCGAAAACCCCACCGCCCTTGCTGGCGAGGTAGTCGACCTTCTTGTCCCCGTCGATGTCGCCCAGCCACACGTACTTGCTCGGCAGACCGACACCGGTGGCGACCTGGCCGAGTTCGGTCCAGCCGCGCTCGCCGGTGTCGCCTCCGTTGTTGAGCCACGCGTCCAGCGAACCGTTGTCGCCGACCACGACGTAGTCGGCCCGCTTGTCGCCGTCGACGTCCGCGAAGCGGACCTTGCCGCCCGGCGCGACGCCCGCGGCGACCTTTCCGAGAGCGCTCCAGCCGCCTCCGCCGGGCATGTCGGTGCCCTTGTTCAGCCAGACGTTCACCGAGCCGTCGTCGCCGACCACCAGGTAGTCGGCCTTGCCGTCGCCGTCGAAGTCGGCGAAGCGGACCTTGTCCCCGGTGGCCACTCCGGCCGCGATCCGCCCGACGCCGTTCCAGCCGCCCCGGCCGTCGGTGTTGAGCCAGGCGGAGACGGAACCGTCGTCCTCGACCACGAGGTAGTCGGCCTTCCCGTCGCCGTTGACGTCCGCGAAGCGGACCTTGCCGCCGGGGGCGACGCCGGCCGCCACCGTGCCGATGGCCTGCCAGCCGCCTCCGGCGGGCGTGCCGGTGGTCCCGCCCGATCCGCCGGACGGGTCCATGCCCCCGCCTCCACCGGGCGTGCCCGTACCCGTGGTCCCGCCGGAGCCGGTCGACGGGTCCATCCCTCCGCCGCCGCCAGGGGCACCGGTGCCTCCGGGCATGTCGGTCCCCCGGTTGAGCCAGGCCTGCACCGAGCCGTCGTCGTTCAGGACGAGGTAGTCGGCCTTGCCGTCGCCGTCGAGGTCGGCGAAGCGGACCTTGCCGCCCGGCGCGACCCCGGCGGCGATCCTTCCGACGCTCTGCCAGCCTCCGCCGCCCTTGGCGTCGGTGCCCCGGTTCAGCCATGCCTCGACCGAGCCGTCGTCGCCGACCACCAGGTAGTCGGCCTTGCCGTCACCGTCGATGTCCACCGGGCCGTCGCCCAGGACGCCCCCGCTGTACGGGGCGGGCTTGACCGCGACGTTCTCGGTGATCCAGCCGTCGGCGGCCGCGGCGGCGACACCCTCGTAGAAGGCGTCGGCGATCTTCGTGTAGCCGCTCGGGGTCGGGTGCAGGCCGTCGCCGCCCCTCATGTCGCCCGCGGTGACGGCGCCCATGTCCGCGAAGCGCACCTTCATGCCCTTGCCCCGCCAGGTGTCCACCAGCGGCGGCAGGAGCTTGTTGTAGGCGTCGAACAGGGGCTGGAAGCGCACCCACGGCGTGGCGGGGTCGGTCGGGGGAACCGAGCCGAGCACCACCGTCGCGTCCGGCGCCATGGCGTGGATCTTCCCCAGCAGGGTGTCCATCCGGTCGCGCGCGTCCTGGGGTGTGGTCGGGGCGCCGCGGTTGAGGTCGTTGGTGCCCGCCATCAACGTGATCACGTTCGGCTTCGCCGCCGGCAGCCAGGTGTCGAGGTCCCCCTCGCGGTAGCCCGCGTTGTCCGTCAACTCGTCGATCCGCCAGCCCGAGTGGCCCTCGTGATCGCCGTCGAAGCCTCCGTCACCGTGCTTGAGGGAGCCGACGAAGTCCAGGCTGCCGGTGTGGTCCTTCAGCGCCTGCCACAGCTCCTTGCGGTAGCCCAGGCTGTCGTTGGCGCTGCCCACGCCCTGGGTGATCGAGTCGCCCAGCGGCATCACCGTCAGCTTCGGCACGTCCCACGGGTCCCGGCTCTCCAGACCGGTGTGCCGGACGGTCACCGCACCCGGTGCCGCCCCGGCCCGTCCGTCACAGGCGAACGTGCCGTACTGCGGGTGCGCGTCGTGCTGCCGCACCGTCTGGCTCAGGCACTCCGAGAGGGCCTGCTGCCCGAAGGCGTTCGGGTGGACGAACTCCTGCGCCTCGCCCTGCTTGCGGGTGCTCGGCACGCCGGGCAGGTGGTCGACCCAGCGCACCCACTCGGCGGCGTCGGCGGCCAGCGGGGACTGAGGGGAGTTCTCCACCCCGGCCGTCCTGGCGTCCTTGGAGTTCAGCTCGTGCCCCGCGAAGGCGGACCGCGGGTCGAGAAAGACGGCCTTCTTCGCGACCGCGGCCTTCTTGAGGGCGTCGGAGATCGCCGGGGTGACGGTGCGGTTGGTCCAGGCGGCGTCCTCGTCATAGAAGGGGAAGCCCGCCTTGGTGTACCGGTCGTAGGTGTCGCCGGTCTCGCGCATGCCCAGGGGCTGCGGGAACGGGCTCGGGTAGGACTGGATGACCAGGGTGTAGTCGCCGTCCTCGTACCCTGCGTCCCGCATGGCGGCGCGGATGTCGTCGACCGTGCCCTCGACACTGCCCTGAAGGCCCGCCAACTTGCTCTTCAGCGGACCGTCCTCACCGTCGTGGCAGGCGCCCTGGCCGAGCATGAACCGCCGGGCGCAACGCGTCAGGATCCCGGAGAAGTCGAGGTCGTTCCCGCCGACGGACAGCGCGATCACCTTGACGTCCTGCTGCTTCGCCAGCTCACGCAGCTGCTGGACCTGCGGCGCCTCGCCCTTGAATCCCTCGCCGCGGACGTGCTTCGTCTCGGCACCGGAGCAGGCGATGTTGAAGCGGTTCCCCGGCGGGACGCCGTAGAGGTCGGCGCCCTTGATCTCGGCCGTGTCCGAGCGGTCGCACCCGTTGCCGCCCTGGTAGGAGGTGTCACCGTAGACCTTCGTCAGGTCGTAGCGGCAGGCCTCCGCCCCGGCGACGTCCTCGCTGCAGTCCGTCGCGGCGCGGTCGGTACCGAGGCTGGATCCGGAGCCCGTGGCGTCCCCGTTTCCGGCCCAGCGTCCGCCCTCACCGGAGATGTAGCTGTCGCCCATGGACACGATGGCGGCGGAATCGTCCGAGCACACCGAGCCCGCGCGGACGGACAGCTGGGATGCGACCTTGCATGGGCGCTTCATGGCCAGCATCCGTCGCAGGAAGTCGGTGTTCATCACCAATTGCTTCCCGTTCGGACCCATCACTCTGTAGGTGGCGCCGGCATCGATCGCCTTCCCCATCTTGCCCCACTCGAGGATCAGGTCCTTGTAGTCGCGTACGGGGAAGGGCCCCTTCCCGGATGGATCGGCGAGGGCGTCCAGCACGCCTTTCTCGACCACCCTGTTCCTGGCCGACTCAGCCACTGCCACGACGAGGACGCCCAGCGGTCCCCGCAGAGTGCCGTATGGTTCCTTGCCACCCGCCGGTTTCGCGAAGGCAAGCGCCTGCACGGCTCTATCGATGTCGGACTCCGCGACGGTGTAGTCCGGATCTTCGAGCTTCCTCAGGTCCTGGTACCTGCCCTCATAGCCGAGGTCGACCCGTTGGGAACCGGTTCCAGGGCCGTCCGTCTCGATGGCGCCGCCGTCCTTGCGGAGATAGAAGTACCGGCTGTCGATGTGGAATCCGATGACGTAGGAGTTGGCTTCCCTCACGATCAGCTGGACGCCTCCCACGCCCTCGGGCCCGAGAGGAGTGATGTCGAGCAGTGCGATGCCGGTGCCCGTCAGCTCGACGTTCCTGACCTCCGTGGTCGTCCCGCCGACCGTGACCGTGTAGTCGTGGGGCGTTCCGTGCAGCCCCTGACGCAGATTCGATATGACCGTCGCGAGTCGATCCCTGTAGCCGGCTTCCGGCTCGGCTGCCGCACCGTGGGCGGGGCGGATGAGGGCGGCCAGAAGCAGCACGAGGGACAGCAGGAAGGAACCGGTCCGCAGGAGCGCCCGGGCGTGAGGGAGCGTCACACCCGCGGTCGCCGCGTCATCGGGCCGTCGGTCGCGCTGTCCGGCAACCTTCCGGGCGCGGGTGTTCTGTCTGATCGATGGACGTTGTGGATCCATGGGTCCGTTTCAGGTGTGGAGTGGCCCCGCCGTGGCAGGACTGCCGGTTGAGGCGATCCCGGCCGGGAGGAGGACGCTCATCAGCCGATCCCCCGATCGGTACGCCAGAGCATCAATGTGTACTGCAATACTAATCTGGACTCAAGTCCACTTGATGCATGGGCTCCGGGCCGACCGTCAGGCCATGAGGGCCGGCGATCGGCTCAACCTTCGTGCGGATCCGGCACCATGGCGCCAGGTCAGGCAGCCCGCGGGAGCGCCGAACACCCGGTCGATAATTGGGTGTCGCCGATCAGTCCCGGACTGATAGCGTCCCGGACGTGGCAAAGCTGAACCAGATCATCGCCGTTGAAAAGGGCGTCAAGTCCAAGTCCTTCCAGGAGCTGACGCAGGCCCACCAGGACCTGCAGAAGCCCGCGCTGCTGGCCGGGATCTCCCGCGCCTACCAGCCCAAGGACGAGGAGGGCGAGCAGCTGCCGCCGGAGTCGACCCGGGTGCAGCTGAAGGCCGAGGACATCCTGCGGTCCACCGCGAACACCCTCACCCGGCTCTTCGACGTGACGGCCACCAAGGACTGGGCCAACATCGACGCCCGCGCCGACGTCGTGGTGGACGGCCAGGTGCTCCTCTCCCGGGTGCCGGTGCCGTACCTGCTCTTCCTGGAGAAGCAGCTCACCGACCTGTTCACCTTCGTGAAGAAGCTCCCGGTGCTGGACGCCTCCGAGTCCTGGAACCTCGACCCGTCCACCGACGCCTGGAAGACCGAGCCGGTGCGCACCATCCGGACGAAGAAGGTGCCGCGCAACCACGTCAAGGCCGAGGCCACCGAGAAGCACCCGGCCCAGGTCGAGGTCTACTACGAGGACGTCGCGGTCGGCTACTGGACCACGGTCAAGTTCTCCGGCGCGCTGCCGGCCCGCCGGGTGAACGAGCTCGCCGAGCGGGTGGAGAAGCTCCAGCAGGCCGTCAAGTTCGCCCGCGAGGAGGCCAACGCCGTCGAGGTCACCGACCAGCGGGTGGGTGACGCCGTCTTCGGCTACCTGTTCCGGTAGCCTCATGATCGCCCGCCCGGGGAGCCGGGCGGGTGCGCCGAGCGCGACAAGTCCCCTGCCTGGGAAGCCGGATGGGTGGGCCCGTGCGCGGCGCGCAAAGCTGACACTGACGTTGAAGCTGACCAGGGGTCACAGTGGAGGTTCGAGCCCTCCCCCCGGCACCGCCGGCCGGGGTAGCCCAATCAGGCAGAGGCAGGCCCTGTCAATCTCAGACTCTCGCTCCAGTCTCAGCATTCGCCGCCGAACACCGGATCGACCGGGTGCGGACGAATATCGACGAATGCAGGTTCAAGTCCTGTCTGTGCCGCTCCGTGGCACGGTAGTTCAAAGGTAGAACGCGTCGATTTCAACCTGATCCGCGACCCTTAAACGTGCCGGTGTGCGCAATTGGGCGGCAAACAGGGGCCCGGGAGCAGGCTACGCTCCCGGGTCCTCTCGCGTTCCCGCGCGTTCCTTCGCGTTCCCGCGTTTCCTCACATTCCCGCCGCGCCCGCTCACCGCGCCGAGAGCAGGTCCAGGATGCGGCGGGCGGCACGTTCGCCGGTGGCCAGCGAGGAGTTGGTGGTGCTGTAGGCGAAGTGGTCCCCGGCGAGTTGGACGGGCGAGGCCGGGTCCAGGCCCGCGGTGAAGGCGGCGAGGTCCCGGTATCCGCCGGCCGGGCGGGCCAGGACCGCGTTCTCCCACCGCTGGACGACCTCCATCTCCCGGTGTTCGTCGATGTGGGCGGCCAGGTCCGGCAGCGCTTCGCCCACGGCCTTGCGGGCGTCGGCGATCACCGTCTCGTCGTCGAGGTGCATCCGGGCGGTGTTCCAGTGGTGCCGGAAGACCAGGGTGACCAGGCCCCGGCCGACGGGCGCCCGGCCGGGGCCGAGGTTGTGCTCGTACAGCGCGACGCAGAGGTCCGGGTGCTCCCGGCACGGTACGGCGACGCCCAGTGCCGTCTCGGCGGGTGCCCGGCGCAGCCCGAAGGTGACGTGGACGTCGCTGGTGTACCGGACGCCGTCGAGGTACCGGCGCTGGTCCGCGTCGAGGGTGGTGACGATCCGGGCCGCGGCCGGGGCCGGTACGGCCACCACGCAGGCGCGGGCCCGTTCGGTCCGGACCTCGCCGTCCCGCTCCCACACCACCTCGACCCCGGTCCCTTCCGCCCGCACTTCGGTCACGTGGGCGCCCAGTTCGAGGCGGGTGCCCGGGGAGCGCATCACGGGGGTGGCGAGGAGGAGTTCGGGGAGGAGTCCGACACCACCGTCGAAGGTGAAGCTCGCGGCTCCGAAGGTGCCCCACATGATGCAGAAGGCGCCGACGGCGGCGACCTCCTCGGCGGGTACGAGGAACTGGGTGCTGCACAGGGGCTCGATCAGGTAGTCCAGGAGTTCCCGGTCGAGTCGGCGCAGGGCGTGCTCCCGGGCGTTCTCCCCGTCGATCCCGGCGGCGCCGGACAGGTCCTCCCAGCGCAGTCGGCGGCGGGCGGCCCCGAGGTCGCGCAGCAGGTTGACGGCCTTGAGCTTGGCGCGCCACCCGAGCAGTCCGGTGCTCAGGAGTCCCGAGGTCTTGACGAGGGAGAGGCGGTGCACGCGGCCGTCGCGCAGCACGCCGAGTTCGTCCGAGCACGGGAGCATGCGGGTCGCCAGCCCCGCGTCCTCCAGGAGCCGGATCATGGGGGCGTAGTTCCGGGAGAGCCAGCTCGCGCCGCGATCGAGGCGGTACCGGACGTCTCCGACCGGAACCTCGCGGGAGGACATCCGGCCTCCGACGTGGTCCTCCTGTTCGAGCAGGGTGACGTCGCGGCCGGCCTGGCGCAGCCGGAAGGCGGCGGCCGTTCCGGCGATTCCGGATCCGACCACGATCACCCGGTTCTCGGTGGCGGTTTCGGCCATGCGACGCCTCCTCGGACATCCCGGTCACCCGGGTTTCTTTTGCTCGGGCTGGAATGCGGTGGAAATGCGTGGAGTTGGCCGTTCGATCTGCTGCCCGCCTCGCCGTATCCACGGCCCAGCGCCGCCCGCCACTGTCTCCCGCGCGCACAGCGAAGCATGAAATCCGGTGCGCCGCACTGAGCGCCCTGGCGTGTCGTCAAGAGGGAGACGCGAGAACGCTGGTCCAATCGGAAAACCGCCGGTCCGATCGCAGGGCGCCGGTCTGGTCAAAACCTGCTGGCCCAAATCGAAAGGCGTTGGTCATATCAAAAGAGAAAAGGAGGTATCGCATGCGGAAGGAAGCGCCGGAAGAACGTGAACTCCCGGCGTACGGCGAGGAGGTGTTCGCCTTCGCCCACCCCGCGCAGACGGACCGTCTCGACGCCCTGGCCGGTTCCTGCGACCCCGCGACCACGGGTGATCTGGCGCGCTGGGACCTGCCGGCCGACGCCCGTTGCCTGGAAATCGGGGCGGGGGCCGGGACCTTGGCCCTGTGGCTCGCCCGCCGCCACCCCGAGGGCGAGGTGACGGCCACCGACACCGACCTCCGTTTCCTGACGGGCCTGCGCCACCCGGCGCTGCGCGTGCTGCGGCACGACGTGCGCACCGACGGGTTCCCGCCCGGCACCTTCGACCTCGTCGTCGCCCGCAGCGTCCTGTGCCACCTGCCCGAGCGTGCCGCGCTGCCGGGGCGCATGGCGTCCTGGCTGAAGCCGGGCGGCCGCCTGTACATCGAGGACCCCTCGTTCTTCCCCGCCTCCTCCTCCCCCGACCCGGTCGTACGGCGTCTCGGGACCGCCGTCACCACCACCCTGGCCACGACCCTCGGCAGCGACGTGTCGGCCTGGGCCCGGTCGTTCCCCGCCCCACTGCGGGGCCTGGGGCTCGTGGAGGTGGGGATGCGGGTGCACTGTCCGACGCTGACCGCGACGAACGCGGCGGGACGGGCGTGGGCGCTGTCGATCGCCGATCTCCTGCCGGCGATGGCGCGCACCGGGGTCCTCGCGGAGGCGGACGGGGCCGAGGCCCTGACCCACCTGCGCCGCCCCGGGTTCGTCGACACGGCGCACGCCATGGTCGCGATGTGGGGCGTACGCCCGCCGGCACAACGGCCGGACCGGACGACACACCGACCGAAGCAGACGGCACAACAGCCGGGCCAGGGGCCCGCGTGACGACCGACGCGCTCAGGGAATCGGCGCTCCGGGACTTCACGGCCCACCGCGGCGCCCACGCCGACGCGGCCGACGCCGAGGCCCTTCGCTGGGCGGAGGCCGCCGGCCTCTGCGACACCCCGGCGGAGCTGCGCAACCTCGCAGGCATCCGCCCCGGGCTGCTGGCGGCGTGGTGCCATCCACGGGCCGACCGGCCGGACAGCGTGCTGGTGGCGATGTGGATGGCCTGGCTGTTCCTCCTCGACGACCGGATCGACGAGGGCGAACTGGGGCGTGACGCCGACCTCCTGGAGGGGTACCTGCGGGAGCCGCTCGGCATCGTCTTGTGCGGGTCCGAGCCCACCTCGCCCGTGGGACGGGCTCTGGCGGAGATCGTCGAGCGGGTCTCGGACGGCATGCCCGCCCCCTGGGCCCTGCGGTTCCGCCGCCACGTGGCCGACTACCTGTCCGCCTGTGTCTGGCAGGCCGCCCACCGGCAGGCCTCCCAGGTCCCGCGCCTGGACGGGTTCCCCGCCTGGCGCCGGGCCTTCGGGGCGATCATGCCCTCGTTCGACCTGGTCGAGCGGACGGACGGCTGTGTCCTGCCCTCGTCCCTGTACTACTCCCGTCCGTTCCAGGAACTCCTGGTCGCGGCGGCGGACCTGGTGTGCTGGACCAACGACCTGATGACCGTGGACAAGGAGGCCGCCCAGGGCGACCCCCACAACCTGGTGCTCGTCACCGCCCACCACGGCGGCACGGACCGGCACGCCGCCGCCCACCTCGTGACGGACGCCTTCGAGGAACGCCTGCACGCCCACGCGCGGGCCCGCCGGGAGCTGGCCGACCTCACCCGCGCGCTGGCCGTGCCGCCCGGCCCGCGGCGGCAGGCCGACCACTGCGCCCAGGCGCTCCTCGGCTGGGCCCGGGGCCACCTGGAGTGGGGCCTGGGCACGCCCCGGTACCGGTCCGGAACGATCACGACGAGAGAGGATCCCCATGCCGACACCCACTGACACCTCCACGGACGACGCCTCCGGTGGCGCCTCCGGTGACCCCACCGGCAGCCGTCCGCCCCGGGCCCCGGGCGCCCTCCCACTCCTCGGGCACGCGCTCCGCCTGGCCAGGGCGCCGCTGGCCTTCCTGGACGCCCAGCGCCGGTACGGGGACGTGGTCGAGTTCCGCATCGGCCCGCGGCCCGCCTACCTCCTCAACCACCCCGACCTGGTGATGGCCCTGCTGACCGGGCCCGGAGGGCGGTTCGACCGCGGCGAGATCTTCACCAAGGCCCGCCCACTGTTCGGCGCCGGCGTCGCCGTGGCCGACGGCGCCCACCACCGGGACCGTCGCCGCGTCGTCCAGCCCCTCCTGAGCGCCGCCCGTCTGCCCGGATACCTGGACACCATGGCCGAGTTGGCGACCGCCCGCGCCGCCTCCTGGCACCACGGCCAACGGCTCGACCTCAACGCCGAGATGGCGGGACTGACCATCGACGTGGTGGCCGCGACCCTCTTCGGCCGTCCGCTGCCCGCCGGCTTCGCCGCCGTCGTCCACCGGGCCCTGCCGGTCGTCGTCGCCGGGGTAGGCCGCAGGGCCTACGGGCCCGCCGCCGCGCTCCTCGACCGGCTGCCCGGCCGCGAGCGGGAGCGCTACCGCACCGCCCTGGACGACATCCACGGCGTCGTGGACGCCCTCATCGACGCGGACCCGCACAACGCCGGCCTGACCCGGCTGTCGGCCGGCGCCGACCGGCGGCAGCTCCACGACGACGTGACCTCCCTGCTGATCGGCGGCTCCCACACCAGCGGCGCGGCCGCCGCCTGGCTGTTCATCCTGCTCTCGCGCCACCCGGAACTGCGCCGCCGGGTCCGCGAGGAGGTCGGCCGGGTCGTCGGCGACCGCCCCGTCGACCCGGCCGACCTCCCTGCGCTCGTCCTCACCCACCGCGTCGTCCGGGAGACCCTCCGGCTCTACCCGCCGATCTGGCTGTTCCCCCGCCGCGCTACCGGCACCGTGGAACTGGGCGGCCACCGGTTCGCCCCCGGGGCCCAGATCTTCTACAGCCCGTACGCCCTGCACCGCGACCCCCGCTGGTACCGCGCCCCGGGCACCTTCGACCCCGACCGCTGGGACCCGCAACGGCAGCCCGCTCCCCCGCGCGGCGCCTACCTCCCCTTCGCCGCCGGCGTGCACGGCTGCCCCGGTGGCGACTTCGCGCTCGCGGAACTCGCCCTGCTGACGGCGGCGGTCTCGGCCACCTGGCAGCTGGACCCGGTACCGGGCAGCCGCCCCCGGCCGGTCGCGGCGGCCACCCTCGGCCCCGCACCCCTCACCGTGACCGTGACCGCCCACCCCGGACGGTGAGGGGCGGCGGCCGCGCAGGCGGCGGCGCGCGGCTGATGTCGTCATCCATAGACCGTGTCGTATACGAGACCAGCACGTGGGTGCCGCTGCTCAGCGCCTCGTCTCGTACCTGGTCAGAACCACGCCGCCGGGAAACGCCCGTGTCTCCACCAGGTTCAGGTTCACCCAGCTGTCCAGCGCGGTGAAGAACGGCGTGCCGCCGCCCACCAGGACGGGATAGGTGACGATCACGTACTCGTCGATCAGCCCGGCGCGCATGGCCGCCCCGGCGAGCGTCGCACCGCCGATGTCCATCGGGCCGCCGTCCTCGGCCTTGAGCCGGGTGATCTCGGCGATCGCGTCGCCGGTGACCAGGCGGGTGTTCCAGTCGACCTCGCTGATCGTCGAGGAGAACACCACCTTCGGCGTGTCCCGCCAGTTCCGGGCGAACTCGATCTCCGCCGGGGTGGCGTCGGGCTGCTGGTCGCCGGTCGGCCAGTAGGAGCTCATCGTCTCCCACAGCTTGCGCCCGTACAGCGACAGGCCACTTGCCCGCCCCTGGTCGAGCCACCACTGGAACAGCTCGGGGCTCGGCGGTCCGCTCCAGGCGATGTCGTCGCCGGCCGCGGCGATGTAGCCGTCCAGGGTCAGGTTCATGCCGTAGACCAGTTTCCGCATGGCCCAGCCTTCCGTCCGTGGGTGTCCGGCGTACGGACCGGCGCGGCTCGGGACACTCATCGGTGCGCGATCCGGGCTCGCCGGCAGTCCTCGTGCTTCGAGCTCAGCCTGGTGTACTCGACCGACAGTGGCAAACCGCCTGATCCGACCTCACCCTCACGGGGGAATGCCACCGGTTCTGAGACCGGTCATGAGGGACAAGGCCGGTTGGAGGCTGCCCTGCCCTGTGCCGTGGATGCTCGAAAACTCCCCGTTCGACCTGGGCTCGCCCGGAGCCGATCCACTTGAACGCCGGATTCGAACAGCTCCATCATCGGTTTCCTGCGACGTCCCCGGCACATACCCGAACTCGACTTCCGGGTATGCGTCTTGACGAGAGTGGTGCCGCCGCAGCAGTCCCCCGCGCCCGCCCGCGAGACCGAGGAGTCCGCCAGGTGATCGACTTCCAGGTGCTGACCGAGCTGGCCTTCCGCGAGGGCGTCGAGCGGATCGGCGTCGGCGTGGTGGTCCGCGACGCCTCCGGCCGGATCCTGATGATCCGCCGGGCCGCGCACGACGTCCTGCCCGGCCTGTGGGAGTACCCGGGCGGCGGGCGGGAGGACGGCGAGCCGGTGCCGGCCGGGGCGGAGCGGGAACTGGCCGAGGAGACCGGGCTCACCGGCCTGCCGCTGGAGTACGCGCGGCACCTGGACTTCAGCAGCCAACGGGGCCTGCGCGTGCGCCAGTTCGTCTTCACCGCCGTCGTGCCGGACGGCACCCCGGTCGTCCTCTCGCCCGACCATGACGGCCACCAGTGGGCCGACGCCGAGCGGCTGCCGCCGACCGGCGAAGGGCAGCGCGCGGTGATCGAGTGGCTCACCGGCCGTCTGGCCGTACCCGGTTGGCGGCCGGCCGGCGGCTACCTCACCACCGTCGCCCGGCCCAGCGCCTACGGCTGCTTCCTGGTCACCGACCCGCGGGGCCGCGTCCTCGGGATGCGCTCCGCCGTCGACCCCGGCGTGTGGAACTTCCCCGGCGGCAACGTCGAGCACGGCGAGACCCCCTTCAGCACCGCCCTGCGCGAGGCCCGGGAGGAGCTGGGCCTCGACCTCGCCGCGGAGAATCCCGAAGCCGTCGCCCGCAGGCGCCTGGTCGCCGTCATCCACGAACAGGCCGGCGCCGACCAGCCCGTCCCCGCCTGCGGCTACGTCTTCGACGGCGGCGTCCTGACCCGCGAGCAGCAGGCCCGGATCCGCCTCGATCCGGCCGAGCACACCGAGTGGCGGTTCGAGACGGCCCACGACTGGCACGCCCGGATGACCCCTGCCCGGTACCAGCGGCTCCGGCAGGTGCTGCGCGCCCACCGCTCCGGTGTCCCGCTCTACCTGGAGCGCCCCACGCCGGCCGACGACGACTTCGAGGGCGTCCTGGTCTTCGTCACCGACCGCGCCGGTCGACTGCTGATGAACCTGCGCGAAGACAAGCCGGGCATGGCCTGGCCCGGCTACTGGACTCCGATCGGCGGCTGGCGGGAGGCCGACGAGAGCGCCCGGGAGACCGCGGTGCGCGAGGTCCGCGAGGAGGCCGGCCTCGAGATCACCGGCCTGCGGCCCCTCCCCGACCCGCACCACGACCACGGCCTCCCGCTCACCCGCGTCCTGCACGCCGTCTGGGAGGGCCCCGACAGCGACCTGCGGCTCGGCGACGAGGGCCTGGCCGTCCGCATGGTCCCCCTCGACGAGGTGCTCGGCCTCAAGGTCCCGCCCTACCTGCACCACTACCTGCCCCTGCTCGCCGCCGCAGCCGACCAGTCCACCGGGAGCACCGCATGAACCGCACCGACCCCACCGACCACACCGGCCACCTCGCGGACACGGCGTCCGGGGCACCGGGTACGGACCCGCTCATGCTGGTCGTCGGGGTCCACCTCGTCCTGTTCGACGGCGGCACGGTGCTGCTCGGACGGCGCCGCAACACCAGCTACGCCAACGGGCTGTGGCACCTCCCGGCCGGGCACATGGAGCGGGGCGAGCCGGTCACCCGCGCCATGACGCGCGAGGCCGAGGAGGAACTCGGCATCACCATCGCCGAGGAGGACCTCGAACTCGTCCACACCCTGCACCACCTCGACACCGACCACAGCCGCCTCCAGCTGTTCTTCCGCCCGGCCCGCCACACCGGTCAGGTGCGCAACGCGGAGCCGCACAAGTGCGCGGAACTGCGCTGGTGGCCGCTCGACGGCCTGCCGGCCGACACCGTCCCCTACACCGCACACGCCCTCTGCGAGATCACCCACGGCAACCGGCTCTCCGCCCACGGCTGGCCGGTGTGACGCCGGCACCACCGAACCCCATCGCACCGACCAGCCGCGGAGGTCCGTCTCGCTTGACCTCCCGTGCGTCAGTCCGGCAGCCAGTGCAGTTCGCGTGCCAGGGCCTTGGCGACGGCGCGGATGCGGCGGTGCAGGGGCGACTGCTCGCGTGGGAGGACCAGGTGGAGCGTCAGGCCGGGCGCACCCCTCAGCGGTCGCCAGGTGAGACCGGCCGGTTGCACCATGGCCGCGGCTTCTCCGGCCGGGGCGAGGGTGACCCCGTCCCGCAGGTCGCGCTGGGACAGGTCGAAAGCGACAGCGGGCGTGTGGAACCGGGGGTGCGGTCGGGTGTCCCGAAACAGTGCGGACAGCTGATCGTGGACCACGGGGTTGGCCGCGCGGTCCGGGAGTCGCAGCGGGTACGCGGCCGCGTCGGCGATCTCGATCTCCGCGCGTTCGGCCAGCGGATGGTGCTGCGCCAGCTGGACCCCGATGCGCGAACGCCGCAGCAGGAACCGGCGCACGCCATCGCCCGGTTGTTCACCGCGGGTGATCCCGGCATCGATGCGGCCGTCGGCGACCGCCGGGGAGATCTCCGGTGTCGCCATCGGGACCGCGCCGACCTCGAGTCCGCTGTTGTCGCGAATCAGCCGGTCCACCAGGGCCGGTGCCGTCTCGGCCCCGGCGCTGAGGCTGTATCCGATGCGCAGCGTGCCCAGTGCTCCGGCCGCCGCGCTCCGGGCGGTGTCCCACGCCCGGTCCAGCGCCGCCAGCGCGGGCGGCGCGGACTCCGCCAAAGCCGAACCGGCTGTGGTCAGTTCGACGCTGCGCGTGGTGCGGACCAGCAGGGCCGTCCCGAGTTCCGCCTCCAACCGGCGCATCCGGGCGCTGAGTGCGGGCTGTGCGATACCGATCCGTGCGGCCGCGCGGGTGAAGTTCAACTCCTGTGCCAGCACCAGGAAGTACCGCAGGCTCACCGTGTCCGGCGCCACGCGCCCTCCCCGCCGATTGATAACGATCCGTTCTGAGCTTAGTCCGTACCGGTCTTTCCCTCGACCGCCCGTCAAGCCCTAGCCTGCGGATGCCGGGATCGATCGATCCGATTGTCGGTCCGACGTCGGACGTGCCCGGCCGAACACAGGAGGTTTCCATGGCCAAGGGCTACTGGGTCAGCGCCTACCCCGCCGTTTCCGACCCCGAGAGGCTGACCGCCTACGCGGAGCTGGCCGGTCCGGCAGTCCGGGCCGGGGGCGGGCGCCTCCTGTCCCTTGACGGTCGGGTCGTCGCCCACGAGGCCGGAATCACGCAACGCGTCGTTCTGATCGAGTTCGACAGCTTCGAACAGGCCGTCGCGGCCTACGAGAGCGAGGCGTACCAGGAGGCGCTGGTGGCCCTCTCCGGCAGCGTCGAGCGCGACTTCCGCATCATCGAAGGCATCGACTGACCGGCGGGCCCGGCCGTCGCCGAGCATCGGGGGCTCTCGCAGTACCTGGATCACCAGGGCCTCCCAGACGTCCGAAACGCCTGCCAACCTGGTTGAGTCGAACGCGCCGACAACACTCCATGGACACGCACCGCGGCTCTACCTCCATCAGGTCGATTCAGCTGCCCCGTATCCGCGACCATGTCGGCGCGTTCGTCCACGACAGAAGGGGACGGAGACCAATGGCGGACAACCAATTCACCACTCACACAGAGCTTTTCGATCTGAGTGGGAAGTACGCCCTCGTCACTGGCGGCACCAGTGGCATCGGGATGATGATGGCGCGCGGCCTTCTCCAGGCGGGCGCCCGCGTCGTCATCAGCTCGCGCGACGCGGACAGGTGCGCGGAGGCACAGCGTCTACTGTCCGAATTCGGCGACGTTCAGGCAATCCCCGCCGACCTGTCCAGGCACGACGAGTGTCAGCGTCTCGCCGATCTTGTCAAGGGCGACCCGGAACGCCTGGACATCCTCGTCAACAACGCGGGAGCGATGTGGCGCGAGCCGCTGGCGACGTTCCCGGACGAGGCCTGGGACGCGGTGATCGACCTCAACCTCAAGTCGCCGTTCTGGCTGGTGCAGGCGCTGCTCCCCGCACTTCGCGGGGCGGGCACCGCCGATGATCCCGCGCGGATCATCAACATCGGCAGTATCGCCGCCATCCACGTCGCCGAGTCGCCCAACTACTCGTACGCCAGCAGCAAGGCGGCACTCCATCAACTCACCAGAGTGCTTGCCAGGGAGCTGGGCCCCCAGCACGTCACGGTGAACGCGGTAGCACCGGGAGTGTTCCCGTCGCGGATGACGGCGTCCGCACTCGATGCCATCGGCGACACGATCGCGGCGGCGGCCCCTCTGCGCCGAATCGGCCGCGACGACGACATGGCGGGTATCGCCGTGTTCCTCGCCGGCCGGGCCGGCTCCTACCTCACGGGCGCCGTGATCCCGGTGGACGGCGGCATCGCGACGACCGCATCGGGTACCCCCTAGACTGCGGAACGGACTTACGGTGAGGAGATGGCCACGATGGATCCACGCACCGAGATCCGGGAGTTCCTCAGCTCGCGTCGCGCCCGCATCGCACCCGCGCAGGCGGGCCTGCCCGCTTACGGCGGCAACCGTCGGGTCAAAGGTCTGCGCCGCGAAGAGGTGGCGCTACTGGCGGGGGTGTCGGTCGACTACTACGTGCGCATGGAGCGCGGCAGCCTCGCCGGTGCCTCCGATGGCGTGCTGGACGCGCTGGCCTCCGCCCTGCGACTCGACGAGGCCGAGCGCGACCACCTGTTCCACCTCGCACGCCAGTCCAGGGCGCCCGGCGGCCCACCCCGGCGTAGGCCCGCCGTGACGGTGCGCTCGACGCTGCAGCAGGTGCTCGACGCGGTCTCCGACGCACCGGCCTGGGTCAGTACCGGCCGTTATGACGTGCTCGCCACGAACAACCTCGCTCGCGCGCTGTTCTCACCGGTGCTGGCCGACCCGCGACGGCCCGCGAACACGGCGAGGTTCGTCTATCTGAACCCCGAGGCGGCCAGGGACTTCTTCGTCGACTACGACCAGATCGTCGGTGACGTGGCCGCGAAGCTACGCATGGAAGCCGGCCGCGATCCGCACGACGAGGAGCTGATCGCCCTGGTCGGCGAACTGTCGACGCGCAGTGAGCTGTTTCGGCAGCGGTGGGCATCCCAGGACGTGCGACTGCACCGGTCCGGCCGCAAGCGGGTTCGCCATCCGGTCGTGGGCCGGCTCGACCTGGACGTCGAGTCCCTGGAACTGCCCGCCGAACCCGGCCTGCTCCTCAACGTCTACACGGCACCCGCGGGCACACCGACCGCTGACAATCTGGCGCTCCTGGCCTCGTGGGCGGCCACCCACCAGGCGCCGGCGACCGAGCTCGAAGCGGATGACGGACAGTCCAACCGTTGAAGGTGGCGCCATGGCGGCGCGATGATGCTTGACGCCGTGTCGGTGGCTCGGACAGGGCCGGCACTGGCATGGATGTTCCTCGAGCCCCGACCACCGTCCGCTCACCCACCCCGGAGGCAGCACCGTGGAGAGCCTTCTCCAAGCCGTGGCCGTGATCGCCCACGACCGCGACCGGAACCTGGTCGCGACCCTGCACTACGCCGCGAACAGCTGGATCACGGCGTCGGCGTGGACGATCCCCGGCGGCAAGGTCGAGGTCGGTGAGCGCCTCGACGAGGCCGCCGCGCGCGAGCTGCGGGAGGAGACCGGGCTGCTCGTCGAGCCGGCGGACCTGCGGCTCGTGCACACCGTCCAGGTCCGTACGGGCTGGGACGGCGAGCACCCGTTCCTGCTGTCGGTGTTCCTCGCCACCGCGTGGCGCGGCGAGCTGACGAACACCGAGCCGGACAAGCACCTCGACGCGGTCTGGTCCCCGGCCGACGGGCTCCCGCTGCCGATGTTCCCGACCGCCCACGCCGCCCTCACCCACCACCTCTCTGGCGGAAGGGGCTTCTCCACCTACGGCTGGGACGACGAAGGCTTCGACCCACGGGCCCTGATCGGCGCGTGACAGCGGCGGGCCGCCGCCGCCCGGGCCGCCCGCTTCCGGGGGTACCGTGGCGGCGCGCCACACCCCTCGGGCGACCGGTCGGCAGCGGACCGCCGGCGGGTCAGTGCAGCCAGGGCTGGTAGTTCGGGTTGTCCACGCAGCCGGACTCGACCAGGGAGGCGGTGGCCCGGTCGACCGGGCAGGCCCGGCTGATGAAGTGCCGGTCCACGCCGCCGGGGAACGCGACCTCCACCTGGTCGGCGTACTGGTGCTGGTCGCCGATGGTCGCGTTGACGTCGATGCCGCCGGGGGCGTCGATGAAGTAGTCCCAGGGCACCTTCTTCCACTTCTTGTACAGCTCGGGGTCGTAGGTGGTGCTGACGAACGGCGAGGGCTGGTTCTGCAGGACGTAACTGGTGATGTCGTACTGGCCGTTGACGGTGTCCTTCGGCGCGAAGCCCTGCTCGAAGATGACGGACGGGTCGCGGCCGTCCGAGCGGAAGAGCGGGTGGCAGTTCTTGCGCCAGTGCGGCGTGGGGGTGATGCGGGGTACGTCCACCCTGCGGTCCACGGCGGCGTACAGCGGGTCCGGGCCCTCCGGGATGCTCTCGAAGGTGCTGGCGGGGAGGGTGACGGCGGGCCGGTCTGCGCAGTCGTCGGCACGCAGTTCGGCCTCGTCGGCGAAGTCGATGCGCCGGCCGTCCAGGACGATGGCGACGGCCTCGGTGCCGAGTTCACGGACGATGACGCCGTCGCACTGGGGGCCGCTCCAGAGCGCCTCCCCGCTGGGGTCGAGACAGCGGAACGGGGCGGCGTCGGCCTGGGCAGCGGGGGCGGCGGCGGCCAGGCTCTCGGGGGTGAGCACGACGGCGCAGGCGAGGGCGACCGCGCCGGCGGCCGTGCGGATTCGAATGTTGATCACGGCCGTTACCCTGGCCGCCCGCTGCCCCGGGGGTACCGCAACTCACCCGATCGAGGGCGTGTCAGCGGCTTTGGTGGACGCCTTCAGGCGTCCCGGTCCGCGTGGATCGGGCGGGTGCGCTCCACGGCGGACCCGCCTCCCCACCGTCAGCCGACGACGACCGGCTCACCGGTCAACTCGACACCGGACCGGCCGAGTTCGGCGACGGCCCGGGCGGTGGTGTCGGCGGCGACGCCCGCGGTGTAGTCGAGCAGGACCCGGACGGCGAAGTCGGCCCGTACGCCGTCGAGCGCGGTGGCCTTCACGCAGTGGTCGGTGGCGATGCCGACCACGTCCACCTCGGTGACGTCCCGTGCGCGCAGCCAGTCCGCGAGGGCGGTCCCGTCCGAGGTGAAGCCCTCGAAACCGCTCTTGGAGGCGGAGTGCGCACCCTTGTAGAAGACCTCGTCCACGGTCGTCTCGGCCGTGGGCGCGAAGTCGGGGTGGAACTCGCCCCCTTCGGTGCCGACGACGCAGTGCACGGGGAAGGAGTCCTTGAAGTCCGGGTGGTCGGAGAAGTGGCCGCCCGGGTCGAGGTGGTGGTCGCGGGTGGCGACGACGTGCGTGTACTCGCGGCCGGCGGTGCGTTCGACGAGCTCGGCGATGGCGCGGGCCCGCCCGGCACCGCCTCCGACCGGAACGGCCCCACCCTCGCAGAAGTCCTTCTGCACATCGACGACGATCAGTGCACGCCCCACGGCACAGGCCTTTCTCACGGGAGTCTCGGTCCCCCACCCGTGCCCTGCCGGACGGCGGCCCGCGCCTCCCGTGCGCGATGTTCACCCGGGCCGCGCAACCTCGGAGGTGCGGCTCCGCTCACCCGGACGGGAACCGGACCCGCTGTGGACCGGGCCGTCGGGGACACCTTCGGGGATTCCGGGCGGATCGGCGCATTCATGGCCATCAGCAATCAGAAGTGGTCAACAGCGGTTCACTACGGGGCAGTTCCGACCTTTCGGTCATGGCCGCCGACCGCGCTCCGTACTGTTGTGAAGCGAGCGCGCCCCGGTCGCCTTCCGACCCGGTTTGATCGCTGACTGTTACTATCCGGTGACAATTCGCCCATGATCGATGGGCGGCCCAGGACGTCCCCACAGATGACAGAGCCCGAATCGCGGCATCCACGCCTTCGGGCGAGCAACCACCTCCCCCGGAAAGGGGTACCCGTGATCGTCTCCAAGCGGAACCGCCTGCGCCTGGCCGCCGTGGCCACCCTCGGCACCCTCGCCCTCGGCCTGGCGGGCACCGCCCTGGCGGCCGGCCCCACCACCACCGACCCCGCGCCCACCGGGCCGTCCGTCACCGCGCCGTCCGTCACGCCCCAGCCCGCCACCCCGCAGGCGGCGGCCACGCAGGCCACCATCACCGCCAAGCCGTCGGTCACCACGGTCCAGGCGTGGGAGCTGTTCCGGGTCACCGGCACAACCACCGGGCTCAAGGCGGGAACCACGGTGACCCTGCAGCAGAAGCAGAACGGCGCGTGGGTCACCCTGCCCGCCTCGGTGCCCACGACCAGCAGCGGTGCCTACTCGCTCGGCGTGAAGCTCGGCATCACGGGCCTGAACGAGCTGCGCATCGTCAGCGGGGAGGCCGCCTCCCCGGTCTTCACCGTCACCGTGCGCTGACACCGGTCACAGCCCTCTTCTCCGCGACTCGCGGCCCGGGACGGGCGGCACACCAGGAGCCACCCGCCCCGGTCCGAACACGAACTGCGCCTGGCCCTCGGCCTGTTCGACGCACTCGGTACACCCATCCAGAGGACCTGCGACAGCGCGGCACCACCGCCTCCCGGTCGAGCAGCGTACGGCCCGGGCATCCCCCGATACCGGGCCGTACGAGCACGCCAGGACCCGCACGGCGCCGATCCGGCCGCCCGGCGCCAGGGCCGGGCCACCTCGGCACGCCGTGCGGGTCGGCGTCGTGGAGTGCGGGTCAGCGCACCGTGACGGTGAACACGGGCGAGGCGGTGCTGCCGCTGACGATGCGCAGCTCGTTCAGGCCCGTGATGCCGAGCTTCACGCCGAGCGAGTAGGAACCCTTGCTGTTGGTGTGGACGGAGGCGGGAAGGGTGACCCACGCGCCGTGCTGCTTCTGCTGCAGGGTCACCGTGCTTCCGGCCTTGAGGCCGGTGGTCGTGCCGGTGACCCGGAAGAGCTGCCACGCCTGGACGGAGGAGACCGACGGCTTGGCGGTGATGCCGGCCTGCGCGGCGGCCGACTGCGCGGCGGACACGGGCTGGACGGCCGGGGTGGCCGCCATGGCGGTGCCCGCCAGCCCGACGGTGAGCGCGCTGAGGGTGGCCACGGCGGCCAGGCGCAGGGAGTTCCGCTTGGAGACGATCACGGGTGCACTCCTTTCACAGGAGGGTTCGGCCCGAGGCCCGATCGATGCGATCGACGTGACTCGGGCTCTGTCACCTATAGGGACGCCCCGCTCGGCACTTCGGTTGTGGACGGAACGTCACTTCCTTGTAACAGCAGTCGAGTTCGCCCATCAGGGTCAGGGCGGACAGGCGAGGCCGGATCACATGAGCTTCCGGCTGCCGCCCTCCTTGTTCAGGGCGCCCACGTTGATCGGCTGGAGGATGACGGTGATCGCGCCGGCCGAGAAGTGCTGCACCGGGCCGCCGGTGTTCCGCCCGTGGAAACTGTGCGGCAGCGCCTGCCCGTTGGTCGGGTCCGTACCCGCCGTATACATGTCGACGATGCCCTCGTACCCCTGCCGGGCCTTGGCGTCGTTGCCGTCCGCGGCCTGCTCCACGGTGATGCGGTCGTCGCCGTCCTCGGCGACGACCGCCGCCACGTGGTAGGGCCACCCGCTGGTGTTGTCGGGGTGCTCGAAGTCCTCGTCCCACGCCGTCTCCACGATGGCGAACGCCTGGCCGGGGCCCGGCCGTTCCTCGCCGTTCGCGTTCGGGCCGCCGGGCCGGGCGTTCGCGTAGGCCGCCGCTCCCTGCGCGTTCTCCGCGTCGCCCAGGCCGAACTGGTGGCCGCCCAGGGCGAATTCGCTGGCGTCCTGCCCCAGGGCCAGCCGCTGCCGGTGCATGATCTCCTCGGCGGTGTGGGCACAGTCCGCGAGGAAGGACGTCTTCGGCTCGTACTCCGCGTACGTGCGTCCCGCGATCTGCCCGCTCTGCCCGGTGGCCTTGCAGTACCGGGGCGCCGGGGCGCCTTCCGCGACCCAGATGACGGTGGTGTCCGCCGCGGGATCGGCGGTCAGGAGGTAGAGGCCGTTCTGCGAGACCCGTGCGGGCCCCAACTCCTCGGTGGTGACCTGGGCGTAGCGCTGGACGGCCGTCGTGCCGGCGGCGCGCGCCGTACCCCGGGCCGTGGTGTCCTCCTTCCGCTGGACGGGGGCTTCTTCGAGGCCGTGGTCGCTCTGCTCGGGCATCCGGCTCATCACCCGGACCGCGTTGGCCTCGGCCTCGCGCTCGAAGCGGTCCCCGGGGTCGGAGACGCTCAGCCCGGACCCGTTGTCCGTACCGGCCACCGGACCCTGGCGCTGCTGGATGACGTGCGTCAACTCATGGGCGAGGGTGTGCTTGTCAGCGCCGCCGTCGCCGATGACGACATGGCTGCCGGAGGTGTAGGCACGGGCGCCCACCTCGGCGGCGGAGTCGCGGGCCGCGGAGCCGGTGTGCAGACGGACGTCGGAGAAGTCGGCGCCGAAGCGGGATTCCATGTCCCGCCGCAGCGGTTCGTCCAGCGGCCTGCCCGGCGTGCGCAGCACGTCGTGCACGGCGGAGCGCTGCACCGGCTCCTCCACGGGCGGCTGGTGGCCGCAGCCCGCGCCGTGCCGGTGCCCGTGCCCGCTCCGCTGGAGCATCCGGACGACGGCCGCGTTGCCGACGGTGCGCTGCAGCCCGAGGAGCTCGTCGGGCGCCTGGCTGCCCGGGGCCTCCCCGGACCGTGTGGCCGCGCTCCTGGGGGTGCGCTGCGGCTGCTTCTCGTCCTTCGTCGGCTCGTGCGCGTGCATGGAACTCCGCTCGTGGGGACGGCAGTTTCGTGGTGTTCCCCCTACATACCCGGTGCGGCGGTCGCGGGTAAGGGGCGCGAGGGCACGATGCACTGCCCGTACGGGCAACACGTCCGTCCCGACGAGCACCGACGGCCGAGCCCGACCCGGGCGAACCGTCAGCCGCGCGGCGGCAGCCGTCGGGTGATCCGGCCGAACAGGTCCTCCAGCGGCTCGCCGAGGTCCCGGCCGAACTCGGTCAGCCCGTAGGTGACCTGGGGCGGCGTCGTCGGCTCGACCTTCCGCCAGACCAGGCCGTCCTGAACCAGCGCGCGCAGGGTCTGGGCGAGCATCTTCTCGCTGATGCCCTGGATGCTCTCGCGCAGCTCGTAGAACCTGAGGTCGTTGGCCCGCAGGGAGATCAGCACCCAGATGCCCCACCTGCTGGTCACGTGGTCGACCATGTCGCGCGCGGGGCAGTCGGTGTGAAACACCTCATACCGCTGCCCGGTTTCGGCCTGCTTGTCCTGCGCACCTACCTCCATGTCCTGAGCTTACGTCAAGGTACGTCCTTACCAAGGGTTAGCCGCCGCTCCTAGCGTGAAGGCCACAGAGTCCATCGGGCAAAAGGAGCTGACCATGATCGTGGTGACCGGGGCTACCGGGAATGTGGGCCGACCGCTGACGCGGGCGCTGGCGAAGGCGGGCCTGCCGGTGACGGCGGTGTCGCGGCACGCGGCGCCCGTGCCGGACGGCGTCCGCCACGTGGCGGCCGACCTGGCCGATCCGGCCGGCCTCGCACCGGCGCTGGCCGGGGCGGAGGCGCTGTTCCTGCTGCTGTCCGGCGACCTGCACGCCGCCGGAGCCGGCCCGGCCGACATCATCGGCCCGGCCGCGGCCCGGGGGGGGGGGCGGCGAGGGCATGACTCCGCCCAGGGCGGGGGGGCCACGGCCGGCGGGCCGACGCCGATCGCGGTTC
>NZ_JBHJSJ010000025.1:0-122726 GCF_042268845.1 Kitasatospora sp. NPDC056273 | reverse complement strand
CCCCCCCCCCCCCCCCCCCCCCCCCCCCCCCCGGCGGGCCCCCCCCGGGGCACCTGGGGGCCGCCCACGACCCCCAGCCGCACCCCGCCCGCAACCGGGCGTGGAGCGGCTTCCAGGGCCAGGAGCGGACCGAGACGCTGGACGATGCGTCGCACCGTCGCCGTCGAGATCCCGAACAGCGGCGCCAGCTGCCGCATCGTGAGGTTCGTCCGGTAGTACACGGCCACCAGCAGGACGCGGTCGGGCAGCGGCAGGCACCACGGCCTGCCTCCGCCCGACCCGTTGCCACCGCGCTCACGCACCACCCGCACCAGGCCCTCGAACTGCCGCACCCGCAAACCCGTGAACGTCTCCACCCACAACGGCTCAGCCCGCAGCACCCCACCCATACCGGAGAAATGCCCAGACCCAAACCTTCCGCAACAAGCTTTAGCACTTCAGCAGGAGTTCAATGCTCTGCCTGATCAGATGGGCACACGGCGAGTACGACGGACTGCTGTCCACCGGGGATGGTCTTCTTGGGTCCGCCGCTCGATCGTGCCCAGCCGACGCTGGTAGTGCGGGGCAGCCTCTCTCCGTAATCGATGAGCCTGCGGCCAAGAGCTGGGACCACGAACTCGAAAACCTCATTCTCCATACTGGTCGACCTCGTGCTGGGTAACCCCGGCCGGGGACAGCGTGTCCAGGACGGACAAGGGGCCAGACCGGATTCCCGGACGGCGCTGGTGGTCAGTCCTCGTAGACGAACTCGTGCGTCTGGCGTCGGTAGGGCTCCGAGATGGCGGCGAGGCGGTTCGGCGGCCACACGTCGGATCGCTCGCTGAGGGTCAGTTGGCCGTCCTGGCGCACCATCCAGACGTCCTCGTAGTCGAGGTGCAGGACCGCGTCGCCAGGGACCCGCGCGAGGAGCGCGTCGGCCAGGCGGGTCATATCGTCCTGCTGGCCCGAGGGGTCGGTGTCCTTGCCCAACCGGAAGGCGACAGAGACGGTCGGGGTGAAGACGCGACCGCCGATCTGCGGGTCCCCCCCAGGCGATGGGCTTGCGCAGGTTTACCCGGATCCAGGTGCCGTACGCGGTGAGCGCTCCGTCCGCGACCAGTGTGTCGACGGTCGCGGGGATATCGAAGAGCCGCAGCGGCTGGGCGACGTCGACGAGCGTCTGGGCGACCTGGGCCGGGGTCCAGGGGGTCACCAGTGACCAGAAGTCCAGGTGCCGGCAGTACGCCAGCTTCTGCGGCGCCAGCCGGATGCCGGTTTCCTCGGCCAGCTCGCGGACCGCGCCGAGCAGCGGGTCCTCACCCGGCAGCAGGCCGCCGGCCGGGTAGTCCCACAGACCCGGCAGGACGTCGCCGGCCTGGCGGCGCAGCATCAGGATCCGGCCGTCCGGGTCGAGCACCACCGTTCCGGCGGCCAGCTTCTCCTTGCCCTCCTCGAGGGCCTGCTGGGCGAGCAGCGTGTACGAGATCACGTCGGGGTGTTCTCCTTGTCGTCGTTCCAGCCGCCCCAGGCGGTGACTTCCTGCCCGGCGAGCGCTTCGGCGATCTGCCGGCGCATCCCGGAGCGGGAGCCTTTGACCAGGACGATGTCCCCGGGCCGGAAGGTCTGCTGCAGGTAGGTGACCGCGGTGTCGTTGTCGGCGACGACGGCAACCGTCCGGCGCGCATCACTTTCCGAGTTCATGTCGTTACTCGACGCCGTCGGCAAGGTGCTGGTTCCCGGCGGGCGACTCGGGCTTGGATCATTCGGCGCTCCCCTTCTCCTTGGTGCAGCGGACACCCAGCCGGGCGGGCCACCCCCGTCCAGCGGGCGACCGCCATGTTCCGGAAGGAGCGTGGATCGGTGGCGCGGCCGCAGCCGGCGGCCGGGCGCCACGTCGGCAGGTGCCGCAGCAGCGCGCCGTAGTCGGTGTGGGCGTTGTACGCGGCGATCCAGACGCCCTCCAGGTCGGCGTGCACCCGCTCGGCGATCTGCTCCCAGGCCGGCGCGCGGGCGACGTCCTGGTTGGTGATGCGGTGCACGCACATCGCGGGCTGCGTGATGGGGCGCGGCGGGCGGATCAGGCTGGAGCGTGCCGACGAGGGCACCGGTTGCCCGGCCGCCACGGGGATGGCGGTGACCTCGACCAGGTCCGGCGGCTGGGCGCCGTTGCCCTCCACGTCCACGACCAGGACCCGGGGCCAGCTCTGGTAGTCCATCACCGCTCCTTGCCGGCGAGGCTGCGCACCAGCACCGAGCGGCTGCGCTCCAGTGCCGCGGTGAGGTCGTTCCGCAGCTGCTGAGGGATCAGCTCGGTGCCGAGTCCGCAGGCGGCCACGGTGGCGGTCAGCCGCTCGCGCTCGGTGCCGGTCAGCAGGCCGGAGCAGCCGGGGTGGGCGAGGACTTCCCGGGCGGCGTAGCCGTCGCCGTGCTCCAGTGTCCGGGCGATCAGGGAGCGGGCGGTACTGGCGGCGGCCGGCTGGCCGGTGCCGCCGGCGGCCTCGATGAGGGAGAGTCCGAGGCGGGTGTCGAAGACGGCGAACCGCGGTTCGCGCTGGTGCTGCTCGTAGCCGTCGAGCATCGGGGCGGGGCCGGCGGCAGGGTGCCCGGCATGCCGGCGGCACAGCGCGGCCAGGCAGGCGGTGACGGTGGCTTCCCAGGGGTCGCCGGGCAGGGTGGCGGCGATCAGGTCGAGCGCGCCTTCGGTGTCGCCGCCGCAGGCGAGGGCGAGCACGGCGATCTGCCGGCCCTCGAACATGCGCCGTCCGATCGTGCCGGGCCGCGCGAGGTGATCGTGGGCCTGCGCCCACCGGCCGGCCCGTACCAGCGCGCGGGCGCCGTCGAAGAGGAACGTGCCGTGCATCCACCGCACCATCTCGGTGTGGTCCGCGTCGGTGGCGGTGAGCGTGCCGACGGGCACCGTGATGCCGTCCACGGTGGTGTCGGCGCGGGCGGCGACCGCGCGGTTGAGTTCGTGGAGCATGCGGAACGCCTGGTCGGCGTCGTCCTCGCGGATCCGCAGGCTCGCCAGGTTGACCAGCGGGGCGAGGGAGTAGCACGCCTCCTTCCCCGGCAGCGGCCGGACGGCGAAGAAGATCTCGGCGTGGTCGGCGCACAGCTTGCGGGCCAGGCCGTGCAGGCCGACGTCGCAGGCCAGCAGTGCGGCACCGTTGTGCACCGACGATGCGACCGTGGTGTCGGCCGTGTCGTCGGCCTGCACGGCGAGCTCGCCCAGGCGGCGCACCCGGTCCTCCAGCGGTCGGCACGGCGGGCGGAAGCGGGGGGCGAGGGGGAAGCGGCCGGTGGTCTCGGTCAGCTGGGCCATGGTCACTCCTGTCCGAAGACGACGCGGCCGGCGGTGGTGGCGAGGACGCCCTGGGCGATGGGGGGCAGGCCGAGCCGGTTGAAGTGGAAGAGCAGGTGCTGGGCGCAGACGGCGCGCAGGCCCCGGGTCAGGTGGCCGTCGTGGGCGAGGCGGCGCAGTTCCTGGCCGGCCAGCGTGTGGGTGTCGATCCAGGGGGCGGCGAAGGCGAGGGTGCCGGTGGCGAGTGCGCTGCCGGGGCCGGTGTCGACGGACATCAACCGCTGGACGGCCGGGGTGAGCCGGTTGGCCTGCGCGGGGTCGGGGGCGGTGTCGACGGACATCAACCGCTGGACGGCCGGGGTGAGCCGGTTGGCCTGCGCGGGGTCGGGGGCGGGCCGGTGGGCGGCGACGCGGGCCCAGACGTCGCCCTGCTCGTACCACTCCTGGCCGGCTCCGCGCAGCAGCGCGGTGGCCAGCAGGACGGCCAGCTCGCGCCGCCGGTCGGGGCCGCGGTGCCCGGCGAGGTGGGCAAGGACGTGGCGGCTGTCGCGGTGGAACAGGTCGTGCGCCGCGTCCAGGCCCGATGTGCCGCCGAACGCGAGCACTTCGGGCTCGTAGACCACCCGGGTCCAGGCGGTCACCGGGCCGGCGGCCCGCGCGGCGGCGAGGGCGCCGGTGAGGGCCGCCTCGACGGTGTGGGGGCCGGTGCCGGGCCCGGGCTGGTAGCGCAGCCGCCACCGGTCGCCCTTGCGGACGAAGTGCCAGTGCGCGAGGTGCCCGGCCTCCTCCGCGCCGACGAGGACGGGCCATAGGTGGGCGAGCGCGGCGGGCTCGGCGGCGGCCGGGTCGGTGAAGTGGACGTGCAGTTGGAGCATGGAGGCGGCGTCGTCCGGCCAGGACCCGGGCGGTTTCGTCAACGCGCTTTCCCTTTCGGCTAGTTGAGGAGCAGGCAGGAGTCCCAGCCGGACAGCACCGTGCGGGTGGTGGCGGTGTGCCGGGCCAGGGCGGCGCCGGTGGCCCCGTCGAGCAGCCCGGCCGGGTCCTCGCCGGCCGGCGGCAGGTGCTCGGCGAGGACGTCCAGCTGCTCGGCGAATGCCGGGCCCGAGCTGTCCTGGGCGACCCGCCACACCGTCTGGAACAGCCCGGCGGTCCCGTGGCACAGCCCGTCGTCAGTGACGCGGCTTAGCTGCGCGGGGTCGGTGAGGCAGCCGAGCAGCGCCGTCTCGGCCAGCTGCCGGCGGGCGGTGTCGCCCAGCGCGAGGCCGGCCAGTTGCTGGGCTCGGGCCAGCCCAGGGGTGCCGTAGCACCAGGACGGCCGCAGGGGCCCGCGCTGGCGGGTGCGGCGGGCGGCTTCCTCGGAGCGGGTGACGGCTTCGGGCCACCACGGCCCGGCCGCTCCCTCCTGGCGCCAGCCGTCGAGCCACGCGCAGATCGTCCGGATCGCCTCGATCTGGCCGGGCACGGACACCCGCCGGCGGACGGCGAGGGAAAGCAGCGCGAGGGGGCCGGCGATGCCGTGGGCGAGGCCGAGGTTCCCGTGCCCGCCCGGATAGTCGGGCGAGCGCTCCCCGGACGGCGCCAAGTGCGTCCACCAGCCGGGCAGGCCGCCCGGAAGCGGCTCGGCCAGGCGCACCAGGTAGGCCAGGACGGCGGGCAGCAGATCGCCGCCTCGATGGTGGCGCAGCAGGTGTGCGCCGATGCCGGTCATCCCGTAGAGCAGGTCGTACTCGCCGAACTCCGGCAGGTCGCCCCGGTCGATGCGGGCGTGCGCGGCCTCCAGCCGGGCTCGGGTCGTCGTCTTCACCGCCCGGTCCAGGGCCTGGACGGCGCGCTCGTAGCGGCCGGGGCCGATCGTCGCGGTGTGGACGGCGTAGGCGGCGGCCGGCGCCCCGTAGAACAGGCCCATGCCGTGACCGGAGCTGACGCCGCCGCGCAGCGCCGCCGCCAGGTGGGCGTGGACGCTTCCCCAGCTGCCCCGACCGCCGGCGGCCTGCTCGATGTGCAGCAGGGCGACGCCGGCCGCGCCCTTGGCGAGGGACTGGGCGGCCCGGTTCACCGCTGGGCCTTCGCGGTGTGGGCCAGCGCTGCGGCGCGGGCCAGGCGGTGGCAGAGCCGCTCGCGCTCCGGGTCGATTCCCAGCGCCCGCACGTGGTGCATGTGGAGCAGGGACAACAGCACCGACTCGTCGCCGGGGTCCGTCTCCTCGAGCCGGTCGCGGTAGGCGGCCAGCGCCCGCTGCCGCTGCTCCCAGGCGTCGGCCACGGCCCGGCCGGTGGGGGTCTCGCGCAGGGCGGCCCAGTTGCCGTCGGGGTTGCCCAGGGCGACGGCCTGCCGGTGGACGGTGCGGGGGACCGGGGTCGGCGGCGTGCCGCGGGCCGGGATGCTGGCGGAGAGCCGGTGCATCCCGGTGTGGATGCCGTTGAGGCCGGTGGCGATGGCCACCATGCTGGCCGCGGTGACCGCGCGCGGGTCGTGGGCGGTGTGGAGCAGTTGGGTGACGGCGGCGCGGGAGTCGGCGGCGAACACCGTCTCGGCGGCGGTCATCGCCGCGCCGTGCCCGTAGCGGCCGGCCTCGGGGTGGTAGGTGTCCAGCTGCAGGTGGGTGATCAGACCCAGGTCGCGCAGCCGGGCGGCCCACGCCCCGAGGTGCCTGGCGGCCGGGCCGTAGGCGGCGGTGTCCGGCAGCGGCAGGCGCAGTCGCAGGTGCGGATCGGGGTCCTTGTAGCGCAGGAACCACCACAGCGGGGTGTCAAACGCGGCGAGCAGTGCGGGCAGGTGGGCGGTCAGGATCTCGGTGTGCCGGTGCGGGTGGGCGTACAGCCTCGCGGACAGGTACGGGGAGGATCCGGGCAGGTGGCCGGAGGTCCGCATCGCGGCCGCGCCCCGGTGGCCGGGCCTGGCCGGCGGACGGGTGCCGGCCAGGGGCAGGGTGATCTCGTGGGGGCGGCCGTCGATCCAGCCGAAGGCGGCCGGGTCGGGGGCTTCGGTGAGTTCGGCCACCGGGTGGGCGTCCAGGTGGTCGCGCAGCAGCACCAGATGGGAGCTCTCGCCGAGGTCCAGACTCAGGCGCAGGTCGTGCTGGGTGAGGAACACCCGGCCGGGGACACGGAAGCGGGACAGCCAGTCGGCGGCGGCCTGCTGCCATCGCGGCCACGGGGCGGTGCGCGGCGGTAGCACGTCGGCGGGCAGGTTCCAGCGGGCCGGGGAGAGGATCGTGCGCCGGTAGCGGATCCGGGGGCGGAACGGCATGCGCCCGGCGGCGCCCCAGTCGAACGCGGTGTAGGTGGGGGTGTGGGCGGTGGTGATCTCGCACAGGAACCGGGCGAGGGGCTGGGTGTTGTTGCGGAACTCGATCGCGTTCATCATTCGCGGCTCGACGGGCCGGCCGGTGGACAGGCGCAGCAGCCACATCCGGTCCACGTCGCCGCACACCGCCAGGTCCTCCAGGTCGAGGACGGCGTGTGCGGGGTCGGGGTGCTCGGCGAGCGGCAGTAGCAGCGGGAGGACGGCGGGGGCGTGGCCGACGTTGGTGACGCGGGCGTGCAGTGGCGGGGCGCACACCTGCACCGGGTCGGCGTCGCCGTCCAGTGTCGGCAGCGCCGCGTAGGCGGCGGTCATGCGGTCGCGGTCGGCCGGGTCGAGCAGGTCCAGGAACCTGCCAGTGGTGGTGCCGGCCGCCCGGGGGGTGCCGGTCACGGTGAGGGCGAAGTCACCCCGGTCCAGGTGCTCGCGGGTCGGCGCGGTGAGGGTGAACGTCAGCTCGGCGTGCGGCTGGACGTGGCCGCCGGCCGCCGGCCGCGCCAGGTTCTCGACGGCCTTGTCGTCGAGGACGGTCTCGAGGCGGCCCTCGACGGCGGCGGCCTGGGCCAGCGACAGAAGCTCGGCGTCGCGGCCGTTCAGGCTCGGCGCGGGCAGCTCGTGCACCGAGTCGCGGTAGCGGGCCGGGAACCCGAGGCCGGTGTTCGGGTTGGTGATCTCCAGGACCGGGACCACGGCACCGCTCCCGTACCGCTCCAGGTAGCGGCCCCGGTAGTCACGCCAGGCCGGGAGCCCGCCGGGTTGCGGGGTGAGACGGGTCAGCACGGTGACGGCGGCCGCGGCCTCGCGCGCCACCGCCGTCGGCAGGGTGAGCGCGGCGTCGAGGCGCAGGTCGACCATCAGCGGCTTCTCGGCGGCGGCGGCCCGCGCCATGGTGGAGCCGGTACGGGCCCGCAGCTGCCGCCCGTGTGCACGGCCGGTGTTGTGTCGGTACAGGTCCTGATGGACGTCGCGCAGTACGGCGAGCAGCGGCGCGGCCGAGCCGATGCCGGCGGCTCCGGCCCGGTCGAGGACAGCGAGGACGTGGCCGAGCGGGTCGGTGGCCGTCATCGGCGGCCGCAGCGCGGTCAGCAGCACCCGCTGGGCGACCAGCGCGCGAAGCAGCTGCCGGATCGCGGCGGGGTCGTTGCGGGGGAACTCCTCGGCGAGCCGGCCGGCCAGCTCGCCGAAGCTCAGCGGGCCCGCGGCCGCGCGCACCGCGGCTTCGACCGGGCGGGTGCGGCGTACCGCCACCTCCAGCGGGTCGCCGCCGTGGACGGGGTTGGCCTGCCACGGCACGACCAGGCGCTCGCTCCGGGCGAAGCACAGCGGGTTCGCGACCACCGGCAGCCGCTCCAGCAGCAGTTCGTCGCTCTCCAGACGGGCGAGGACGTCGGCCAGCCACGCCGCGTCCGGCCGGGCGACCGCCTGGTGCGCGTCGCCGAGGGTGAGGGAGAGTCGCTCGCCGAGGCGGGCGGGCGCAACGCCGGCGAACAGGCCGAACGGGGTGGCCCGGGACTGCGCCCGCAGCACGTACTTGAGGACCGACACGGTGATGCGCCGCACCTGTCGCCGTGTCCGGCCCCGCCCGTCGATCACCGCGCGGACCTGGTCGGCCAGCACAGGGCTCGCGGCCTCGACGGCCTCGGCGAACCGGGCATGCGACCAGACCGTGTCCAGCCAGGCCCGCCACTGCTCCGCGTCCCCGCCGGCCAGGTCCGGCCAGGTCGGTTCGACGGTCAGGGCCCCCGCCCTGAGCAGCACGGCATCCACGGCACGGTACAACGCTCATCACCCCCCACGAGAAGACGGAAAGGGCCCGGCGGGCGGGCGGGGACGTTTCGGTCCCGGCCCGCCCGCCGAACGTTCAGCTGTTCAGCTCAGGCGACGTTGCCGCCGCCGCTGGCGCAGGCGCTGCCGGAGCAGGTGCTGCCGCAGTTGTCGTTCGTGTCGCGCAGCAGGTCGGCGAACACGTCGCCGCTCTCGACGATGGTCGGGTCGAGGTCGAAGTCCGAGCCGTCGAGCGCGGCGACGTCGGTCTTCTCGGTCTCCGGCGCGATGAGCGTCCGAGGCGCCATGCTGATCCCCTCCTTGGGTGGTCGGTTTCTCGGGTTACCCGGCCCGCTTCAGGGCCAGGAGATCGTGATGCGGGTGTGCCGCTTGTCGATGACGCGGCCCTCACCCAGCTGGCCGTCCGGCGTGGTCGCCGGGTGGACGGTGAACTGCGGGCCGGCGCCCGAGCGGTGGTCTCGGTCCCAGGTGCGGATCTGCTCGGCCAGCCGGGCGGCCAGCTTCGCGCCGTCCGGCCCGTAGCCGTGCGCGCCGAACTCGAACGTCGGGTCCTCGCTGACCTTGCGCAGCGCCAGGTAGGCCAGGCTCGACCCGTCGGTCGTCGCCGGGCAGGCCATGCGGTTCTGCGGTGCGACGAGCTTGGTGTCCGGGGTGGCGGACAACATGCAGAATCCGGGCAGCACGGTGGCCAGCCACAGGTGCAGGGAGTCGAACGGCTCCATCCGGCCGACCGCCACCCCGGTCCACTCCTCGGTGCGCTCGGTGTCCAGGGCGCCGGTGAGCGGGCCGGCGTCGACCGGCGGTTCCTCGTCGAAGCGCAGCCCGACCTCCTCGCCGTGCAGGAGCAGCAGCTGCTCCTCGTGTGCGCCGACGCCCTGCATCCGCACGAAGCCGCACACCTCGGCGGACAGGCTCACCAGCCGGTCGCCTTCGCGGCGCAGGGTGATCGAGCGGGAGACGCCGCGCATCCGCAGCGGCACGGTGATGGTGCCGTGCTCGGTGAGTTGGTCGACCCAGGCCGGCGGGATGTCCCAGGCCCCGACGGTGACCAGGATCCGGTCGAAGGGGGCGCGGTCGGCGCAGCCCACCTCGCCGTCGCCGAGGACGACGTTCACCCGCTCGTAGCCGGCAGCGGCCAGGCCGCGGGTCGCGCGGTCGGTCACGTCCTGGTCGATGTCCAGGGTCGTGACCTCGCCGTCTGCCCCGACGATCTCGGCGATCATCGCGGCGTTGGTGCCGCTGGAGCCGATCTCCAGCACGTGGTGCCCGGGCTTGATGTCGGCCTGCTCCAGCATGAACGCCTGGATCCGCGGGGCGGAGACCGAGCTGATCGCGGTCCCGTGCTCGTTCCGCTTGGTGATCACGACGTCCTCGACGCCGTAGGCCTGCCGGACGGGCGCCTCCGGCACGAAGGCCTCGCGCGGCACCGTACGGAAGGCGCGCTCGACCGCGGCGGTCCGGATCTCGCCCATGGAGATCAGCCGCTCGACCATGGCCGTCCGCAGCTCCTCCGGGGTCTCCGTGCTGGTGGTGGCGGTCTCCACCGTGTCAGACATGCAGTGCTCGCTCTCAATGTGATGAACAGTTAACTGTGCTGCCAGTAAGCGCAGTTGAAACTGGAAGCCTACGGCTCGGTGCGTCACTCCCGCCCGGCGGCCAGGCCGGCGACGGTCTGGCCTATCCGCGCCTCGACGCGGTCGAGCGCGGACTGGGTGGACTGGACCAGCCCGGTGTCCCTCTTGGCGATCCGCAGCCGCAACGCCTCCCGCAGATGAGACCGCGCGAGGACGAGATCGCCCTTCTCCAGCAGGTGCTTGCCGAAGTGCTGGAGCGCGTAGTGGAAGACCCCGTCGATCGGCACGATCCGGTCGCCGTCGGCGATCGAGGAAGCGAACAGGTCGCCGTGCCGGGCCGGGCGGTGCACCCGGACTCGCGGGTGCCGCAGCACGGGCTCGCGCGGGCGCAGCGTCGGGCCGACGTACAGATGATTCATCGGATCCCCCAGGGAGGACATCCCGGTTCAGGAAGCGGGCGGTGACTACCACTCCTGGTCGACGCCCTCCGCGAGCACCAGGTCCTCCAGGGCCTGCGGTTTCTCCTCCGGGCCGGTGCTCGCGGCGATGGCGATGGCGGCGGACTTCGACAGCATGGTGCCTTCCTTCGAATCGCGCCCCTGCCGTCCGAGAGCGGACGCGCAGTGAACGGCGGTGGCACTACGGTCCCGTCTTCGACCCGCTGCGGTCACGGGCAGCGGTGACCGCCTTTTCCGGACCGGCGTCAGCTCGCTCACCTGGGCGGGAGTTTCGGAGCAGGCCCAGAAGAGGACAGTGCGTCATGTGGAAATCGCGGAGCGTGACCCATGTGGCGTAGTCGGGTCGCTACGGTGAGGTGGTCAGGCCGCTCACCGCACCCATCCGGGAGCCACCATGCCTCCACGCCCCAAGCCCGGATCCAAGACCCACCGGGACTCGCTCCGCACCGAACTCCTCGCCGTCGGCGCCCCGATCGCGACGATCGCCGCCGAGATGCGCACCAGCTTCGGCTGCCGTCCGCGGGAGGCCTGGCGCCACGCCCACGGCTGGACTCTCCAGGAGGCGGCCGACCGACTCAACAACGCCGTCGGCGCTGCCGGGCCCGCGACGGACGCCTCCCTTCTCGGCAAATGGGAGAAGTGGCCGGCCGCGGCGGGCCGACGGGTCACCCTGCGGGTGCTCACCGTCCTCGCCGAGCTCTACGGCGCCTCCCTGGAAGACCTGCTGGATCTGGAAGACCGCCGCGCCCTGCCCGAGTCCGATCTGCGCGTGCTGCGACACCAGGCCGCCGGCGATCCGGCCACGGCCGTTGCGGCGCCCCTCCCCCCGGTGCCCGACGTGCCGCTCACCGGCGCCGAGCTCATCCACACCGCGGCCGACGAGTCGGCGCAGTGGACGCAGTGGGCCGAGGTCCCCAACTGCGGGCCGGTCAGCGTGGAGCAGTACGCCGCCGACACCCGCGGCTTCGCCGCCGACTACCTCATGGCCCAGGACCCGCTGAAGGTCTACGGGCAGACCCACAGATCACTCGTCCGCGTCTGGGACCTGCTGTACGGGCACCAGAACCTGGAGCACCGCCAGAAACTCTTCGCGACCGCCGGCTACCTCGCCGCGATGATGGCCTGGATGACCAGCGACCTCGGACACACGCGGCAGGCCGGAACACACATCCGCGCCGCCATGGTGGCCGCCGAGATGGCCGGCGACCGGGGCCTCCAGGCATGGGTCGCCGCCACCCGCAGCAAGCTCGCGTACTGGGACGGGCAGTATCGCGCGGCCATCCGGCACGCCGAACACGGCGCCGCCCTCCAGGCACCCGGAACCGTCACCGTGCTGCTCCACTGCCAGGCCGCGGACGCGTGGGCGGAAGTCGGTGCGCACGCCGAGGCGAAGACCGCCTTCGGCCGAGCCGAAGAGGCCGCCGGGCTCGATCTCGCCAACGCCTTCCACGACCAGGTCGGCGGGCTGTTCGCCTGCACGGACGGACGGCTGGCCAACTACGGGGCGGGCATCTGCCTGCGCGGTGACGACCCGACCCGGGCGCTGGCCCACGCCGACCACGGCCTCGCCGCTCTCCAGCGCCAGGACATCCGGCCCCTGGGCACCATCGCCCAGCTCCACATCACCCGCGCCGGAGCCCACCTGCTCGCCGACGAACCCGAAGGCGTCCTCGACGCACTCGCCCCCGTCCTCGCACTGCCCGCCGAACACCGCACCGCCCCCGTCCGCCGGCGCCTGCGCGACCTCGCCCGGGACGCCGCCGGATCGCCCATGGGCAACAGCGCCGCCGGACGCCGCCTGCAAGCCGTCGTGGAAACCGCCGTCCGCGAAGCCAAACTCGCCCTCTGCCTCGCCGGCCCGGACAGTGATTGGATCAGCAACCATGACTGACACCCCTGCGCGCATGGCCGATCACTGGTGGTGGCGCCCGGGTTGGGAACCGGGCACCCGCTGGTACACCTGGCACCTGACGTTCGACGGCGCCGACGACGTCCACCGCCTGGCCGCCGACTACCGCCACGCCCTGGCCGACGTCCCCGGCCTCGACCTGGTCCCCGACCGCTGGCTTCACCTCACCATGCAGGGCCTCGGCTCCACCGCCGAGGTCAGCGAGGCCGACGCGCGCGCCATCGCCGGCGCCGCCGCCCACCACCTCGCGAAGATCCCCGCGTTCGACCTCGCCCTGGGCCCGGCGATCGTCACTCCCGAGGCCCTGCTCCTCACCGTTGACCCGGCCGAGCCCGTGCGCGCCGTCCGCACCGCCATCCGCGCGGCCATCGCCGACGTCTGGCCCGAGGTCCCCGAGCCCGCCGACAACTTCCGGCCCCACGTCTCGGTGGCCTACTCCAACGCCGCCGGCCCGGCCCGACCGGCCGCCGACGCCCTCGCGGGCGTCACCACCTACCCGGCCACCGCCCGCGTCACCGCCGCCGAACTCATCGTCCTCGGCCGCGACCGGCGGATGTACGAGTGGGAGACCGCCGCCCGCGTCACGCTCGGCTGAACAGCGCCAGGTTCAGGCTCAGGCCGGCCAGGAGCGCCGGAGCCCGTTGTCCCACTCTCCTTGCCGCCCGATCCCACACCGGCCCGGGCCTTCGGGCCTGAACGCCGACCCGGCTGCTGAGCCAGCGGCGCTCGGCCCAGCGAGACAGGACATTCACACCTCTTCCCTCAACTACCCGACAACAGCTCGCTCGGCGTCGACTTCGCGATGCCCAGCTCCACCCGTGCAGCCGCCTGCGAACCGTGGCGCCCTACGAGGAACTGGGCCGCGATGCCGCGCTGCGCCCGTCCGTCCTGACGGTCGAGCGCAGCAGCTCGGTGACGGTGGCGGCCGCCCGGACGCCGGCCGGCGCGTGGACGGCGCGGGCAGGGCCAGCGCGGCTCTGTGGAACCCGCGCAGTTCCGGCGGACAGCTGTACACCGGTGACACTGCTGCCCCATCAGTCTTTCGGAGTCACGGTAGCCAGGTCGACCCTACGGCCCGCAGAACAAGACCCACCAGCTGAATTCACGGCTGAAAAGCCCACTGAGCGCCGGTTTTCGTTCCTACAGGTCTCGACCCGTTACCCCAGGAAGGGGTTGGGGCTGGCGGCGAGGCCGTCGGCGGTGAGGGTGTCGGTGAGGTGGGTGAGCTGGGGGTGGGTGGAGGCGACGGCGCGCAGGAGGTCGCGGACGCTGGGCGCGGGGTCGAGTCGGCGGCCGCGGCCGCTGGTGAGCAGCGGGCCGGCCTCGGGGCTGCTGTGGGGGGCGGCGGTGCGGCGGTGGGGCAGGTAGTCCTCGACGGCGAGGGCGACGGGCGCCGGGAGCTCCTGGAACTCGGTGCCGCCGCCCTTGAGGGTGACGAGGGCGGTGGTGCGGTGCTGCTCGCGCACGATGCCCTCGACGTCGAGCGCGACGGCCTGGTGGGCGCGCAGGCCGCGGCCGAGGACGAGGTAGCCGAGCGCGCGGGCACGGTGGGGCATCAGGCCGCTGTAGCGGTCCAGGGCGGAGACGTAGAGGGTGGACTCGGCGCGGGTGAGGGCGGGGCGGCCGGGGAGGTCGGCGACGGAGGGGCGCAGGGTCTTGGGGGCGGGGTTGACGATGCCGGAGTCGAACCTCTGGGCGTGCTGGTAGAAGCCGCGTACCGCGCTGACGAGGAAGGCGCGGGTACGGGCGTTGTCCGCGCCCTCGGTCCAGTTCCTGACGTCGCGGCCGCCGGCGGTCCAGACCCGGTCCCCGATGTACGCGATCCAGCGCATGACCTCGCGCGGGTAGTTCAGCCGGGCGCTGTCGCCGAGCGGGGTGGTCGTCAGCCAGTCGGCGAGCACCTGCTTGGGGTCGGGGCGGAGGACTGGGAGCTCTTCCTCGGAGGTGGGCTCGCCGGCTGGGATGTGCATGGGGCCCAGGGTGTCACAGGCCGGTAGGGGAGGTGTCGAGCCGGGTGTTCTCCCGCTCGCCGTGCGCCTCCAGCAGCGAGGCGTCCTCGATGTCCAGGTGTTCGGCCGGGTACTTTGCGGTTTCGTCGGCACGTCGGCCGGGTCGTCCAGGAAACACCCCGAGGTAACGCACCGTCGTCAGCCGGGCGGCGAAGCCCAGCCGGTTGTGCGCCCGCCGCTTCGACTCCACCGGGTACCAGGTCCCGGTCCGGGGCGTCCAGGAAGAGCCGCTCCAGCTCCGAGCGGGCCGGCGTCCGTCGGAACGCCGTGTACCCCGCGGCCTGCTCATCCGTCAGAAACTCGACCGGCACCCCGAACCGCGAGGCGGTTGAGCAACGCGACCTCCGACGGTTCAGCCACCATGAAAGCGCAGGTCAACGGGCTCTGGAGAGTGTGGAGAGGGTTTAGCGCCAGTGTCGCTCCGATGTTCCTCGCCCCCGAGACAAGGCTGTCGGCGCGGCGGCGGACCCGTCGCCGTCAGGGGTCGTTCCTGGACTTTGGCCCAATTGAGGGCGGCCACGTCCTCGTCTTCCACTGACCCCTTCCCGGACTCCGTCAGGAGGGAATCTCTCGGGCTCCTGATAGAACGACTCTCCATGGAGACGCGTCGTCCAGATCCCTCAGAAATGACTTTCTATAACAGCCTTACCGTCACCAACTACCCTGGCCAGCCTTCCGAACCGCCATTTCCACGCGTACGTGAGGGGCGCGCGCGGCGACGGCTAAGTGCATGGCTAAGGCCTAGGGCTGTTATAGAAAGTCACTCTGGAGTGGCACTGCGACCCTGCACCCGTTGGAAAGGTGTCCGACGGGTGGCTCCCGCCGCACACCCACAGGGCCGGAGCACATCGGGGTACCGGTGCGTCAAGGCCTGCAGACACGTTGTCGACCGCGACCCGGCCAACAACGGAGCCCTCCGGCGGCGGCCGGGTGCAGCGGGCCCCGGCCATCGTCACCGGGCTCCCACCGCCCGGCCGCCTGTACCCGCACACCGCGATTTCCGGGCGATCGCCCGGGCTGCTGTTCCCAGGTCCCGGCGCCCGCGAGGACGAAGAAGTCGATCACGTCCCCGAACCCTGTCCCAGTCAAGGACGCCGCCGAGCCCGGCACCGGTTGGTCGGGTAGCCGGTGCACGGCAACCCGCCCCTGCTGCCCGATCACCCCCGGCCCCCCACCCACACAACACCCCGCTCCACCCTGCGCATGCCCCGGTCGCCAGGCCGACCCCCGACGCGCGCTTTCCCACCAACCACCAAGCACCAGCACCGCCCCTCACGGCCGCCGATAGTCTGACGACATGACAGGACTGCTGCGGTTCGACGCGCTTCTGGCACACCTGACAGAACACCGGGCGCTCGACTCCACCGCGCTCTCGGCAGCGGCCGGCACCGCCCCGGCAGAACTCCAGGCCGTTCTCAACGGGCGTCCGCCGACCGGACGGCTACTCAGGGACCTCGGGCCAGTGTTCGGGCTGCACGCCGCCGACCTGTTCGTTCTCGCCGGACAATCGGTACCCGACGACCTGACACCGGTCACCCGCGATCCGAACTGGTCGGTCGGTTCCGTCATCCACAACACGATGGTCATGCCCGCCGAGCACCGGCGGGTGCTGCTGGACGCGATCCGGGCACAGCCCCTGGTGGAGAGGGAGGGACGTGGCGGGGTCGACCGGCCGTACCACCGGTACAGGCCGGGCTTCGGCGCGGCGCTCCTGAAGCTCACTCACAGTCGGAACCTCACATGGTCAAGCACCGCGAAGGCCCTGTACGCGGTCACCGACGGGCGGATCTACCTGTCGCCGTCCACCATCGGCGGGGTGGGCCGCGGCATCGTCGAGGCGACCCCCGAGCTCGTGGCCGGCTTCGCGGGCGTGCTCGGTTTCCCTGTCTCCGACCTGGCCGCGCTCGGTGGCGTCCGCCTGCCGGACGACCTGCCGCCGCTCCACTCCCGGGCCGCGGACATGGCCTCGGTCATCTGGGAGGCCCGACGCCTGACCACCGCCCAGCTCGAGGACCTCGAACTCACATCCCGCCACCTCGCCAGCCGCTGACCAGCGCTTCCGAACACTCCCAGGAACCGCGAACCGGACGCAGCGGGCCGAGGTACAGCAGCACGGCCTGGCACTCCAGGAAGCACCACCCGGTGGATGGCCCCGGACGGGTCGGCAGGACGGCGCCGAAGCGGACGGACGGCGGCGACGTCCCGTGAAGCAGGGCTGACCGACCTCACGTCCTATCCCTGGAACCGGTCCTCCAGGCCCTGTGCTCGCATAGCTACGGCGAAGTGACAAGTAGCTCTCTGTAGCCGATCTGACGGGCTGTTGTCACGGGTTCGGGTGTTTTCGTCCCCGGGCTGATGTGCCCGCGTCACTCTGACCGCGATCACGGTGGGTCGAGGTGAGGGGCTTGGAGTGCGGCAGGACTGGGAGCCGGAGGACCTGATCGAGGTCTGGACCCTGCTCGAAGACGACACGAAGAGGCTGCGGAACAAGTCCGGGGCGACCCGACTGGGCTTCGCCCTGCTGCTGAAGTTCTTCGAGGTTGAGGCCCGGTTCCCGGAAGCCCCCGAGGAGGTTCCACATGCGGCGGTGGCGTACGTAGCCCAGCAGGTGAAGGTGCCGGCCGAGGAGTGGGCGGCCTACGACTGGGCGAGCCGGACGATCAAGCGGCACCGGATGGAGATCCGGGAGGGCTTCGGGTTCCGGGAGAACACTGAGGACGACCAGGCGACGCTGGCCGAGTGGCTCTCCACGGAACTGTGCCCGGTGGAGCTGTCCCGCGAGCGTCTGGCCGAGGCGGTGGTCGCGCGGTGCCGCAACGACCGCATCGAGCCGCCGGCCCCCGGGCAGGTACGGCGCCTGGTGGCCAGGGCGGTCAAGGACTTCGAGACGCAGTTCTGCCGCCGGACCGTGGGCTGGCTCTCGCACATCACTCGCTCGCGGCTGGACGACCTGGTGACCGGCGCCGAGCAGGAGGACGGAGCGGACGGCGACCAGGCGGCCGTGGGTGGTGGCCGGGTGTTCTTCGCCGAGCTGAAGGCCGACCCTGGGGCGCCGGGCCTGGAGAGCCTCCTCGCGGAGATCGACAAGCTCGCGCGGGTGCGGCGGCTGGGGCTGCCGGCGGACCTGTTCGCGGACGTGTCGGAGAAGCTGGTGGACTCCTGGCGGGCCCGGGCCTCGAAGGAGTATCCGGCGGACCTGCTGCCGCCCCGGATGAAGCCGGAGATGCGCTGGACGCTGCTGTCGGCGCTGTGCCACGTGCAGGAGGCCGAGATCACCGACTCGCTGGTGGACCTGTTCACCCAGCTGGTGCTGCGGATCAACACCCGGGCGGAGAAGAGGGTGGACAAGGAGTTCACCAACGAGTTGAAGAAGGTCCGCGGCAAGGACGCGATGATGCTGCGGGTCGCGGAGGCCGCGCTGGCCGAGCCGTCCGGGACGGTTCGACGGGTGATCTACCCGGTGGTCGGCGGCGAGCGCACGCTCAAGGCGCTGGCGGCCGAGGCGGCTGCGAACGAGCGCAAGTACCAGGCCCGGGTGCGGACCGTGCTGCGGTCCTCCTACTCGGGGCACTGGCGGCGGATGCTCTCGCCGCTGCTGCGGTCGCTCACGCTGAAGTGCAACAACGACCACTACCGGCCGGTGATGGACGCGATCGACCTGCTGGAGCGGTACCTGGAACAGCCGCTGAAGGAGGGCGCGTTCTTCGACCCGGCGGAGACGGTCCCGCTGGAGGACGTGGTGCCCGACCACTGGCGGGCGGCGGTGGTGGACGACAAGGGCCGGGTCGAGCGCATCCCGTACGAGCTGTGCGTGCTGGTCAAGCTGCGGGATGCGCTGCGGCGCCGGGAGATCTGGGTGGAGGGCGCGAACCGGTGGCGCAACCCGGAGGACGATCTGCCGCAGGACTTCGAAGAGAACCGGGACGTCCACTACGACGCGATCCGCCAGCCGCAGGACCCGGCGAAGTTCGTCGCCGAGCTGCAGAAGAAGCTCCGCGGCTCGCTGGACCGTTTCGAGCAGGCGCTGGCGACCGGTACCACCGGCGGGGTGTCGATCACCAAGAAGCATGGCAACCCGTGGATCAAGGTGTCGCCCCTGGCCAAGCAGGAGGAGCCGGAGAACCTGGTCGCCGTCAAGGGTGAGATCGAGCGGCGCTGGGGGACGATCGACCTCCTGGACATGCTGAAGTACGCCGAGTTCGAGACCGACTTCACCGCTGAGTTCGCCTCGGTGGCCACCCGCGAGACCACGTCCAAGGAGGTGCTGCGGCGCCGGCTGCTGCTGGTGCTGTTCGCCCTGGGCACCAACATGGGCATCAAGCGGGTCGCGGTGACCGGCAAGCACGGCGAGAGCGAGGCGACGCTGCGGCGGGTGCGGCACCTGTTCGTGAACCGGGCCAACATGCGCGCTGCCGTGGTGAAGCTGGTGAACGCCACCTTCGCCGCCCGCGACGAGATGTGGTGGGGCACCGGGACGGCGTGCGCCTCCGACAGCCGCAAGTTCGGCTCTTGGTCCTCCAACCTGATGACCGAGTGGCACCAGCGCTACCGGGGCCCCGGCGTGATGATTTACTGGCACGTCGAGCGGAAGTCGGTGTGTATCTACAGCCAGGTCAAGTCCTGCTCGGCGTCCGAGGTCGCCTCGATGATCGAGGGCGTGCTGCGGCACTGCACCGACATGGAGGTCGACCGGCAGTACACCGACACCCACGACGCCTCGATCGTCGGGTTCGCCTTCGCGCACATGCTCGACTTCAAGCTGATGCCCCGGCTGAAGAACATCGGCTCCGCCCGGCTGTACCGGCCGGCGGCCGGTGAGGACGCGAACTGGCCCAACCTCGCGCCTGTGCTGTCCACCAAGACGATCGACTGGGAGCTGATCGCCCAGCAGTACGACCAGATCGTGAAGTACACCACCGCGCTTCGCCTGGGCACCGCCGAGGCCGAGCAGGTGCTTCGCCGGTTCACTAAGGGCGGCCCCAAGCACCCCACCTACCAAGCGATCGAGGAGCTGGGCCGCGTGGTGCGTACGGCGTTCGTCTGCGACTACCTGGCCGACGCCGACATGCGCCAGGAGATCAACGAGGGACTGCAGGTGGTGGAGAACTGGAACTCGGCCAACCAGGACCTGTTCTACGGCAAGGACGGCGACCTGACCGGCAAGGACAAGGAGAGCCAGGAGGTCAGCATGCTGGCCCTGCACCTGCTCCAGTCTGCCCTGGTCCACGTCAACACCCTGCTCATGCAGCAGGTCCTGGCCGAGCCGAAGTGGGCCGACCGGCTCACCGACGCCGACCGCAGGGGGCTGTCGCCGCTGTTCTGGACGCACGTGAACCCGTACGGTCGGTTCGAGCTGGACATGAGCAACCGGCTCGACCTCAAGCCGCCCGCAACCATCCCCGGCCAACGCACCTCCCGCGAACAGCCGGTACCGACCCTGTGAGATCCCGTGTTCACGCCGGAGGGCGGCCACCAGGTTGGTGGCCGCCCTCCGGCGTCGCGGCAGCGCCTACATGGTGGTCAGTGCCGGCTGCGTCACCCGACACGGGACAACGCAGCGTGCAGACCTCACCGAAGAACCGTGGTTTCGGTTGTCCTGCTCGACCCTTCGGCCGGCAAGATCACATAAGCGCCCAGAACCAATGAGGAACTCCGAGAGATTCTCCGCAGCCTCTCGATGTCCATCCCGTGCGGCCATCGGGTTCCTGCTTCCGACCAAAGAACGCCTGACAGGTCAGTTCCCGAGAGATCGGTGTTGGTGAGGTCAGCCCTTGTGAAGTCGTCCAGGACGCCGCGCCTGAGTAGCTCGGCGAGCCGTTCGACGTTGTTCAAGCCGAACATGCCGCCGACTACCCGTTCGAGCTCGTGGACAAGCTCGCTGGCGAGATCGCAGGCACGGCCCGGAGCGCGATCGAGGGCTTTGTCGCGGGCACGTTCGAAAGCGAGGCCGCGGGCGAGGACTTGGGCGTGTTCTAGATCAAGGGCGAGGTCGCCGGTGCTTTCGAAGGCAATGCCGAGGGCGAGGACGTGGGCGTGTTCGATGGCCTCGACAACGTGGTTGAGGAAATAAGGCCGAGTACTGCGGGTGAGGTCACGTCCGCGGTCGTGAGCCTGGCTGAGGGCGAATCTGACGGCGTGATCATCCTCGGTGGGAGTGGCCCGGGTGTAGGCGCGCTCATGGGCCGCGCGAATGTTCCGGGCGAGCTCGCGGGCGCGTTCCAGGCCTTCACTACGGTTGCGAGCGAGGTCGAGGGCGTGAGCCAGAAGATCACTGATGATGGTGGCGTTCACCACCGGATGGGAGCGGAGGGCCAAGCGAACCTGTGGTGTGGCGCCTTCGATGATCGCGACGGCGCTCTGTCGGTCGGTTTTCCCGCTTGAGGGGGTCGGCGCGAGCACGGGCGTGCCAGTGTCCTTGGCACGATTGGTCCCGAGGGTCTCGGGGCGGTGCGAAGTCTTGAGTTCCGGGCGAGCAGGCTGGAAAGCCAACGCGGCTCGTACCCATCCCCACCCGCTCGATTGCGGCGGCAGGACAACCGGTCCGCGTAGTGTAGATAGAGGCCCCTTCAGTTCCAGCACGAACCGACGCTTAGTGGCCATCGAGAGTCCCCTCCTGCACCGCCTCGGCGCTCGACTTCCCGGGCGCGCGCCGAGGCGGCACCTGCGCCGAGCCTCCCGCTGTCTGGACGCTCGCAGCCTCTACGCCCATCTGTGGCGCTGTTGGCGCCGCCGGTGATGGCGCCTCGCCTCGTACCGCCATCTGTGCGATGAACAACGGCGCTGCAATCCCGATCGTGACAGCGGCGAGTGGACCGGTGATCTGCTGCGACGCGGCATAAGCGGCATTCAGCAAGACCCCCATCGCACACCGACAAACGACCGAGACCACGTAGCCGCGATACACCGGATTGCCATCGCCGTCAGTCCACGGCCACTGGGGCTTCTTAGGTGTGTGTGTTGCCGACCACAGGCCGTACGCCTCGATGAGCGCCACACCCACCAGGCCCCAAAGGCACGCTTGCCACACCTCCATGGATCCCCTCCCCAGGGAGTCTCCGCAACTCCATGCCTCAACATAGCCTTTGATGCGAACTCACGGCCCCCATGCGCGCAGCCCACATCCGAACGGTGCCACTCCAATTGGCGATCTTCAAAAAACCTTCGTTATCTGAAGATCTCCGGTTCAAGATCGAAAAGGCTCCCAGGGCCTTCAAAAACTCCTTCAACAACCCGGGCTGTTCAAGAACCCCCAGTCACCGTTTTCTGTCAGAATTCCGGGCGTGAGCACGCCACTTGAACCCGACCCGTTCGAACTCCTGGTCGCCGAACCGGCCGTGCGGACCGAGATCCGCATCGGATACGCACGGGTGTCCACCGGCGGACAGAAACTCGACCGCCAGCTCGACGCCCTCACCGAAGCCGGCTGCCGTCGCATCTTCGCCGACAAGAAGTCCGGCAAGGACGACCTGCGGCCGGAGCTGAAGGCGTGCCACGCCTTCCTCCAGAGCGGCGACACCCTGGTGGTCCCCGCGCTCGACCGCTACGGCCGCTCGCTGAAGGACCTGGTGAACATGGTCGGCGAGCTGAGGAGCCGCGGAATCGGCTTCACCTCGCTGCACGAGCGCCTGGACACCACCACCCCCGGCGGCCGGCTCATCTTCCACGTCTTCGCCGCCCTCGCCGAGTTCATCCGCGAGCTGATCGTCTCCGGCACCCGCGAGGGCCTGGCCGCCGCCCGCGCCCGCGGCAAGGTCGGCGGCCGGCCCTCCGTCGACGCCGACATCATCAAGGCCGCGCGCGACATGCTGCCCAACCCCGACCTGTCGATCACCGCGATCGCCAAGCTCCTCAAGGTCAGCCCGGGCACGCTGTACAACCACATCCCCGACCTGCGCGAGCTCCGCACCAGCCGCATCCCGGCCCAGCTCAACGGCGGCGGCAACCGATAGCCCACTCCCCGCACCCACCGACTGACACCCGAAGCGACCCCGAGACTCAACGATCGGAGCAAACGCCCGTGAATCCCCACACGCGGCATGACCGCCCCCGGGGCGGCTGGATGGCCTGCGCCTACGGGGCCGCAGCCCTTGGCGCCCTGACGCTGGCCCCGTCCCTGCACTCTCTCCACTACGTGGCCGTGCTCGGGGGCTACTCCGGGACCATGGCCTGGGCGTGGGTCACGCTCCCCGTCGGCGCGGCCGTCGTCGGTCTGCTCACGGTGATGCTGCTGATCGCGCTCGGCTCCAAGGTCGGGATGTGGCCGATGGCCATGCTTGCGCTCGGGTTCGCCGCCGTGGTGGGCGCCGACGGCTACGACGGCGCCACGACGGCCATGTGGACGGCCATGGCCGTCTTTCCGGTGGCCACCCTGGCGGCCATCTTGGCCACCGGCCGCGCCGTCAACCCCAGGGTGGCCAAGTGAGCACCCGACAGATGCGCATCCGCGTGGCCAAGGCGGGCCAGTGCCCACGCCTCGACGTGTAGCGCCCCCTCTGCCGGACGGGACCCTTTCCAACTCGGCCAGACGGTCACCGAGCGCTTCGTTCGTCACTCTGCGCTACTTGTCACTTTGCCGTAGCTATGCGAGCACAGGGCCCTCCAGCACGGGGATGCAGGGCGACAGCAGCGAATCCACGTGCTCGCTCACCCGCCCGCGGACCATCCTGATGACGAGGACCTCGTTCTCACGACCGGGGTCCTCGTCGTCGCGCACATGCAGCAGACCATAGGAGCCCTGCGCCCGCTCACCGACCTCGCGGAAGAACGCCGGGATCTCCGCGTCACGGTGGTTCGGGAAACCCCCGAAGTGAATGAACACCTTCCCGTTCATCCACCGCAGATCGAGCAGGTAAGGGCTGTCGATCTCCCGGATCCGCTCCTCGATGCCCCCGACGACCAATCGGAAGCGATCGTCGTCATACTCCTCGTCGTCGAGGGTGGCGCTCTCCAGAACCTTGATCCAGCCGTGGTATTCGAACATGCGCCGCAACCTACCGAGCAGCCGATCAGCGACCCACCCGATTCCCGCTCACCCGGATCCCCACGTTGTCCGACCGTCGACCAGGTGAGGAACCGGAGCGACACCGGCCCGGTTTCAAGGCTCTGCCCGGGTCCATGTGAATCTCCGGGCCAGAGTCCCATTACCCGCCATACCACCGGAACCGACCTCAGCCGTCCGGAGGACGGAGCGGGGACCGTCGGTCAGCGGGAAGGCGAGCCGTGGACCGCCCACCAGGCCCTCAGGTGTGCCTCGGCCTCTTCGGCGCTCAGGGGGCCCCGTTCCTCTCGGAGCCCGCACATGAACTGGTAGGCACGGCCGACCGCGGCACCCGGTCGGAGGCCGAGGATCTCCATGATCCGGTGGCCGTCGAGGTCCGGGCGCAGGGGCTGCTCCTCGACGGCGCCACCGGTCTGCGCGATGCGACTCTCGAGCTCGTCGTACGCACGCAGCCAGCGCCCGGCCGATCGGGTCTCGCGCGTGCTGCAGTCGGCGCGGACGAGCTTGTGCAGGCGGTCGGCCAGCGGTCCGGCATCCCGTGCGTACCGGCGCACCGCCGGATCGGTCCACCGCTGCGGGACATAGCCGTTGAAACGGGTGTGCAGCTCGACCAGCCGGGCTACCCCGTCGACGGTCTCGACGGGGTAGCCGAGCGCCCGCAGGCGCTTGCGGGCCGTCTTCGCCCCGACGATCTCGTGGTGGTGGAAGGTGGAGTGGCCGTCCGGCCCTGGACGCCGGGTACGGGGAGTGCCGATGTCGTGCAGCAGGACGGCCAGCCGCAGCACCAGGTCCGGGCCGTCCGTCTCCAGGGCGACCGCCTGGTCCAGCACGGCCAGCGTGTGCTCGTAGACATCGGGATGGCGGTGGTGGTGGGCTGATTCCGAACGCAGGGCCGGCAGCTCGGGCAGCAGGCGTGCCGCGAGGCCGCCGTCGACCAGTGCGCGCAGCCCCAGGGAAGGGTGGCCGGCCGTCAGCAGCGCGCTGAACTCACCGCACACCGTCGTCGCGGGGAGTTCCGAGACGCGGTGCGCGTTCGCCGCCACGGCGGACAGGACCTCCGCCGGTACGACGCGACCGTGTTCGGCGCAGCACCGGACCGCACCGAGCATCAGCAGTGGCTCGCGGGAGAACTCGGCGCCGGGATCGCCGGAGAACCCCCACAGTCGTCCCCGTGCCTGGTGGCCGTCTTCCTGCGGAACGGCCCAAGCCGGTACGACCGGCGGTGCGGGAGGCCCCGGAGGCCGGGTGTTCCGGAAGACCGTGCGCCAGTGGTCCAGCCGTTCCCGCAGCTCCCCGGGTAGGCCCGCCCGATCCGACGCTCCAGACGGTCGGCCTCGTCCAGCGCGGAGCGGTACGGATCGCGGAAGACCGGCGGTGACTCCTGCCCGTCAAGGATGTCGAGCACCGCTTCGAGGCGCGCGGACTCCTCCGCCGCCGCGGTCGGCACGGTCTCCACTGCGGCCTCCAGCTGGCGGTGGGTGCGGTGCAGGAGCTGCTGGTGCTCCGCGCGGAGCCGGGCGACCGCGTCGTCGTCCGTGTCCCGGGCCGGGTCGAGGCCCTGCAGGACGTGGCGGAAGAAGGCAGGGGTCACGTCGGTGGACCGGTCGTCGGCTGGGAGGGTGACCAGGGCGGACAGCAGCGGCTGACGGTCCGCCGCGCGTTCGCCGTCCACCAGCGTCAGCAGGGCGAGGCGACGGGCGGGGCTGACGTCCTTCGGTCGGATGTTGTTCGCTTCGAGCAGGTCGCTCCAGGTGATGGTCGTACCGGCCCGGGCGATCTCGACGAGTGTGCGGGTCATCGCCAGCGCCAGGGCCTGCTCCCGGGCGGGAGGCGCGGCCGGAGTCGCCGTCCGCGCCTCGGCGGTCCGCTGAGCGGGGCGGGCCGGCCCGGCGACGGCGGGGCCCGCCGGTGGCGGATCCGATGCGACGCGGGGAGCGACGGAAGCGGCCTCCGTCCGTCCGGCCCGTGGCGGGGGCGTGAGCGCTGTCCAGGCGGTCGCGGCCCCGTCGCCGAGACGACGGATGCGCTCGGCGCGCAGGCACCAGGGTGCGGACGCGTCGGCGGAGCGCGGTTCGCCGACCAGGGCCGCGCCCTCGGTCAGCACGTAGACGGCATGCGGATCGAGGAGTGGCTGCGGGCCGGGCAGGGATATTCGGGCCCGGACAGCCGTGGAGCCGCGGGGCTGCGCCTCGGCGTCATAGGTCCGGCGCCGTCCGGGAGCCGCGTCGGGAGAGGGCCTGGCACCGGTGAAGGCGACCGATCCGGGCACCAGAGGGAACACCGGGCCCACCGCGGCCACAGGCCGGGTGGGCACGAGGCCCGCGACCGTGGTGGCCGGCCCGGCGGGCGGCGCAGCAGGGGTCTTCGCCGGCTGCGCCGCGGGCGGCACGGGGTGGGCCTCCGTACGGGGGCGGATACCGCTGGGCCCTTGTTCGAGCGACGGGGTAAGGACGCCCTGCCGGAGCAGCCGGCACCGGTCGAGGCTGGTCCATTCGACGGTGTGGTCCGGCAGTTGGGTGCCCACGGACACCGTGCGGGTACCGTTCTCGGTCTCGCAGCGGAAGCGCAGGGCATACCCCGTCGCCTCGACCTCGTACGGTGCGAGCTGGCTCTCCGGGCCGTACATGCGGACAAGCGGCGTACCGCGGTGGCGTGCCGAGAGACTCCGGCCATCGGCCTGCCAGTCGGCGAACGGCCGACGGAGCATCTGGACGTGCAGGAGGCGCCTGCGGTCACGCGGGCCGAAGGTGATCTCGATGCTGTCGCTGCGGGCGTGCCGCTGTCTGGCGTAGTGCACGGTGACGCCGGTCTGGCCCTGGCTGCGGAGCCACGCCCCGAGAGCCTTGCCGATGTAGAGGTGGTCGGCGCTGCTCTCACCGAGGGCGGTGCGGCTGCACCGAACCGGCGGGCGGTGGGCGAAGTGGGACTTCTTGTCGTCGCATGCCCGCAGGGTCAGCGGCTTCCCGCAGCCGCCGAGCAGGACGCCGCAGGTGAAGGCGTTGGCGCCGTGGGCATCGCGGAGCTTCGCGGCAGGCTTCTTGTCGAAGGGGAGGAAGACAGGATCGTATCCGTCCGGGCCGCCCAGGACAGCGGTCTGGACCTTGCGGGTGTCCTCTTCGTCTCTGGCCGACGCCATGCGGGGGTGCGCTCCTCGGAGTTGTGGGAGAACCGAGCGGATACCCGGAACGCTGTGGGGGAAGGCGACCCCACAGCGACGGGTAGACCATAGCCAGCCGGGCGGCGAGGCTGCCAGCGCCTCATGGCCCCGCAGGATCGGAGCTCCCCCACCACCAATGTCCCCGCCGCCCCGCACGCCACCTCGCAGACCGGCATCACTGAGGCCCTGCTCGTCGGCGCGGCCGCGGCCGCCAAGGTGACGGCCCGGCTCGACGCCCACCACACCTCCACGAGGCCGGGATGATCGCCCGCCAGGGAGCGAACTGCCCCCTCCTGGCCGCGACGCCGTTGCTCGATACGATCCGCCTCGCCAAGGCGGTAGCCCCCAGGCTCAGCTCGTACGGCCTGGACGCCCCTCCTCGGCCACAACGGCATCGCCAAGCCGGCCGACCGGCACCGTGCACTGCCCGTGTCGGGGTCACCGCCCGGCTGGAGCTATCCCCGCGCTCGCGGGGCCGACATCTCGCGTGGCAGGAGCGCGACCTCGGCGCAGGAGCTATCCCCGCGAGCGCGGGGCCGACACTTCCTGACCTGCTGCGATTGGGCTCAGAGTGCGCCAATCCATTCAGTTCGAATCCGGAGCCCGACGTACGCCGGGCCAACTCCCCAGCGGCTGTCTGTCTCAGCTGCGCCCCGGCGAGCCGACTCTGAACCTTCGCCAACACCGATCGTACGGGCTGTTGTCAGCATGGGTACAGGAGACGGGTTCGCCGGTGGCCTCGTCGGTCAGGGCCCGGGGCTGAGAGGCTGACGAAGGACGACCTCCAGCTCGGCGATGCCGCCGCCCTCGGCGCCTCCGCGATCGGCCGCCTCGCCGCCGTCGCCGAAGTCGGCGCCGCATACCGCCGCTGCGTGGTCCTGCGGACATACGAGGTCGACCCACCGCTCGGGCGCGAGCAGCCGACTGTGGATCGGGTCGTCGGCGAAGGCACAGCGCTTGCCGGTGGTCCAGGTGTCGGCGCCGACTGGCGGGGAGGCACCTCGTAGGAACGTCACCGGTGTCGGCCACGTCGCTTCCTTGGACTCCGCCCGACGGGTCCAGTAGTTCACAGGCCCAGGCTGCTCCGCCTTGGGCGCCGGGTCGGTTGCGGGTTCTGCCCGGTAGCGGCGAGACGGGCCGCTGAGCGCCTGAGGGTGATGCGGTCGGCGGCCTGAGGGTCGGGGGTGGAGGCGAGCCGGTGGTAGAGGCCTTGGGCGGCGAGGTCGGCTCCGAGCGCCGAGACCACGGTGGCGAGGGCCCGCTCGGCGGCCGCGCTCGCCTGGCCGGCGGACCGGTACTCCTCGGCGAGCTCGGCACGTCGGTCGGCGGGCAGCGGCCGGGCCGGCAGCCGGTTGTGCCCGGGGCCGGAGGCCCGCATCACCAGCCGCCGGGTGTCGGCGAGGCGCTCGGCGAGGACCGCGTGGTCTTCGGCGAGGTGCTGGAGCCGAGCGGAGACCTGGCGCAGGGCGTCGCTCCACACCGGCAGGGCCGCGGCGATGTCGCAGGCCTGACGGGTCGGTCCCCCGTGGCCGTGGGACAGCCGCCAGGCCGGGTCGGCGTAGAGGAGCCGGCCCACCCGGTCGACCAGGGCGTGCGACTCCGCGGTGACGGCGGAGAGGGTGTTGTCGGGAGCGGAGCGCAGGGGGAACCAACAGGCGCGTACGCGGCGCCAGGCGAGCTCGGCTGCTTCCCAGGCGGTATCGGCGGCGTGGACGGACGCGAGGTGGGCGGACACGGTGGCGGGAGCGTGGGTGGCAGCGTGGGTGAACAGCAACCGGGTCAGCTGGTAGACGGCGAAGGCGTTGGAGGCCGCGGTGCCCATGGCGGAGGCCGTGTGTGCGTGGGAGTCGTCACCCACCTGTACGGCGCGCCAGCTGATGTCCGCGAGCCGGTCGGCCGAGGCGGCGGCGCCGGCGCTGAGCTGCGCAGGGGTCTCCGCGGTGCGGGGCGGGTCCGGCTGAAGCAGCGCGCGGGGCCGTACGGTGTCGAGCGCCGCGCCGCCGATCCGGACGTCCGGGTCGGCGGCGAGCGCCCGGACCTCCTGCTGCACCACTGCCAGCTGGTCGACGACCCGGCCGAGGCCACGGATGCGTTCGGTGAAGGACGCGCTGGAGGTGGCCGCGCCGAGGCGGCCCACCAGGTCCGCGACCGTTCCGGCGAGAGCGAGGACGCGGACCAGGACGGCGGTGCGCAGGTGTGTGCTCTCCAGGGCGAGTCCGTGCCGGGTGAGGGGTCGGCCGTCGGGATCGGTGTGGGTGGCGAGCAGGTCCAGGCCGGTGCGCAGGGCCTGGATGGCATGGGGGACGTACCGGGGTGCTTGGAACGCCTGGAGGGCCGTGAGGGCCGGCGGCTTGCCGTAGGCGGCTCTGAGCTGTCGGGCGGCTTCGGCCAGGGCTACGTGCAGCCGGGCCCGGCAGGCACTGTCCGGTGCCGGGCCGGGGCCGGTGGGCGCCCGGTCGGGGAGGGTGTCCACCGGTTCCCAGGCGTACCGGGTCTCCACCGCGAGGAAGAGGTCCAGCAGATCCGCGACCTGATGGCCAACGGTCCGTCGGTAGAGCTCCGAGCTCCGCTCGATCGGCAGGTAGTCGGCGTCGCTGAGGTAGCTGCCGGCGAGCACAAGGAACTCGCCGAACTCCGCGCTCACCGGGTGGTCTCCGCCGGGCGGAGCGTGGTGCGCACGGCGGCGGCGGTGTGCCCGAGGAGGCGAACGGCAACCAGGACGGTGTAGGTCTCGTCCGGCGTCGCCGCGGTGGCGGCCGCTGCCGAAAGCCGACGCTCCGCCTGCTCCAGGAATTCGGCGAGCCGTCGGCCGTCGGCGAAGGTGAGGTCGGTTTCGGGGTCGTCGCCGTCGTCGGGCTCCGGCAGGAAGCCGCGGAGCTCGATCGCGTGGTTGAAGGTACCGCAGGCGGCCAGGGTGTCACCGCCTGTGTCGGTGGTGACGGCCAGGGCCCAGTACCCGGTCTGGTTGGCGAGGGACCAGGCCGCCGAGAGCGGGCCCTGGATGCCGGGCTCGGCGAGTCGGGCGGCGATGCGGTCGAACCAGGCGGTCGTCATGGCGGACTCCTTCGTCAGGTGTTGTCGTGGCGGTCAGGGTCGCGGATCCGGCCGCCCCCAAGGACGGTGGTGCGGGTTCCTGTGGACAACCCGGGGGTTGTGGGTGGATCCGGTCACCCGGACGGGGGATCAGGTGACGATCCGGCGGACGGCGACAACCTGGTCGGGGCCGCTGCCGGCCGCTCTCCAGGCCTGGTAGCTGCCCGTCCGGATCTGGAGGCCGGTGCGGGGGGCCTCCAGGAGGAGGCCGTCGCCGATGTAGAGGGCGACGTGGCCGGGGCGGCCCGGGCCTCCGCCGTCCGTTCCGGTGGTGAAGACGAGGTCGCCGGGCCGGATGCTGTCCGGGTCGACCGGTTGCCCCTCCCCGACCTGGGTGAACGTCGAGCGGCTCAGTCGGATCCCGGCGTGGGCGTAGGCCTGCTGGACCAGGCTGGAGCAGTCGCACCGGTGGGAGGGGGCGGTGCCCAGCGGGTCGGCGCAGTCCCCGCCGAAGGTGTACCAGCCGCCGCGCTGGGCCAGGGCCCAGCGGATCGCGGCGGCGGCCTGCGGGTGGGTGCCGGCCGGGACGTCCCACCCCGATGGAAGGGCGCCGTCGGCGGGGCCCTGCGGCCCGGCGGACAGGGGGGCGGTGAAGTCCGGGACCGCGGCGACGACGGCGGCGACGTACTGCCGGGTCTCCTGGTAGGGCGGGATGCCGTGGGCGGCTTCGACGGCGTGCCAGCCCGCGTTGTAGCCCGCGAGCGCGAGCTGCCACGGGTCGGCGTCGATGCCGGAGTCGCGGGCCTGGCGGATCAGCGAGCACATCATCCGACCCTGGGCGTCGATCGCGTCGGCCGGATCGAACGGGCTGGTCACACCGTTGCCGTCGGCGTCCCGGCCCCAGGTATGCCAGGTGTCCGGGACGAACTGGGCCATGCCCTGGGCGCCCGCCGGGCTCTGGGCGTTGGGGTCGAAGCCGCTCTCCTGGTGGAGCTGGGCGGCGAGCCGGGGGGAGGTCAAGCCCTGGTCGCAGGCCCCGGCCGCGCGCTCGATCATCGGGACGTACCGGGCCGGGACGCTGCCCGGCCGAAGGGCGCTGCCGTACGGTCCGCGCCCGGGAGCGCTCGCGGCGGCCGGTGTGTCGGTGGCGGCCATCAGCAGCACCAGGGCGAGCACCCCGGCGGGCGCGGTGGCCGCGCCCGCCGCCAGCAGGATCGCCCGTTTGGGCATGGTCCAGGTCCCTCGATCGTGTGGTGCCCGACGGCATGTCAGATGCCGACCGCCCCGGACGGGCCGGCGCTGACGACGCGCGCGTACCCGGAGGTGGGGAAGAGGACCAGCGGCGGCCCGCCCCTGCAAGGTCGTACTGCACCGACACACTCCTGATCACTATCAGCTCTCAGTCGATCGCCGAGTGTAAGCAGAACGGCCGTCACTGTGCTAGACAGTGCGGCTACAGCCAGTGATGGCCACGGATGGCATCGCTGATCATCGGTCAGGTCAGGTGGGGGGGTGAGCGTCGTGGGCAGGTCCGCGCCCGTGGCCGGGCTGCACTCCGGCGCCCGGCTGGTCGTCCCGGTCCTGGGGGCGGCAGCCGGCAGCGGCCGGAGCACCGTGGCCCTGCTCGCCGCGGCCGGGCTGGCCCGGCTCGCCCCGACGGTGGTGCTCGACTGCGCGCCGACCGCGTCGTCGCCGTGGCGCCGCTGGCCGCTGGCCGGCGGCACCGGGCTCGCCTCCGTACCCGCCGACCGGTCGCTCCACACCGGTCAGGTCCGCGCGGCCGCCTCGTCCTGCCTGGACGGCCTGGTCCAGGTGCTCACCGACCGCAGGCCCTGGTCGCAGCCGCCGCTCGCGCTGCCCTCGGCGCCGTCGGCATGGCCGGCGCTGGCGGGGATGGGCGGCTGGCGGGTGAGCGTGGCGGACACGGCGCTGACCGTCGCGGACGACCTCGGTGACGCCGGGGTCCGCTCGCGCACCGCCCGGTGGATGCTGCTGGAGCGGGCCGTGCCGGTGATCTGCGCGCCGACGTCGCGAGAGGGGCTGGAGGCGGCCGCCGTCGCGATCGCCGCCGCCGAGAGCACGGGGCTGCCGCTTCAACGGTGCGTGCTGGTGCTGGTCGGCGTGGCCGGCGGGATGCCGCGGCAGTGCCGGGCGGTCGCCACCATGCTCGCTCCCCGGGTCGGCGCGGTGGTGCGGGTACCGCACTGCCCCGCCTGGCGGGCGCACGCCCTGCGGACCGACCGGCTCAGCCGCCGGTTCGAGGCAGCCGGCTCCCAATTGACCGACACCCTGATCACCACGGCCGAGAGGTCCTGGGGCCCGCTGCGCGCCCCGGCCGGGACGGCCACCACTCCGGAGGACCCCTCGCATGACGACCTCTACGTCCCTGCCGGCGGCCCGGCTGACCGCCCTGCCGCTCAATGACCCCACCGCCGCCCCGAGCGGGTCGTTCTACGACATCGGGAAGAACTTCACCCCGCAGGTCCCGACCGGGGAGGTCGGCAGCGCGCTGACCACGATCGTGAACTGGACGATGGGGATCTGCCTCGCCCTGGTGGTCGGCGCGCTGTGCGCGTGCGCCGCGATGGACTCGTTCGGCAGCATCTCGGACAAGCCGGACGTCAGTGCGCGGGGCAAGGCCGGCATGCCGAAATGCTTCCGGGCGGCCGTGGTGATCGGGCTGGCCTGGCCGATCGTCTACCTCGGCGCGAGCCTGAAGGGCTGACGAGGTGGACTCCATCGAGCTCCGTCGGCACCGGGCCCTGCGCAGGCTGGCCACCGGGGCGGCCTTGGCAGCGGCCGCCGCCGCGGGCGCGGTCGCCGTCCTGCTCTGGCAGACCGGGCCCGAACCGGGGGCCGGCGCTGCCGCCCCCGCCACCGCTTCGGCCGCCGCCGTGCCGCCGTCCGCGAGCCCGTCCACGGTGGTGGATGCGGTGCCGTTGCCCGCGCCCGCCCGGGTCGAGCAGGGCATCCCGGTCGGCTACCCGCACACCCTGGCCGGTGCCGTGTCCGCGGCCGCCCATTACACCGAGGCCCGCGACCTGCTGAGCCCCGACGCGGCCCCGGCGCAGATGATGGTGATGGCCGGCCAGGGCGACGAGAACTTCTTCAAGCTGACCTCGCTGGCGATCGCGGACGCCCGGGACTGGCGGCGCCTGCTCGGCCTCCCCGAAGCCGGGGGCAGCACCGGCTCGGACTTCATCGCCCTCCAGGTCCGCGCCTACCAGGCAACTCCCGTAAGCGCGGACGCCGTCGACGTGTGGCTGCTGACCACCCAGACTCCCACCGTCAGCGGCATCCAACACGGCACCGGCGTCTTCGCCATCGCCGCCCCGGTGGTGTGGAACGGAGGCGACTGGCACCTGATCGAAAAGAAGGTCACGCAATCCCCGGTCGTCGAGGATCCGGGTACCGCGCAGGCTGACGCGGCCGGCTGGAGGCCCGTTGCCTACCAGCACTAGCGTGCGGCGCGCAATGCTGGCCCTGGTGCTCGTCCTGGCCGCGCTGACCGGGCCCGCCGCCGCGTTCGCCGCCGCGCCCCCGCCGGTTCCCGTCCCGGGCGCCATCACCGGAACGCCCTGCCCCGCGCACACCCGGCCCGTCGGGCAGCCCGAGAAGCCGGCCGCCACCGGTCTGCAACCGAAGCCCCCGGCCGAGCAGATGGACGCGCGCGGCGGCTGTGTACCGCTCGACGAGGGCGGCTGCCAGGCCCTCGGGCTGAGGGACGACCCGCTCACCACCTGCGTGTACGCCACCTTCAAGCACAAGTACTGCGACGCCGATCTCCTGCCCCTGCCCGGGATGGAGGTCTACTGCGAGAACGCCGACAAGGAGATGGCCGCGTGGTGCCAGCAGCACACCAACAGCACCCACTGCATGGTCGGCGCCAAGCACAGCCTCGCCGCCGCCCTGAAGAACCCCGGCGCCGCGATCGCCGATGAGGGCACCAGCCGGCTCGCCCACACCTTCTCCAGCGCGGCGAAGTGGGTCCTCGGGGAGATGGCCAAGGCGGTCCTGGAGGGGTCCGTCGTGGACCTGGACGCTGACGGGATCTCGGACACCCTCGCCCTGATGCTCCAGCTGTCCGCCATCATCGCGACGATCCTGCTGTGCGTGGAGGTCACCCGCACCTGCGTCTCGCACGAGGGCAAGGGGATCGCCACCGCCGTCACGGGCCTGGTCGAGTGGGGCCTGAGCTGCGCGGCCATGTACACCGTCACCCAGACCCTGATCTGGGCCGCCGACGACGTCTCCACCTGGATGATCCGCTCCTCCGGCCAGACCACCGACCAGTTCGTCGCCCGGATCAGCGGCCTGTTCGCCGGGATGGACGCCGTCTCCGAGATGGGTTGGCTGCTGGTGCTGGGCGTCGTCGGATGCCTGGTCGCCGGGCTGATGTGGATCGAGTTCATCTTCCGGCACGACGCCCTCGACCTCCTCGTCGTGGCGTTCCCCGTGTCGGCCGCCGGGGCGATCAGCGAGTTCACCCGGCAGTGGGCGCCGACCGCCCGCAAGGCCGTCTACTCGATCGTCATGATCAAGCCGGTCGTCGTGATCACCTTGCTGATCGGGGAGGGCATGGTCGGCGCGGCCACCACCGTCACGGGCGTCGTCGGGGGCCTGCTGGTCGTCGGCGTCGGTGCCGTCGCCTGGCCGGTGACCGCTCGCTTCATGCCGTTCGCCGGTGGGGGTTCCAGCGGCGGGTCGGTCGCCGGCGGCATCATCGGCGCGGTCGGCGGCACCGCGGCCTCGGCGATCTGGGGCCGCGGTGGCGGGGTTCCGTCCGGGAGCGGCGCGGCGCCGCCGGGGCCGGCACTGGCCAGGGCCCTGGAGTCGGACGACGCGGATCGGCGCAAGGCGGACGGCGGCCCGCGCTCCTCGGCCAGTAGCGCGGTGATGGCCGGGTTGATGGCCGCTCAGGGCGCGAAGGCGGGCACCGAGCTGGCCTCCGGCGGCCTGGACGCGATGGCCGCGCACGCCGGGCTCAGCTCCGGGCGCGACATGGGCGGATCCGTCAACCTGCCGCCCAGCCGTTCCAGTGAGGCCGCTCCCCCGGCCGGGTCGCCGGGCACCGCGGGGGCCCCGGCCGCTGCGTCTCCCGGTCGGGCCCCCGCCCGGTCGTCGACCGCGCGCCCCGGCACGGTAACGGCGCCGCCCGTTCCGGCTCCCGGTACGCCGCGTCCTGCCCCGGCCCGCCCGCCGCAGGTCCCCGCGCCGCCTGCTCCCCCGCAGCCCGGCCCGACGGACGTCCCGACGGCCTCCACCCGCCCGACCCCGGCACCGGTCCAGCCCCTGCCGGCCGACCCGCCACCAGGAGGTGAGGGAACGTGACGTCCCCCGAGGAGCCGGCGACGTACGGCGGTTGGCAGCGCGAGCGCGGCCCGTACCTGGGCGAGCTGAGCCTGGGCGGCCTGGTGACGGTCGCCGGTGCGGGCCTGGTCGCGATGCTGCCGGTCTACACCCACGCGTGGGCGGGCGAGATCGTCGCCGTGCCGGTCGCGCTGCTGCTGCTCGCGGCGGTCTACCTGCGGGTGTACGGCCTGACCGCGGCGGAGTGGGCGGTCCTCGCGGTCCGGTTCGAGGTTGCTGTCGTCAGGAGGCAGACGATGTTCTTCAGTGGTGCGTTCGCGCCCCGGCGGTCGGACGGTTCGCGGCGCACGGACCTGCCGGGTGTGCTGGCCCGCCTGGAGTTCCTGACGGTGCCCACCGGGGCCGGCCGTGAGATCGGGGTCGCCCACGACCCGCTGCAGGGCCACTACTCGGCGATCATGGAGGTGCGCTACCCCGGGATCGCGCTCGCCGACACCGCCCGGGTGAACACCCGGGTCTCCGGCTGGGGCGGCTTCCTCCGGGGGCACTGCGTCGAGGGCGGGCCGATCGTGCGGATCTCGGTCACCGACCGGTCCGCTCCCGAGGACGGCACCGCGCTGATGGCCTGGACGACCGGCCACCTCGACCGGGGCGCGCCCGCGGCGGCCCACGACCTGGTCACCGCTCTCGCCGCCGAGGCGGCGCCCGCGGCGTCCACCCGCCGCACCTACCTGACCGTCACCCTGGCCGCGTCCCGGGTCCGCCAGGACATCAGGAGCTCCGGCGGCGGCACCCTGGGGGCGACCGCCGTCCTGGTGCGCGAGCTGCTCGCCATGCAGGGCGCGATCGCCGCCGCCGACCTCCAGGTCGTCGCCACGCTGACCGTCGGCCAGATCGCCGAGGTGATCCGCACCGCCTACGACCCGGGCGAGGCGCCCGTGCTCGCCGCCCACGCGGCGGCCGCGTGCGCACCCGGGTGGGCCGGCACACCGCCGGGCGTGGACGAGTCGGCCGCCGGCCCCGCCGCGGCCGAGCAGCACTGGGGCCGCTACCGGCACGACAGCGGCGTCTCGGCGAGCTTCGAGGTCTACGGCTGGCCCGAGGGCCGGGTGTACGCGAGCGTGCTGACCCCGCTGATGAGCGCCTCCGGCAACGCCCGGCGGAGTGTCTCCCTGACCTACGAGTGCCTCGGTGCCCGTACTGCCCGGGCCACGCTGAGCCGCGAGCGCACCAAGGCCGACGTCAAGCGCCGGGTGCGCGCACGGGGCGGGCGGATCGAGTCCCTGGACGAGCGCAAGGCGCTGGTCGACACCCAGGACCAGGACCACGCCCGCACGGCGGGCCACGGCATCGCGCGCTTCACCGGTGTGGTCACCGTGACGGTCGACGAGCCTGGCGAGCTGGCGCTGGCGACCGCCCGACTGAAGCGCGACGCGTACACCTCCGGCCTTCGCCTGCGTGAGCTCTACGCCGCGCAGGACTCGGGTTTCGCGGCGACGCTGCCGCTCGGCCTGGGTCTGCCGGTGAAGCGGCGGGCGGTGATCTGATGGGCCGCCTGCGCGACTGGAGGCGCCGCGGGGACACCGACCTGCCCTCGATCGGCCTGCCGGACGTCCTGACGACCGGACCGGCGCCGGTTCCGGCCCAGCGCGGGCGGCGGGCACACCAGCGGCCGGCCGCCGCGGCGCCGACGCCGGTCCTGGGGTGGCCAGGCCCCCACGCCGGGAGGGCCGTACGGGTCGCGGCCCCCGAGGTCTACCGCTGCGACACCTACAACCTCGCCGGCCTCTACCCCTTCGGGGGCGGCTCGGCCCTGCCCGCGGTCGGCGCCTACATCGGCCACGACGTCCTGACCGGCCGGCAGTTCTCCATGCACCCGGGAGCGTGGGTCCAGCACAGGATCGTCTCCAATCCGGCGGTGCTGGTCACCGGCACCATGGGGGCGGGGAAGAGCGCGCTCATCAAGGCGCTGTCCACGAGGTTGGCGGCGTTCGGGGTGAAGGTGCTGATCGCCGGTGACGTGAAGGGCGAGTACGGGCGGGTGTGCCGCTGGCTCGGGTGCGAACCGCTGGAGCTCGGCCCCGGCCTGCCCGGGCGCGTCAACCCCCTGGACGCCGGCTCGCTCGGCGACGGGCTGGAGCGCGTCACCGACCCGGTGGAGTGGCGCGAGCGCCTGACGGAGATCCACCGGCGCCGCCTGAGCCTGCTGTGCACGCTGCTGGAACTGCAGATGCGCAGGCCGCTGACGCCGGAGGAGACGGAGGCGATCTCCGCCGCGATCAAGGAGGTCACCGGCCAGCTGAGCGGCAACACCGTGCTGGCCACCCCGACGCTGCGGGCCGTGCACGCCGCCCTGCGCGACCCGAGCACCGGGATGGCGCGCGAACTGCGGATCCGGGGCGAGGACATCCAGGCCACCCGGGAGGCGACCAGGGCGTCCCGGGCGGCGCTGGCCACCATGCTCGACGGGCACGTCGGCGACCTGTTCAGCACGGCGGAGACCTCCACCAGCCGCATCGACTGGTCCGCGCCGATGGTCAGCATCGACATCTCCCGCACCCGCGCCTACGGCGACGAGACCGTCGCCATGATCATGATGTGCATCTCCAGCTGGACCCAGGCCGCGATCGACCAGCCCGGCGGGCCCCAGCGCCTGGTCGTCAGGGACGAGCTGTGGCGCGCGCTCCAGGTCGGCGGCGCCACGGTGATCCGCAAGCTCGACTCCGACCTCAGGTTGCACCGGGCCGACGGGGTCTTCGACCTCGCCGCCACCCACCGGTTGTCGGACTTCGAGGCGGTCGGCCCGGCCGGGTCCGAGGCCGTGATGATCGCCCAGCACATGGTCTCGTCGTTCGACACCAAGATCACGATGGCTCAGGACGTCCGCTCCCTGGGCGCGATCCGGGACGCGGTGGGCCTCACCGAGCCGCAGGTGGAGCTCGTCTCCGGCTGGGGCCGCGCGCACGCCGGGCGGGGCCTGTGGATGCCCGGCCGCTCCGGCGCCTATCCGGTCCAGCTCCACCTCACCGAGAAGGAGAAGGAGCTGTACCACACGGACGAGCGGATGGCCCTGTGACGGGCGACCAGCGCTCCGAGCCGACCTGGGCCGCGACCGTGCTCGGCGCCGCGGTGCTGTGGCTGCTGTCCTCCGGTGTGCTCGCCGCCCGGGCCGCCGCCCTGCTCACCGGGCACTCCTGCCGCCTGGTCGGCGGCGCCGGCCTCGCCGCCGTCACCTGGCCGTTGCGCGGCCCGGGCGCGGCCTTCGCTCCGGCACCATCGGGCTGGCTGTGGTGGCCGCTGCTGGTGCTGATCTGGTCCGGCCCGGTCGCGGGCGGGACGTGGCTATGGATGCGCCGCGGCACCGACCCCGGCACCGATGGCGCCCGCTGGGGCGGCCGGGCGACCGAACGTCGGCTCCGGGTAGCCGACGAGCCCGGCCTGCGTCGCAACCGCATGGCCTTCGGCCGCAGCAAGGGCCGCCGGAACTGGATCCTCGCCGCCAAGGAGAACATCAGCGCGACGGTGTTCGGCCTGCCCGGCAGCAGCAAGACCACGGGGCTGGTGCTGCCGATCGCCGCCGAGTGGTACGGCCCCTGCGTGATGACCACCGTCAAGGCGGCCGACCTCGACGTGGTGTACGCGCGGCGGGCGGCCCTGGGCCCGGTGCACGTCGTCGCCCCGGCCGGCCTGCCCGACCGCCCCACCGCCCGCTGGTCCCCCGTCGACTACTGCGCGGACGCCAAGGCCGCCGACCGGATGGCCGGCTGGCTGGCCGACGCCGCCTCCACCGCGGGCGACCCGCGGTCCGGCCCCTGGGTCGACCAGGCCAAGGCCGTCGTCAAGGGCGTGCTGCTGGCCGCCAACCTCGCCGGCGGGGACATCACCACGTTCCGGCGCTGGCTCGCGCTCGCCGACGACGCCGTGGACGAGGTCCGCGAGATCCTGGTCGACGGCGGCCACCCCGACGTCGCGGACGACTACGCCGCCGCGTTCGCCCTGCACCCCGACGGCGTCGGGAGCATCAGGTTCACCCTGAGCGTGATCACCAAGGTGTACGCGGACGAGGAGGTCCGCGCCACCGCCGCTGCCAGCGACTTCACGGCCGAGGAGGTCCTCGACCGGTGCGCCACCGTCTGCCTGATCGCCAGTGAGGCCGACGGCGAACGCTTCGCGCCGCTGCTGACCGCGATCACCGCGAGCATCGTCCACGCCGCCCAGGCCCGCTACCAGCGCACCGGCCGCCCCCTCGACCCCGCGCTCGGCCTCGTCATCGACGAGGCCGGCAACTGCTTCCGCTACAAGGCCTTGCCGAGGCTGCTGACCGTCGGACGCGGCATCGGCATCACCGTGCTGACCGTGTGGCACGACCTCAGCCAGCTGATCGGCGTGCTCGGCCGCGAGGCCGCCAACACCGTCATGAACGCCTCCGGCCTGCGCATGCTGCTGCCCGGCAACGCCGACCCCGAGACGCTGAAGGCCTTCACCAACCTGCTCGGCCGGGCCCTGGTGAAGAGGAAGTCCACCAGCAGGGGAGGCGGCGGCAGCTCCACCTCCGAACAGCTGGTCGAGACCGACCTCGCCCCCACCCACGTGCTGCGGGAGCTGCCCGACTTCACCGCGATCGCCGTCTACGGCAACCAGCGCCCGGTGCGGGTGAAGCTCCGCCGCACCTACGCCGACCCGGACCTGATCGAGCTCCTCGCCCGCAGGCCCCTCCCGCCCCTCTGCGCCACCGCGGACCCGGTGCCGCTGGTGATCCCGCCGAGGCCGGGCCACCCGCCCACCGCCGCGGTCCCGCTGGACAAGCCCTCCTGACGAAACGAGAACACCGTGTCCGAGACCTACACCGACCTGACCGACGACGGCCTGGACCCGGCCGATCCATGGGCGGACGTCCCCGAACCCGACCTGGCGCCCGTGCCACGGATCGTGCTGCGCGACATGGAGCCGGAGGAGCGGCGCTCCCGGCTGGAGGAGCTGGGGCACTGGCTGCGCTGGCTGGTGGAGGTCAACCCGGAGGCCCGGGCCTCGGTGCCGCCCTGCTGGCACCGGCACGAGGACGTCATCGAGGTCGTCCTCGCGCTGCAGATCGGATGGGTCCGCTCCTACACCTGCCCCAGCCCGGGCCGCGACACCGCCGAGGCGGACTGGCTGATCACGGCGAACAACCTCCTCCCGACCACCCGCCGTCCGAAGTGCGCCAACGGGCACGCCGACCCGGTCTCCCGGCCCTGGGGCGGTCCGGACGAGGAGACCCTGCGGCAGTGGCTGGAGGAGCCCGGCGGCCTCGGCACCCGCGAGCGCGAACACCCCAGCCCGGCCCTGGCGGCCGAGCTGAACAGCGACGAGCCGCCGCTGTAGTGCACCGGATCCGACGACACCCTGCCCGCCCGCCGAGGTCCGGTGGAAGCCGGCCCCCCCAGAGGAGCACCTGATGCCACCCGAGCCCGCCGAACCGCCCTACAGCGTCTTCGACGACCCGGCGTACGAGATCGTCGAGTCCCGGAGAGTCGGTGGGAGCACCTATGTGCGCGCCTACCGGCGCGGAACCGGGGAGGAGTCCCTCTGGGTCCACCGCGGCGAGGAGTCCGAGGAGCTCATGACCGGCGGCGGGGCGTTCCGGCCCCATGACGCCTACCTCGCGATGACCGGACCGAACGCCCCGACCTCGCTCTACGAACAGCTCGTCAAGGAAGGCGACCTCTGGGACGTCCAGGTCCGCGACCACGAGAGGTGGGAACGCGAGCGCGAGCGGGCCGACGACGAGGCGGCCCTGCACGGCCTGGACACGGGGCCCGACGACGACGGCATGGCCCGGGCCGAGGACGACGGGGCCGCCGCCCCGAAGCTCCGTTCCTCCGACGATGGTTGGGTGTCCGACGCGCTGGCACTCACCGCCGACATGCCGCAGGAGCAAGCCGCGCTCCTGCGGGACCGCCTCGGTGTGCTGACAGCGGCCCCGCGGGACGTCCGGCACGAGCCCGCCCCCGACGACGCGGCGCACGCCGGGCTCTCGCCCGAGCAGGCCCTCGCCGAACTCACCTCCGCCATCGAGACCGTACGGGCCCGCGCGGAGTGGTGGCTGGCGCTGCCGCAGTGGGCACAGGTCCAGTCGGTCCAGGCGGCGGCCGTCGGGGCCTGGGCAGCCGTCAAGGAGGCCATCGGGCAGCAGACGGTGCTCGCCGGCGGTGAGTACCGGGCCACCCGGCTCCTGCGGGGGATCTGCGCCGCGGCCTGCCGGTCGGTCGCCCGCCACGCGGCCGACCTCGCCCACGACCTCACCACCCGCGGCTACGGCGGCACGCCCGCCTGGACCGCGCTGCGCGCCTTGTCCCGGCGGGCCGGAACGCTGGCCGCACAGGTCCTCGGCCGTCCCGTCGACCGCGCCACCGCCCGACGCCTGGCCGCACTCGACGCCGAGGTCGCGGCCGTGGCCAAGGCGGAGCGGGCCGACCGGCGCGCGGTGCTGGCCGACGGGGCCGACCGGGTCGCCGCGGCCTTCGCCGCCTGGGCCGGCACACCGATGGGCCGCCGGCTCGCGCGTTCCGCCCATCCGCGCGTCGCCGCGCTGCGCAGGGCCTGGCAGGGGATCCCGCGCCCCGGCGTCGAACCGGCGCCGGTGGCACGCGCCTACGCCCGGCTGGCGAGGGCGGCCCGCTCCCTGGCCGACGCCGCCCGCACCGCGCGCCGGTTCCGCAGCGCCGACGTGGCGGTGCTGGACGCCGTCACGCGGGCCGCGGACAAGCACACCCGCCGGATCGCGCCCGCCGCCGGCCTCACCCCGCCCCCGCCCGCCGTCCGGCACGCCCCGTACGCGAGCAGGCAGGGAGCGACCGGCGGCTCCCTGCTGGTCGCGGACGCGCTCAGCGCGTGGACGGCGACCGAGATGGGCGGCCACCTGCGCGGCTCCCGGCACCCCCGGGTGGCCGCGTTGAGGGCGGCCTGGAGGAACCTTCCCCCGGTCGGTCTCCCCGACGGCCCCGCCGCAGGAGCCCGGACCTACGACCAGGTCGCGGAGAGGGCGAGGGCCCTCGCAGAAGCGGCTCGCGCCTCCGGCCGCTTCCGGCCCGGCGACCTCGCGTGCCTGGACACCCTCGCCCTGGCTGCCGCCGTCCACGCGGGCCGACTGGCCGCGACCGCCGGAACCGTGCTGTCTTCCGGGGCGGGCACGCCGACGATGCCGGCCCACCGGGCGGCGGTGCGGCTCGACGGGCCGTCACAGCGGGCACCGCGCATGGCGGTCTGAGCTCCCGTTCCCGAGCGGTCGGGCCGAACCGGCCGGGGAGGTGACCGGCCGGAAGCACCGATGTCCTTGGACAGCGAAGTTGGTCCGCTCCGGGCTGGTGACGTACACGGACTTGATCGGTTGTCATGGAGGACCGTTGGCGCGGGCTGGGTGTGCGGTCCTGGCGTCATGCTGATCCGAAAGGCCGATGCCGCGTAGGCGTCCGAAGGCCGTCCGTGCTGAGCGATGGCGGCCACGCAGGAATGTTGCGGTGCGCCGGATTCGGGGTGTCTCCGCGCGGACGCGTGCAGCGGTCCGGCGAGTCGAAGACGAGCGGCTGTGGACCAATGCTGTTGCTGACGCGTTGTCCCGCTTCGAGTGGGTATTCAAACAGCCGGGCTGCTACCTGAACGCATCCCAGGTCTGGCAGCCCGGCGTAGAGGTCGAGTATGCCCGTGATGACCTTGTCCGCGGGCCGTGGCACGGTCCGGCGGAATCGCTTGATCCTTTGTATCCGAACACTACCCGGCGCGGTTTACTTGGAGCGGGTCTCGCCGGGGTTCCCCCTCGCGCTCCGATCACGAGGGCCTCGGCCACCGGCGGATGGTCGAGCCGGGCCGCCGACGCTTACAGCTGTTCGGCCGCTGGCTCCCCCCTCCTGGCCCTGCTCCGCCTCTCCGAACCAGGGCGCGTACCGCCGCCTGCTGCCGCAGCGCCTTCTGCGGCAGGCAGCAGGTCGCCGTCGGCGGCCTAGGCGATGAGTTCCAGGGCGAGGGCGGTGTCGGGGGCCAGCGTGGCGCGGTGCTTGGCGGGGCCGGGCTGACGGACGCCGAGGACGGCGAGCTCGGCGAGCAGGTTGTCGGCCCGGACGTGGGCGCCGGCCCAGCGAGGCGGTTCAGCCGCCCCGGAGGAAAAACCGGCGTCGACTGGGCGTGCGCTGCGACACAATCTCAGGATGATCGGCAACCGGATCACCTATCGCACCGTGGACGGCGTCCGCATACCCGGAACCTGGCGGCACGTCTTCATCCGCAACAGCTACTACTTCCTCACCGACCTCTTCATCTACGCCGACGGGCTCATCGACTGCTGGGGCCTGGTCACCATCGAGGAGTTCGAGGAGAAACTGCGCACCGGATGGGTGGCCACCAGCCTCCCGGAGGGCGCGGAGGCATCCGCGCACGACCTGGCGCACTGGAAGTTCAGCGAGCCGCAGAGCTGGCAGACCCCTGAGCTGCTGCTCGCCGAAGTCCGCGACACCATCGACCAGCTGAACGGGCGGCCCGACTCGACCGGCCGCTGCCTCGCCGCCGTCGATGCCTTCCTCGCTGACCGGACCGAGGAGAACCGGGCCGTTGCCCGCACCGCGTTCCTCGCGATCCCGGAAACCCAGCGCCGCTACGCGCTGGGCGACATGGACCGCAAGGACCAGCCGCTGCGGGTACTGGTGGCAGGGCCCGGAGGCCGGACCTACCTGTCGTTCGACGGAACGGTCACGCAGAAGGACTACGACAGTGCTCTCGCGTACTTCGAGGAGCGGGCCCGCTGGACGGCCGAGCGGCCCAAGCGCGGCCCCGCGGACGGACCAGTGACGTCCCATGCTCCGGCGGTCCACGTAGCCCAGACGTTTCCCAGGGAGCCGGTGGACGATCCCGGCAAGGTCGGCCTGCGCAACGACTACCCCGCCCCGATCACCGTGGGGGAGGCCGGCTACCCCTCCGTTGCCCATGCCTACTGGGCTCTGTCGGTTGCTCAGCCCGAGGTCCGGGGCGCGATCGCGGCGGCGGAAAGCGCCTCCGCGGCGCGCAAGCTCGCGGCCGAGGCGCCTCGCCGCGAGGGCTGGGAACATGTCCGGACCGCCGTCATGACGCGCCTGCTGCGCGCCAAGTACGACCAGCACCCCGGGCTGGCCGAGATTCTGCTGTCGACAGAAGACGCCACCGTGATCTATGATGACATGGAGTCGGCGTTCTGGGGCAACAACGCCGGCCGAGGGCGCAACTGGACAGGGCGTCTCCTCGAACTGGTCCGCTCCGAGCTGCATGCGCGGCGGACTGAGATCCCGGGGTTGTGACCGGACCAGGCGAGTGGCTCTCGAGAACCCTGACTGGCTTTATAGGTGAGTAGTGGGCAAAGCCACTACGGCCGGTAGGAGGGCGGGACACCGTCGTGGGGCAGGCGTTGGCCGCACCGGTGCACCGCCTGCGGCCGGCTCAGCCCGGCCTGCCAGCGCACGGCGGTCTCCCGTTTCTCGGCCCGGCGCCGCCGGACGGCGGGCAGGCGTTCGGCCGCCTCGCGTGCGCGCTCGCCGGCCCGCATCGCCGTACGCGCCTGCTGTTCCTCCCGCAGGGCACCGACCCGCACGCGCAGGCGAGCAGCCCGGTCGCGGTACTCGTGGGCGGTGCGGTGGTGGTGCCGGGCGTCCTGGTCCGCGATCCGGCGCAGGTGGTCGCGGTAGGCCTCGGCGGAGCCGCCGACCCGTGCCCACAGGTCCAGTGCGGCCTCGACGCCGGCGGGGTCGCCGATGTCGGCGAGCGCCTGGGCGCGGAGGAGCCGGTGGTGGTGCTCGGCCTGGAGCAGGGCCTCGAACTCCGCCTGCCGGGTGCGCCGCAGCTCGACGAGGTCTTCGCGCTCCCCGCCCGGGAACGCGGGCCGGCCGGACGGGTCGGCGGCGGCGAGTTCGGCGGCCAGGTGAGCCCGGCGCCGGGTCAGGTCGGCGAGTACGGCATCGGCCGCCCGCAGCCGGGCGGCGCCGGTGACGCGGGCGACGAGCGCCCGGACCTGCTGGTCGATGCGGCCGCCGTCGCGCATCCGGGCCTCGGCACGGGCGGCACGGTCCTCGGCGTCGGCCGCGGCCCGGTCCAGGCGCGCGGCACGGTCGAGGGCGGTCCGCAGGGCCGCGCCGAGTTCGGCGTCCGACCAGCCGCCGAACGGGCGTTCCCGCCAAGCGGGAGCGCCGGCCGGGACGAGGCGCTGCCGGTCGGGGCGGTCGGCGGGCTGCCGGGCACGAAGCTGTTCGACGGCCCGGCAGCGGTCGGCTTCGGCCCTGGCCCGCAGGCCGTCGGGGGCAGTACGGGCCCATCGCCGTTCGGCGGCGGCGAGCGCGTCGGCGGCCCGGTCGGCCAGGACGGTGTGCGCGTCTGCGCGTGCCTGCAGGGCGGCTGCGCGGGCGCGCTGGTCGTCGGTGGCGGCCGTCCGACCCGCGGCGGCGGCGCGGACCCGCTCGTCGTCGGCCTGTTGCTGTGCGCGGGCGGCCAGGCGCCGGGCCGCGTGGACGGCGGCCAGCGCGTCGGCGGCCTCGGCCGCTTCGATGCGGGCGGCCCGTCCGCGTGCGGTGGCCCGCCGTCGCTGCTCCTCGTCGACGACGGTCGGGGCCGGACGGTTCTGCCAGGCGGTGACCGCCTGCCGGGCGAGGTCGTGGTCCGCGGCCTGGATCGGCTCCTCGGGACGGTCGCCGAGCGCCTGCGTCTCGTGTCCGTGGTCCCACAGGCCGCGGTAGGCGGCGACGAGCGCCGCCGCCGTGTCCCAGAGCGGGCGGTGGGGGTGGGCCGGGGCGGGTGCGGGGCCGAGCACATCGAGCCAGGTGGGGCCGGTGGCGGCGAGTTCGGCGGCGTGCTGCTGCTCGTCGGGCAGGAGCTGGGCTGCACGCCACAGGCCTCGCTGCTCGGTGCGCGCGGCGGTGGGGGCGTCTCCGGTGGCGCGGGTGGCGCGGAAGCCGGCCAGATCGCGCCAGGCCGCGGCCGCCGCGATCCGGTCGGCCCACGGGCGGGCCCGGTCGGCGTCCGTGGGTTCGGGCCCGTAGGCGGCCGCCCAGCCGGTGCCGGTGTGGGCGTTCGCGCGGGCGCGGGCGGCGAGGCGTTCCGCCCGGACGGTGGCGTGGGCGGCGAGGTCGTGGACGAGGGTGACGCGCCGGTCGCCGGGGTCGGCGTCGGGCAGCACCAGGCCCATCGCCTCCAACAGTGCGGCGCCGGACCGGGCGGAGGGCGGGGCCCAGTAGGTCGGGGCGGTCGCGGGGCGGGGCGCGCCCTCGGGCAGGCGGAAGCGCTCACCGTGGTGCTCGACCAGGGCGTCGAGGCGGGCGACCACGATGGCCGCCAGGTCGCGCAGCGGCCGGCCGGTACGGTGGTCGGTCTCGTTGCCCCGCTCGTCCGCCCAGACGGCGCGCAGGAGCCGGTCGGTGTCGTAGCCGTCGTCGGCCAGGCACGCGCACCGGGCACGCAAGGCGGGCCAGGCCTCGGCGGCGGCCAGGCGGGCGGCGGCGCGGCCTCCGAGCAGTGCGGCGACCGCCTGCTGCGCGGCTTCGGCGTTGAGTTCGTCGAGGACGTGGACGAGGCGGCTGGTGGAGGTCGCGAGGGACTGGGCCCGCTCCTCCTGGCGGCGGGCGGTGGCACTCGCGGAGAGCTGGGTGCCGTCGCGTTCGACGACGGCGTGCCAGATCTCGCGGGCGGTGTGCGGGTGGCCGGGTTCGCCGCTGTCCTCGTCGGGGGGCTCCTGGGTGACGAGGTAGGCGTGGTTGCCGTAGCGGCCGCGGGTGAGGGCCGGGTAGGCGCCGTTGCGGTTCCAGCCGGTGCCGAGCAGGGCGCGGCCGACGTCGACGGTGACGCCCTGGCAGCGCGCGGAGGTGATCGCGTAGCCGAGGTCGACGGCGTCGGCGACGTAGGCCGGGGGCAGGGTGACGGTGCGGCGGGTGCGCTGGTGGCGCACGGTCAGGGAACCGTCGGCGCCGACGGCCTCGACGCTCCAGGTGTCGCCGTTGCGGACCCACTGGCGCCGGTCGGCGGTGGCCAGGCGGCGGTCGTTGACCCGGGTGACCACGATGTCGCCCGCGCCGACGCGCCCGCGGTCTCCGAGGTCGGCCGTGCGCCGGTCGTCCACCAGGCCGCGGGCGATGCGGTCCTCGCGGGCGAGGCGGGACAGCTCGGCGACGGCGGCACCGGTGGCGGCGATCATGACGGAGGTCAGTCCGTCCTCGACGTCCCGCCGCCAGTCCTCGAAGAGCTGCCGCATGACCGGGGCGGCCGGGCCGGAGTGGATGCGCCCGCGCAGGTCGTACGCGTCGAAAGCGTCACCGGCGTCGCCGACGGACAGCAGGCGGGCCGCGTCGACCTCCCACTGCCGGACCCTGCCACCCGGGTCGCGGAAGCGGCGGACCTCGGTGAGGCGGACGACGGCGCCGGGAACGGTCTCCTCGATGTCGGCGAGCGCTCCGCCCGCTCCTGGCGAGCCGAGCTGGCGCGGGTCGCCGATCGGCAGCAGCCGCCCGCCGGCCTGCCGGACCTGGCCGAGCAGCGCGGCGAGATCGGTGGTGGAGGCCTGGCCGGACTCGTCGACGATGACGATCGTGCCGGGCTGGAGCGTCCAGTGGCGCAGGCCCCGCCCGTACCGCTCGGACATGGTCCGCCACCTGGCGATGTTCTCCGCCCGGATGCCCGCCTCGGCGGCCAGCAGGTCGGCCTGGACCTGGCCGCCTGCCAGGCCGATGACGGGGATCCCGTGGGCCTGCGCGACCTCCCTCACCAGGCGCATGATCGTGGTCTTGCCGGTGCCCGCGGGACCGACCACCCACGTGGCCCGGGTGTCCGCTCCGAAGATCCGGCGGACCGCCTCGCGCTGCTCGTTGGACGGCGCGAAACCGCGCCCGGCCTCGCCGGCCGCGAGCACCCGGTCGACCTGCCCGGTCGTCAGGCGGTGCACCGGCACGGGCGTCGTGGACGCCTCGGCAAGGCTTCGCTCGGCGGCCCGGATGCCGTGGGAGGTCCACACCCGGGCGCCGACCTCGGCGAACAGCGACGGACGGTCGTCGGAGCGGGCGTACCGGGCGGGGAGGGGGACCGCGTCGGGCGGGGTCAGCAGCTCGCACCGGACGGGGCTGAGGACGCCGTCGACGACGCGGACGAGGACCCGGTGGTAGTCGTCGAACAGGTGGGCGCCGAGCGCGGTGAGCCGTCGGCACGCCTCGGCCTCGACGTTGGCGCGCGTCCAGGTGGCGCGGTGGCTCTCCAGCTCGGCGAGCACCGCGTCGATCGCCTTCGGGACGACCATCGGGTCGGGGCCCGGTGCGGGGTGGGTGGCGGAGGTACGGGCGGCGGCCCGCAGCAGCTTGTCGGGGCGCCTGATGCCGTACGCCTTGGCGCGGCGGCGCCACTGCCGGCGCTCGCCGTCGACAGTGGTCGCGGTCTTCGCCGGACGTGACTCGAGGGTGGCGGCCTGGGCCAGCTTGTACTGCTCGGCGCGCTCGGGCGCGCGGCCCTCCCGGACCGTGAACTGCGCGATCATCCGGGCCAGGGCCCGCTCGGTGGCCTCACGGCGCTGGGAGAACCCGCGCACCGCACTCAGGGGCACCCCCAGGAACTCCCGCACCGGCCGCTTCGCGGGCCGGATGCTGTCCTGGCGCGCCCCCGCGCGGATGCCGAACTCGGCGTGCATCTCGCGTTCCAGCTCGGCGGTGTAGGCCTCCGAGAGAGCGACCGCGATCCGGTGCAGATGGCGCGCGTCCAGGGCCAGCCAGCGGCCGTCCTCCACCCGCACCTTGCTGCTGATCGCCAGGTGCCGGTGATACGCCGGATCGGCCGCCCGGCTGCTGCGGTGGACGAACACGCAGGCAATGAAACCCCTGGCACGGACCTGCACCTGGGAGGCGGGCGTCGGGCCGGTCCGGGTGATGCAGGCCTCGCGCTCGACACGCTCGAAGACCCGCCGGAACGCGCGCTCCTCGACGGCCTCCAGCCGGGCCCGCTCCTCGTCACCGGCGCACCCCCACAGCACGCTGAAGCTCTTCACCGGGGAGAACACCATCTCCCACCCGCACCGGGCGGTCCGGTTGCCCTCCTTCTCGGCCTTCGCCCGCAGCTGAAGCAGCCGCTCCTCGGTGGCGTCCGGCTCGGCGGCGGCATACCTCTCGTACAGCTCGTCGGCGCTCGGGTAACGGCTCCAGGACCGGCCGAGGGGGCTGCCGTCGACCGGGCTCAGGGCGTCCTTGAACAGGGCGTCGGCGGCCTCCTGAGTGACCCGCCGGCCTGCGATGCCGAGTTCGGCGGCCTGCGCCCCGAGCCACACGCCGGGGGTGTCACCGCCACCCTCCCAGTGGGCCGCCAGCGACCGCGTACCGATCCTCACGTCGTCGCCGGCGACGGTGGAGAGCAGGTAGTCGATGCCGCTGCCCGCACTGATCGGGTGAAGGGTGATCACCGGCCGACCCCGGCGCCGTCCCGACGCACCGCAGCGCCGGCGACGTACCGGTCGCTCGGGCGGCCGACGGAGCAGGGCACCTGGCGCGCTCCTTCGGGATCAACGGCGGATAGCAAGAGGTGTGCTGTCCTTGATCAGGCTAGTTGCTCGTTCGCTCTCGCTTCGGCATCTCGTCCGTGTCCGCTGCTCTTCCTCGATCGTCTCTCACCCCTCCTGGTCGTCGCTCCGTCGCCTTCCGATCTGCTCGTGATCGGGCACTTCCGGAACACGTATTCCTTCTGCCGAGCGACAACACGAAGCGGCTCACCCGAAGGTGCTGTACTCGGGCAAGGTGGGACGCCAGGATCGCGCCATGACCTCACACAGGAACGAGCAGATGATCGACCGGCGCGCCACCCTGAAGCGACGCCAGGAACAGGAACGCGAGGACCTCCGGCAGCGGCAGAGCCGCCAGACCTCCGCCCTGACCGCGATCGACAGGGCCAAGGAGCGAGTCGAGCTGGCCCAGGGAGAGCTCGCAAGGGAACTGGAGAAGGCCGTGCCGCTCTTCGACGGCGACATCGAGGAACTCGCGGAGACGGCCGGGATCCCCAAGCGCGATGTGCAGGCCGCGCTGAAGGGCCGGAAGGAAATCTCCGCACGCATGGCGAAGCTCGCCTTCCCCTCCCCCGCAGCAGCGCCGGCGAGTGGCGAAAGCCAGGACGCGGAACCCGAGCCGGCCGACGCCTGATGACCGAGGCTCCTCAACCCGCGCACGCCGCCCGATCCGCCTCCGTCCGCACGGCCTGACGGAGGCACTGCCCCGAACGCCATCGACAGCCTCGCGGCGGCCTGCCCCGACCGCATGACGCCCTCAACGCGCGGGCTCACCGCCGGCCCCGGCACCACCTACGACGAAGGGCGACCGGCGAAACTCGCTGTCCGCCGACACCGGCACCCGAACCGCGTCAAGGACAGCCACCGCCTGGGCCACGCCCTGTGCCTCCCGCATCACGTTTCCGCACCTCCGCGACCGCCTCCGAGGAAGGTCCGGCCCGACCACCATCGCCGTCCCCTGCCGCCACCAGGCCGAGTAGGCCGCAGCCCCGTCCTGACTCGCGTATCAGGACCTCCCTCAGGCCGACGGCCCCAGACAGCCATCGGCGAAATGACCCGCAAGCACGTGGCCTGCTGTCCACTACTGACGGGGCGTCATGCCAAGGAGTATCGGCAAGGCACCCGCCCCGCGAACACGGGGCAAATCAGAAGCCGACCAACAGCTCCCTCTGCCAACTCAGAACCGCCTCCGCGCTTGCGGGGAGGACCTCGCACCCCCATCGGCCGGGGCGGAAGATCGGCTGACCCCCGCGCCTGCGAGGAGGACAGCTCAGCGCGCCGTGCCGGGGGTTTGGGGTGCGGCTGACCCCCGTGCGCGCGGGGAGGACCGGCCACAACCGAGTACCGACCCGCGTTGTGTGAGGGGTTCAGCGAGCGTCTATCAAGCGGAGGGGTTCGCGCTTCGTGGGTTGACCAGAGTGAGGATGTTGGCGTCGGAGTGTACGCGCCCGGCATACTCCGCTGCTCGGGCCTGGGTGGAGGCGTAGTTCAGGCGCTCCTGCTGCTTGCGCAGGCGTTCCTCGCAGTTGTCCAGGATCTCACCCCAGCGAACGACCCGGATACTGACCCTGCCGTCGTCCTGCAGCCGTCCGTCGGACAGGTTGCTGGCGTTGATCTGCCATTGCGCGGCGGGGGCGATTTCGTTACCAACGAGCCAGAAGTCCCATTTCACGTCCTGATCGTGGCGGAAGCGCTGATCGTTGGTGACGGTGTAGGCGTAGCTGCGGACCTGGGTGATCTCCTTGTCGGTCAGCGTCAGGTTCGGGCGTTTCAGTTCCACGACCAGGTGCCGCTTGTCGTCGCCTGCTCCTACGACGGCGGAGAGCATGAGGTCGAGCCGTCCGCTGCTGCCGTCCGCCCGCCGGACCTGCTGCGGGGGCCGTCGGGTCGGCGTCCCGCTCGCCTCGTCGAGCATGCTGAGATGCCGTTCGAGTGCTTCAGTCAGTCCGATCTCGGAGACTGCCGAGGCGTACTGGTCGCCGAAGACCCACAGCTCCTTCTCCAACATCCGGTGCAGTTGGTCCTTCTCCCGCAGGGCCTGGCGGGAAGCATGTCCGAAGAGGAGGGTGCGCAGCAGTGTCAGGAAGTCAAGGCGATCGATGGTCTGGGCGTTGGTTGCGATCAGATTGGACAGCGGGGTCTTGTCGACCAGTTCCTCCAGTTTCTCCTTCTGGGCCTGGCTGAGGTTGAACAGCTCGTCGAGTACGCGCGGCATGGCCGTGGGCTGGCGTCGCAGGGCTTCGCGCAGGAGCACCATCTGGGTACGCTTCACGGCTTTTGCGCCCTGGATGTGTCGGCTGATCAGGGTGGCGACCTCGTCGAAGGTGGTGCGCTCGGCAGTCTCGACCGGGCTGCCGGCCTCGCCGTTGTAGGGGTAGATCTCCTCCTCGATCCACTGTCGGACCTGGTCCTTCGTCCGTTCACGCTCACGTTCACGGAAGTAGGAGCGCAGCCGGGTGCGAGCGGCCTGCACCGCCATGCCCAGTATCGAGTCGGTGTGCTCGAACTCCCCTTCTAGGGAGTCGTGGTCAGTCAGGCCGGCGAACTGTTCACCGAGGACGTAGGCAGTGAAGTGGAAGTCCGGCGCCTGAATGCCTGCGGCGAGGGTGAGGCGGTGGACACCGATGCTGTCGCAGATCAGCAGTTCCCGCTTGGGGGGCTTGACCCGCCACTCGACGATGCGCAGCATTGGCGGCTCGCCCGCCGTCCAGGCTCCGACGTCGAGGGGTTCGGTGAACTCCTTCAGTACTGCCTCGGCGGGGTTCAGCGCGGTGCCGCGCCAGAGGATCTGCACTGCGGGGTACTTGTTCAGGTAGATCGCGAACCGGCTGTTCAGGGCGGTCAGTGTCGCCTCGCTGTCCAGCAGTCGGGTTTTGCGTTGCGCCTCTCCTGTGATGCGGATCGTTGTCCCTGTGTCCGCAGTCGAAGTGCCCTGGCTGTCCAGGTTGAAGATGCTGCTGCCGTCGTTGAAGTTGATGGTGATGCACTCGCGTGTTCCGTCCGGGCTCTCGGCTACGGAGGACCATTGGGCCGTCGAGCCCAGCGCCAGGACCCGGAAGCGGCCGTAGCCGTTGCGGCCGTGTAGCTGCCGACCTCCGTGTGTGCCTGGAGCAGCGCGTTTCCAGGAACCGCCCATCCCGCTGAAGGCGTCGGTGGCGGACGCACTGGGAATTCCGTGCCCGTTGTCCCGGATGATCACAGCGGCAAGTCCGCCGAGGTCGTTGAGTTCAAGATCGATCTCGACACGGGTTGCATCGGCGTCGAGGCTGTTCCAGACCAACTCTTCGACCGCTCCGACGGGATCGGTCCGACGTGCAACCTTCTCGATGAAGTCGGGCTTTACTTCAACCGGAATCCGCATTGCAGCAATATGGCACAGCCCGACGACTTGTTGGCAGTTGCCCAGCAGGCGGGCGCTGGCTCTCGCTGGCGACTGTGTCCTCCGTACTGCGTCGCCCGTGGGCGGCTGACCCCTGCGAGCGCAGGGAGAACGACCAGCTGCCGGAGCGGTCGCGTCAAGTGGTCGGCTGACCCCCGCAGGCGCGGGGAGGACTAGGCGGTCAGGATGCGGCCCTGGTCGTCGACCGGCTGACCCCCTGTCGGCAACGACTCAAAACGGGCCGGTTCCAGCGGTTCAGTTGTGGGCCAGTCGTGGTCTCGCTGGATGGATGGTGTGTGTCAGTCGTTGTCGTCGGTGGGGACGTGTCCGAGTTCGCGTCCTCGCATGCGGTAGGACTCGCCTTTGAGGGAGTGGACCTCGGCGTGGTGGACGAGCCGGTCGATCATGGCGGCGGCGACGGTCTCGTCGCCGAAGACCTCTCCCCAACGCCCGAACGGCTTGTTCGAGGTGACGATCACGCTCGCCCTCTCGTATCTGTTCGAGATCAGCTGGAAGAACAGGTTCGCGGCCTCGGCCTCGAAAGGGATGTAGCCGACTTCATCAACCACGATCAGCGGGTAGCGGCTGAGCTTGACCAGTTCGTCCTGGAGCCGGCCGGCCTGGTGGGCGGCGGCCAGGCGGTCGACCCACTGGGCGGCGGTCGCGAACGCGACCCGGTGCCCGGCCTGGCAGGCCCGGATGGCGAGCCCGGTGGCCAGATGTGTCTTGCCCGTCCCGGGCGGGCCCAGAAAAATTGCGTTCTCCCGGGCTGCTATGAAGTCCAATGTTCCCAGATGAGCGAGTTGCTGGCGCGTCAGCCCGCGCAGGTGCGCGAGGTCGAGGTCCTCGATGGTCTTGATGGCGGGGAAATGCGCGGCGCGGATGCGGCCCTCTCCGCCGTGGCTGTCGCGGGCGGCGACTTCGCGTTGCAGGCAGGCGACAAGGTATTCGAGGTGGGTCCAGGACTCGGCCTGGGCGCGTTCGGCCAGGCGCTCGGCGGCGTCCAGCAGGGCGGGGGCCTTCATCGCGCGGGCGAGGAAGACGAGGTCGGCGGCGGTCTGCCGGCCGGTGCGGGCAGCGCGTGTATCGGGTGGACGGCCGCTCTTGGCGGTGGTGGTGTTCTGGCTGATGGGGGCGGTGGTCGGGGTCATCGGGGGTCCTCCTTTCCGGCTCCGCCCTCGATGAGGGTGAAGATACGGTCGTAGGTGGCCAGCTCGCGCTGCTCGACCTCGACGCCGAGGCCGTCGGGCGCCAGGAGCCGGGCCTGGGCGGTGCGTGCGCGGGCGGGCCGTTGCTGCCGGACCTCCTCGCGCAGGCGGTGGGCCGCGGCGGCGTGCTCGGGGTCGGTGATCGACTGGTGGCGGGCCCAGCAGCGGGCATGGCGGGCCACCACGTCGTCGCCGCAGGTCACGGTGATCTCCTCGGTGTCGGCCCGGACGGTGACGAGGCGGCCGATCGCGCGGGGGTGGACGGAGTAGTCGTTGGTGTCGACGCGGATGTAGTGGTCGCGGCCCAGGCGGGTGCGAAGCGGCCACCAGGTGGGCGGGTCGACGGGCGGGACGGCCAGCATGGCCGCCTTGTCCGTCTCCCAACGGTCGAGGGGCCGGGCGTCGATCGCGCGGTGCCGGCGGCGGTTGGCGTTCTGCAGCCATGCGGTCAGCTGGGTGTTGAAGTCTCCGGGTCCGGCGAACGTGCGTCCTGGCAGGAAGGAGGTCTCCAGGTAGCCGTTGGCGCGCTCGACCAGACCCTTCGCCTCCGGATCGCGGGGCCGGCAGAAGTGGATCCGGATGGCGAGCAGACCCGCCAGGGCGGCGAACTCGCTGGTCGGCCGGCCCCTGCCGACGCCCGGTTCGTTGTCCCAGACCAGCGTCTTCGGAACGGCGCCCCAGCCGGTCAGCAGCCGCCAGTGCCCGTCGATCAGATCGTTGGTCTGCCGCGAGGGCAGCATCCTGGCGGTGATCATCCTGGAGTAGCCGGAGACGATGACCAGCACGGGCGGACGGCCGCTCTGGCCGTAGCCGAGCGGGATGTCCGCCTCCGGGAACCACAGGTCGCACTGGGCCAGCCCGCCGGGCTCGTAGACCGTCCGCGAGACCGGGTCGACGGGAAGGTAGGCCGGCCGCAGCTCGCGCACCCGCTCCCGCAGGATCGACAGCCCCCGGTCCCAGCCGATCCGCTCGGCGATCACCGTGACCGGCATCGTCGGGGTCTGCTGCAACAACTCGCGGACCGCCGGCTCCACCGCATCCACCGCCGAGCCCTTCAACGGCCGCTGGTAGACCGGCGGTCGATCGGAGCCCAGGGCCCGCGCCACCGTGCCCCGGGAGATCCCCAGCTGCCGGGCCACCGCCCGCGCCGACAACCCCTCGGCCCGATGCAGCCGACGGATCTCAGCCCAGTCCTCCACTCCGATCACCTCTTTCCTCCTGACTCCCGTACCCATGAAGTCAGGATCATCAAGAGATCACGAAGTGACCCGCTTTTGATCCGCTGTCCGTGGTCCTCGTTTCAGGTTCTGGATCACTTTCAGTGCTGATGTGACTGATCGTCATTGCCTGTGCCGGGAACGGGTGCCGGTCACACGGCGAGGAGAACGCGCTTGCATAGGAGGTCCAGGCCCGCGCGGCCGAACATCTGCCGCTTCAGCATCTTGATCCGGTTCACCTGCCCCTCCACCGCCCCCGAGCTGAACGGCAGACTCAACCCCGCCACCACCGCCCCAAGATCAGAACCGATCCCGTTCACAAACGACACCAACTCGGGCGGGCCGCCGGCCTTAACCTGGTCGATCCAGCCGGCCAGCTGGTCGCGGCCGGTGCGGGCGGTCATCATCTCGGCGAAGGTCCGGACGTGGTCGGCGGTGACGTCGAGCTGTGGGCAGCGGGTGAGAATGCCCTTGAGCTTGAGGGTCTCGTCGGTGGTGAGGCTGTCGGGGTGACGGGTGATCCAGGTGGTCACGTCGCGGACCGAGGGCGGCCGGGTGGAGCGATCCTGTGGCTGGGCGCCGGATCGCAGGGGTCGCAGGTAGTCGCGCAGAACCGTCAGGCCACCGGTGTAGCCGGCGGCCTTGATCTCGTCGAAGAGCGTCTTCGCAGTGGTGCAGCCCTCCTGCCATCGCTGGTGGAGGTAGGGCTTGTAGTCGTCCAGGACACTGGTGCGGCCCTGCCACTTGCCGACCACGAGCTCCTCGGGGGCGGCGGCGTGGGCGAACCTGCGCACCGTTCCGCGGGCCAGGCCCAGTCGGCGGCTGATCTCCCGCCGGGACAGGCCCTGGTCGAGGAGGGTATGCACAGCCTGGTGCCGTTCGCGGGTGCGGTCCGCGTAGCGGTGGGCGCCCCGGTCTGCCTTCGCGGTCGTGGTGATCAGTTGCAGTTTGGCGAGGGCTGCCGCGGATTCCTCAGGGGTGGGGACATGGGCGGGTTCGCGCAGTTGGGTGGAGTGCCGGGTGACGCACGATCCACGGCTTCGGTGAGGTTGTGGAACAGGTGCCAGCGGTCCGCGACCTGGACCGCGTTCGGTGCGCCGAGGCGGGCTCCTTCGGCGTAGCCGGTGGCGCGGTCGCGGCAGATGACCTCGACGCCGGGGTGCTCGGTCAGCCAGTGGGCGAGGGTGGCGGCCTCGCGGTCGGGCAACAGATCGACGGGGCGACGGGTCTCGATGTTGATCAGTACGGTGCCGTAGACGTGTCCCTTGCGCAGGGCGAAGTCATCGACTCCAAGTACTCGCGGTGTTGGCGTGTGAGGGTCGGGCATCGCGCGGATCAGCCGCAGCAGCGTCGAGCGGCTGACCTTCGAGCTGAGGACGTCGGACAGTCGGGCGCCGGCTCGGCCAGCCAGCATCAAGGCCACCGCCTGCAGGATCGTGTGCAGCCGCAGGCTCCGCCGCCCGTGGCGGAAGGTGAGCCCGGCGACCTGCTCGACGAATGTCGCCCGGGGACACAACGTCGCGGGGCAGCGGAAGCGCCGGACCTGCAGTTTCACGATGACTTGTCGGCCACCGACTGCCGAGTCCGCCAACCGGCGCTCGTAGCGGCTGTGGACCCGACGTGATCCGGCGCCGCAGGCCGGACAGACCGCCTCGGGCGCCCGCGCGCCGGCCGCGACGGTCACGGTATCGCTGCCGATCTCGATGTTCGCTATCTCCAGGTCGTCCAGGTCTGGGAACAGGACTTCCTGAGCATCCACCTTGTTCACGGCCATTGATCATCACGCACGTGGCGCCGTCCCATTCGGAGACCACCGAAAGTGATCACACATCGTTGGTGTCGTTTGTGAACGGGATCGGTTCTGATCTTGGGGCGGTGGTGGCGGGGTTGAGTCTGCCGTTCAGCTCGGGGGCGGTGGAGGGGCAGGTGAACCGGATCAAGATGCTGAAGCGGCAGATGTTCGGCCGCGCGGGCCTGGACCTCCTATGCAAGCGCGTTCTCCTCGCCGTGTGACCGGCACCCGTTCCCGGCACAGGCAATGACGATCAGTCACATCAGCACTGAAAGTGATCCAGAACCTCGTTTCACCCGTTGCCGACATGAGGATTCCGGGTGCCGCCGCCCTCGATGGTGGCTCCTCCCCCGGCCCCGCCCACACAGGCCCAAACACCGCCCAGGCCTTCAACGGTGTCCGCGGAGAACGGTGTCGTGGCCGTCTGCCACGATGGGCGCTGCTCCTTGACACCTCGACAGGCCGGCCCGCCTCGTGTTCCTCGGCAGGCTGGTCAAGGCCTGGCAAAGCCGTCAGAACGATGCAGGTCGCGAAGGGTCTTCCCCGCGAGCGCGGGGGTCGGCCGTCCCGGACAGTGCCCGGGGGGCAGGTCACCGGTCGATGGACTCTCTCCCGGCGGGGGATCTGGCCCGGCTATCGTGTGGGCATGACGTACCGGGTGCAGTACACCGTCGAGGCGAGGGCGACGTTCGATGCCCTGCCCGCTGACCGGCGCGACCTCCTGGACCGCGCGCTCACCGTTCTCGCCCGCGATCCGTACCACAAGACGGCGACGGCGCCGCTCGGCCCGGACGAGCACCTGCGCAAGGCGTACGCCGCGCCCGGTGTCGTGGTGGAGTTCATGGTCGCCGACCATGTCCTGGTCGTCGTCGTACTCCAGATCTTCGACGAACTCCAGTACCTGATCGACGAGGCCGACGCACGCTGAACAGCCCGCCGCCCACGGGACACGGACCGGAGCACCCTCCTTTCGTCCGCCCAGGGGCCGAACCAGACATCGCCCGGGCATCCGACAGCGATCGCCATCATGGCCGTCTGCGCGACGGACGCTGCTCCTTGACACCTCGACAGGCCGGCCGGACTTGCCCTCGGCAGGCTGGTCAAGAAATGGCAAAGCCGTCAGAACGGTGCAGGTCGCGAAGGGTCCTCCCCGCGAGCGCGAGGGTCAGCCGCTTGGCTTTATACGTGAGTTGTGACAGCACCTGTCGGTCAGCGACGACAGCGTCCTGTGCCACGGGAGAGTGATGTCGCTGAGTTTTGACAGCGCCTGAGTGCTTGCTTCGGGACCATGGTTGTGCTCTGCACGACGAGGGGGCATGGGTGCTGCCGAAGTCCAAGGTCGATCTGTACGCGGCTATCCGCCGCGACTCCCGGGCGGGCCTGTCCGGTCGTGCGCTGGAGCGCAAGTACGGGGTCGGGTTCCGCACGGTACAGAAGGCGTTGTCGTCGGCCTGGCCGGAGCCGCGGAAGAAGCTGCAGCCCAGGGCGACCAGGCTGGACCCGTTCAAGCCGTTGATCGACCAAATGCTGCGGGCCGACCTGGACGCGCCGCGCAAGCAGCGCCACACGGTGAAGCGGATCTTCGATCGGCTGGTGGACGAGCACGGTGCGGACGAGATCTCCTACCAGATGGTCCGCGGCTACGTGGCGTCGCGGCGCGAGGAGATCCGCGTCGAGGCGGGGCGGGGCACGGTGGACGCGTTCGTGCCGCAGACCCACAAGCCCGGTGCTGAGGCGGAGGTCGACTTCGGGGACGTGACGGTGCGTCTGGCCGGTGAGCTGGTGACCTGCTACCTCTTCGCGTTCCGGCTGTCCTACTCGGGCAAGGCGGTGCACCGCATCTTCGCCTCGGCCGGCCAGGAGGCGTTCTTCGAGGGCCACGTCCACGCTCTCAACGTGCTCGGCGGGGTGCCGACCGGGAAGGTCCGCTACGACAACCTTAGGGCCGCGGTCGCCCAGGTGCTGGGCTTCTCCCGCCAGCGGGTGGAGGCCGACCGCTGGACCGCGTTCCGCTCGCACTATGCCCTCGACGCCCTCTACTGCCAGCCCGGCATCCGCGGCGCCCACGAGAAGGGCGGCGTCGAGGGCCAGATCGGCTGGTTCCGCCGCAACCACCTGGTCCCCGTCCCCGAAGTCGCCACGCTCGCCGAACTGAACGCCATGATCGACCAGTGGGACGAGGAGGACAACGCCCGCCGGATCCGCTCCCGGCCCCGCACCGTCGGCGAGTACTTCGCCGCCGAGCAGCCGTTGCTGGCGCCGCTGCCGGAAGAGCCGTTCGAAACGGGACGGCTGTTCACGCTGCGGGTCGACCGATACGGCCAGATCAGCGTCCGCACGAACCGCTACTCGGTGCCGGTGCGGTTGATCGGCCGCACCGTCCGCGTGATGCTGCACGCCTCCGAGGTGGTCGTCCATGACGGACGGGAGGAGGTCGCCCGGCACGAGCGGCTGATCGCCAAGGGCGGCACCCGCCTCGACCTGGATCACTACCTGGAGGTTCTGGTCCGCAAGCCCGGTGCCCTGCCGGGGGCGACCGCGCTCGAACAGGCCCGCTCCGCGGGCAGGTTCACCCCGGTCCACGACGCCTGGTGGGCAGCGGCCCGCAAGGCCCACGGCGAGCGCGATGGCACCCGCGCGCTGATCGAGGTCCTGCTGCTGAGCCGCCACCTGCCCCACGAGCACCTCGTTGCAGGCCTCGCAGTCGCCCTGAAGGCCGGCGCGCTGACCGCCGACGCCGTCGCATTGGAGGCCCGAAAGGCCGCCGAGGCAGACACCGCAGCGGTCCCCGCCGAGCCGGAGCCGCTGGCGACAGGCCGGGCAAGCGTGACGTCGCTGACCGCTCGGCGCCTGGCCCACCTGCCGCCCGACACCCGGCCGCTGCCCTCGGTGGCCCACTACGACCAGCTGCTGCGACACCGGCGGCCGGACCGCCCGACCACCACCTGAAGGAGAGCACCGTGACCTTCCCCCGCCAGCGAGGACTCACCGAGCAGGCCGCCAACGCCGCCGTCGACCAGGCCTGCCGGATGCTGCGGCTGCCCACCATCCGCGCTCAGTTCCCCGAGCTCGCCGAGGCGGCCTCGCGCGAGCAGATGTCCTACCTCGGGTTCCTCGCCGAGCTGCTGATGTCCGAGTGCGACGACCGGGCCCGGCGCCGCTCCGAGCGCCGGATCAAGGCCGCCGGATTCCCCCGCGACAAGTCGCTGCGGAAGTTCGACTTCGACGCGAACCCGAACATCGACCCCGCGATGATCCACACCCTCGCCACCTGCGAGTGGATCAAGAAGAGCCTGCCGCTCTGCCTGATCGGTGACTCCGGAACCGGCAAATCCCACCTGCTGATCGCGCTGGGCACCGAGGCCGCGATGGCCGGCTTCCGGGTCAAGTACGTGCTGGCCACCAAGCTCGTCAACGAGCTCGTCGAGGCCGCCGACGAGAAGCAGCTCGCCAAGACCATCGCCCGCTACGGCCGCGTCGACCTTTTGTGCATCGACGAACTCGGATACATGGAACTCGACCGCAGGGGCGCCGAACTGCTGTTCCAGGTCCTGACCGAGCGCGAGGAGAAGAACAGCGTCGCCATCGCCTCCAACGAGTCCTTCGGCGGCTGGACCAAGACCTTCACCGACCCCCGTCTCTGCGCGGCCATCGTCGACCGACTCACCTTCGGCGGCAACATCATCGAGACCGGCACCGACTCCTACCGTCTCGCCACCACCCGCGCCCGCGCCGAACAGCAAACGGTCGGCTGACAACTGCAACTGAGTGCGGTGTTCGGGGAGATCGTTGGGCGGGAGCCCGAACACCGCACCGGAAGGTCAGCCCGCGAGCACCCGCCGCACGTTCTCAAGACGCGCACGGTGATCCTCGATCCAGCCGGCTGGCGGCAAGAGAGGAAGGCTGACCGTCACCTGCGACGACGGACCGTCATGGATCGACACTCCGATCACACCAGGCCGCAACGGCTTGATCCCGAGCTGGACCGACCGACCGGAGTTCAGCCACGAGACCAACCGACTATCAGCGAGCTTGTCGAGGGCTTCCTCCCACGCGTCGAGGTCATCGGACGTGATGCCGACAGGGAAGCTGCCGTTGATGGTCCCGGTCTCCACAACGAACTCGCAGTCGAGGAAGTCGCTGCCCGGGACCCGCTCCAGCACCCGGAGAGAGACCACGTGACCGCTCGTTCCTGGCGGATCAGCGAGGTGAATCAGGTCGCCAAGGTCGTCATCCATCACAGTCCCTCTCGTCGGCCTCGAATAAGGGGCATCATTCCGGAGGCCACCGACACGCCCGCCCCCAGCCTGGGTGCTGTCAGGTCTGGCCGATATTCCGCGGCCTGTTGATCACAACCTGCTGCCCAAACTCGTCGATAAGTGCTGTCACCTCTCACCTACGCAGCCAGCCGCTCGTCGCCGAGGGCCGCCTCGCCCCCACGGCGTCTTCCCCGCGAGCGCGGGGGTCAGCCGGTGATGGCGGCGTTCACGGGGTCCTCCTGGAGGTCTTCCCCGCAGGCCCGGGGGTCAGCCGCACCGCAGGCTCACCGCCCGCACGGTGTCGGCGTACACCCGGGTCTGCCCAGGGCGGTGCAGCTGAAGGTGCTCAGGTTTCACGCTGAACCCGGCTCGACAGAACGCGGCGCCTCGCGTAATCGGGAGGCGCTGAGGGCAGGTTGTGCGGAACACTTCGCCGGGTGATCGTGATGCAGCCCGTCCTGGAGATCCGCAGCCCTGATGGCTTCGACCTCTGGCCCGTCTCCGAGACCGAGGCCGCCAGCTTCCTGCCCCTCAGCGGCGGACTCTCGCCCGCCGAGGTCGGGACGGCGGTGATGCGCATCGTCAGCTGCAACGACATCGACCCCGACGACGACCCCGCCAACAGCCGCCCTCCCCGGCCCGCCGACCCGCTCGGCTCTCTCCTTCACGGACTGCTGACCTTCGACAACCTCTTCGCGGCCGGCGGTCTACGGATCACCGACACCACCACCGGCACCGTGTTCCTGCCCGGCTGCTGCGACGGGCTGGAGGACTGGCGCGACTGGCACCGGTTCGTCGAGAGCGGCGGCCTGCTCGGCTTCGGCCACGAACCCGTGTCACCGGTCGCGGAGTGCACCGGCGACACCGTCCGGCTCACGGTCAACGCCGAACAGAGCGACAGCCCGGTGATCGAACTACCCGTCACTGAACTCCGCAGCCTGCTCGCTGGTGCCGAGCACGACCTGGCCGGCTTCCTCGCACTGGCCGCCGACTGGGCCCGCTGGCGACTGCCCAACCACCAGGCTCCTGTCACCGCCGCCCTTGCCCGGGTCCTCGACCTGCCCGTACCTGCCGGATCGCCCGAGCAGTAGAACAGCGGCCCCAGTTCCACCGGCCGAACCGAGCTCGACACAGCACCCAAGCCTGCGCGCGGTGAGCACGTTTCACGGGGTCTGTCGCAATCGCTGTGATCGGGCCCGCAGTAGTGGCACCTTCTGTGATCATGTTCGGCGTGCGACTCCCGTGATCTTGAGTTACTTCTTCCTCACCTGACGGCCGTGTCGGTCGAGTGGGTCGAGCGGACGGCTGCCGGAGTACGGCTCCATGCCCGCGCGAAAGCCGCCACGGCGGTGTGCTCCCGCTGCGGGCTGGCGTCGTCCCGGGTTCATGGGCGGTACGTCCGGCGGCTGGCCGATGCCGCGATCGGCGGCGCCAGGGTGGTAATCGAGCTGATGGTCCGACGGTTCCGTTGCCAGAACTCGTCCTGCGCCACCGTCACGTCCGTCGAGCAGGTGAACGGGCTGACGACACCCCATGCCCGTCGCACACCACTGCCCTGGCGGACGCTGACCTCGATCGCGCTGTCGGTTGCCGCCAGGCCAGGAACCCGCCTGGCGGCCGCGCTGGGAGTCGACGTCGCGAAGGACACCCTGCTCCGCCTCACCCGCGCTCTGCCCGAGACGGCCGTGACCCAGGTCCGGGTACTCGGCGTGGACGACTTCGCGCTGCTCAAGGGCCACCAGTACGCCACGATCCTGGTGGACCTGGAACGCAGGGAGCCCGTCGACGTGCTGGCCGGACGGGAGGCTGACTCGCTGGCGGCCTGGCTGCGGGCGCATCCGGAGGTGGAGATTATTTGCCGGGACCGGGCCCGCTCCTACTCCGAGGGCTGCACTCTCGGCGCCCCGCAGGCCGTGCAGGTCGCGGACGCCTGGCACCTGTGGCACAACCTCGCCGAAGTGGTGGAGAAGACGGTCGCCGGACACTACACCTGCGTCCGACAGGCCTACGGCACCAAGGCCCGCCAGCTCGCGGACAGCCACGAAGACTCGCCAACTCCTCTGCCGGACGCCGAGCGTGACGTCCGTGGGCGCGAGCGCCGCATCGTGGCCACGATGCGGGAACGATACGCCGCCGTGCACCAGTTGCTGGCCCAAGGCCGATCGCTGAAGGGCATCAGCCGCGACCTGCGGCTCGACTACTACGCCGTGCGACGGTACGCCCGAGCCGGCAGTGTCGACGAAGTCCTGGTCAAGGTGGTCAACCGGTCCACCCTGCTTGACGACTTCAAGTCCTACCTTCACCAGCGGTGGAACGAGGGCTGCCGCAATGCCAGCCAGCTTCACCGGGAGGTGCAGGCCCTCGGCTACGAAGGTAGCCGAGACGGCGTCGGCCGCTACATCCGCCTGCTCAAGAGCTCCACCGTCGTGCCACCAGCACCTCGCTCCGCCCCGCGGCCCCGCCGAATCCTGAAGTGGATCACCACCCGGCCAGAGCTCCTACGACCCGACGAGGCCCTCGACCTCAAGGAGATCCACGCCGCCTGCCCCGAGCTGGAGGCCGCCACCGGCCACGTCCGCAGCTTCGCCGACATGATGACCAACCTGCGCGGCCACAAACTGCCCGCCTGGATCAGCGGTGTCCTGCGCGACGACCTGCCGGCCATCCGGGCGTTCGCCCAAGGACTCCAGTACGACGAGAACGCCGTCATCGCCGGACTGTCCCTGCCCTGGAGCTCCGGCCAGGTCGAAGGCCAGGTAACGCGAGTGAAGCTGATCAAGCGTCAGGGATACGGCCGTGCCAGCCTCGATCTTCTCCGTAAACGGATACTTCTCGGGGCCTGACCCGCCCTGAGCAAATGATCGGCGCCGTCGTGGCGCCACCACGTATACCGGGATCCAGCGGGGTCTACTCAGGGCGCTGATCGCGCGCCACGCCTACGGCTGCCGCCTGCACCGCCTCTTACTCCCGCTGGTTCGGTCCACTGGACCTCGGGTGCCCCGGCGGCACCTGTTGAAGCGACTTCGTGAGCGTTTCACAATCGAGCCGCCCGCACCAGCCCAAGCTCGACCATGCAGAAGGCCGAGCCGCCCCGGGCTCGATCACACCGATTGCGACAGACCCCGTTCACTCGTACGTGGCTGAGCACATCCATGCGTACGCCGACACCCGGATCAGGGCCTTCGGCCGAAAGGGCTGGCTGCCGGCGTTCCGCGACGCCACCCTGTTCAAGACCGCCTACGCCTACGGGCTGCGGCGCAACGAGACGCGGATGCTCAACGCCGCCGACTTCGGCCGCAACCCGCACGGCGCCGAGTGCGGCGAGTTCGGCCGCTGCCAAGTCCGGTTCGGCAAGGCCAAGAAGGGCTCACCGCCCAAGCGCCGCGGCGTGCTGACCGTGTTCGGCTGGACGCCCGACGTCCTGGACGAGTGGTTCACCGAGGTCCGCCCGCTGCTGGGCACCGACGGCAACCCGGCAGCCTGGCCGTCCGAGCGCGGACTGCGGATCGGCTGCCAGCGCATCAACTCCCGTTTCATCGCCTACCGCAAGGCCCTGGGCCTGGACGACGGCCTGGACTACCACTCCTTCCGAAGGTCCTACGTCACCCACCTCATCGAGGACGGCTGGGACCCCCGCTTCGTCCAGGAACAGGTCGGCCACGAGCACGCCAGCACCACGTCCATCTACACCTGCGTCTCCTCGGACTTCCGCACCCGCACCCTGCGCCGGCACCTGGACGCCACCGTCGCCGCCGCCCTCCAAGCCCAAAACGGGAGGCAGGCATGAAGCGCAAGGTCGGCTACACCTGGCGGCTGCGTGAGCTGATGGCCCAGCACCGCATCTTCACCGCGACCGAGCTGGTGGGGTCTGGCCCAGGTTCTGTGACTGGTGACACTGGGTGACGGGTCATGGGTGCTGGCGGGGGATGGAGATCGTCCGGAACTGGTCGTCCGAGTCGCCTGGACGGCTGACAGTCGGCGGGTGTGTCGCAATCGTGGTCGTGGCTCGGTGAGTTGCTGTCCCCGTCGCTACCTCAGGTGGAGGTCGTCGGTGTCGAAGCGTCCGGTGCGGTGGTGCGGGTCGCGGCCCGCGTGGCTGCTCCGGGTGCGTCTTGCCCGGACTGCGGGGCGTGGTCGGAGCGGGTCCACGGCTCCTACCTGCGCTACCCGTCGGATCTGCCCAGTTGCGGGCGGCCCGTGACAGTTGTCTTGCGGGTGCGCCGCTTCGCCTGCCCGGCCCCGGTGTGCCGACGGCGGACGTTCGTCGAACAGGTCGGCGGACTGACACGTCGCCACGGGCAGGTCACCGAGCGGCAGCGTTCGTCGGTCGCCGGACTGGGTCTGGCGCTTGCCGGGCGGGCCGGAGCGCGGATGGCCTCGCTGCTGGGCATCTGGGCGAGCCGGAGCACGCTGCTGCGGCGGGTGATGGACCTGCCCGACCCGGCCGTCGGGGCCCCGGTGGCGGTCGGGGTCGACGACTTCGCACTGCGCAAGGGCCAGACCTACGGGACGGTGATCACGAATGCGGTCACCCACAAGGTCCTGGACCTGCTGCCCGAGCGCGACGCGGCGACGCTCGCCCCGTGGCTGACCGGGCACCCGCAGATCGAGGTGATCGCACGTGACCGTGCCAGCGCCTACGCGGAGGCGGCCGACCGTGCGGCACCGCAGGCCCTGCAAGTGGCAGACCGCTATCACCTGTGGGCGAACCTGGTCCGCGCCGTGGAGCGCGTCGTCACCGACCACCGCGCCTGCCTGCGCGTTCCCGAGTCCGAGCCGGAGCCCGAACCCCGGTGGGAGAACCCGTTACCCGCCGAGGCCGGCAACGCCGATGATGCCCAGCCGGTGAACCCGGCCGGGCGCGTCGCCGAACGGCGGCGCGCCAACCACGCCCTCGCCCACGGGCTCCTGAACAGCGGCATGAGCCAGCGCGCCGTCGCGAAGCACCTGGGCTGGAGCCGCAATACCGTGCGCCGCTACGCGGAGGCCGAGAAGTGGCAGGACCTGATGAAGGGCCCGCAGGCCCCGCGCACCGTCAAGCTCGACCCCTACAAGCCCTACATGCTGCGGCGCTGGGAGGAGACGAGCGGCAAAATCAGCGGCATGGCGCTGCTCGGTGAGATCACCGCCCGGGGCTACCGCGGCGGATACACCCAGCTCGCCACATGGAAGCAGTGCGAACTGCTCCCGGACGGCCCGCCACCACCGCGCCCGCCCACGGTCCGCGAGGCCACCGACTGGCTCACCCGCCACCCCGACGGCCTCACCGCCGACGATGCCCTCCGGCGCAAGGCCCTCCTGGCTCACTGCCCCGAACTGGACACCACCGCCCACCTGGTCACCGCGTTCGCCGAGATGCTCACCCTCCTCGACGGCGACCGCCTGCCCGAGTGGATCACCGAAGCCAAAGCTGCCGGCCTGCCCGGGATCAGCACCTTCGCCAACGGCCTGAACAGCGACTACGCCGCCGTCCACGCCGGACTGACCACGCACTGGAACTCCGGACACGTCGAGGGCGCCGTGAACAGGATCAAGATGCTCAAGCGCCAGATGTACGGGCGCGCCAGCTTCCCGCTCCTACGAAAGCGGGTCCTGCTCGCCTAGTCGCTTCGAGCAACCGACATCCTTCTCACCGACCGATCCGGCTTGAGAGAATTCAGACATGTCGAGTCGACTTGGGACCCTCAGCGCAGGCCCGATGAGTTCGGACGGCCGTCACCTAATGATCTTGCCCGGAGATGCAACCGAACTTGTTGACCCGAGCCTCACGCCAGAGGATCTCGCTGAACGCTACGGGCTTGATGAAGTTGTGCGCGCTCCCAAGATCAACTTCTGTTCGGCGGTCTATCTCGATGGGCCTTTGGCTGGTAGCACGACCCGTTACGCCATCAATCAGATCGGATCCAGGATCGACTGCGCTCTGTCACCGCGGCCGGGCGGTCCACGGGGGACCTACAAACTCGTCAAGCTCGCGGAAGGCGATCGACCTGCCGAGCTCCGCCTCGTCCTCGAACTCGACGAGGACGAGACCTTAGCCAATCAGCCTGCATCTACGTAGCGTGACTGTTCCACAGAAGTTGGGTCAGAACCTACTTCACCCCGATGAAAACAGCGGGTGCGTCGGCTCGCTGGGGCCAAACTGCCGCCTGGCTGACCCCCGCGCTTGCGGGGATTGCTCCGCGGCGTCGCACGGGAAGCCGTCCAACCGAGTCTTGGAGCGACGGGGGTGTTCCCATGGACTCCGACTGGCCGGAGGCGGCCGTGCCGGGGGTGTGGCACGGCTTCCCTACCTGCCGGCCCAGAACGACTGTGGTGAGGCCGCCTTGGCGCAGACGCTACGGTCCGTTCGGCGGGAGCTGGCCGGCGCAACCGGGGCGAGCCAGTGGGCGTAGTGGCGGGGCGGGCCTGCCCCGCCGCCGCCCGGGTCACCGGTGGTTGCAGTGTCGCCCTCAGACGGTCTGGTCGATGACGGCCCGGGCTGCGCGCAGCAGTGCATCGTCGTCCTTGACGCTCCCGAAGAAGCCGCCGCTTCGGCGGGCGAGGGCGAGTTCGGCGTGGATCCGTGGAAGGGCAGGTGCGGCGGCGGGTCCCATCCGCTGGAGGCAGTCCACGACGGGGCCTGCGGTCGAGTCGTTCTCCTCCCATGCCTCCAGCAGCACAGGCAGGACGGCCTCGGCCGGGCCGCCGATGTCGTGGATCGCAGCGACGGAGTGGACCCGGATCCCGATATGGCCGGCTTCGTACAACTGCCGCAGGCAGGGCAGTGCTGCGGCCGCAGGCCCTCCCATCCGGCCGAGGACGTCGGCGGTCCTGGTCCTTGCTGGTGTCGAGCAGGGCGATCAGCCGCGGCACGGCATCTGCAGGGTCGCACTCGATGTCCCACAGGGCCTTCACGGCCGCGAAACGTAGGTCCGTGTCCTGGGCGTCGACGAGCGGCCGGACCGTCGCGGGACTCTGACGGCACTTCTCGACTATGGCTTCCGCTGGTTCCGCTTCGACGGATGAAACCGGCACCACGTTCCCGGGCAATCGGCCGGCCCGCCCGAAGACTCGGCGGGCCGATACTTGCTGCCACGCGCAGGTGTCGAGCTTCTCGACGAGCGCGGCCCTCTCGGATGTGGTGGTGCTGAGGCCGTAGAGATACTTGTCGACCCACGGGAGTAGGTACACCAGTACGACCGGAGCGGCGGCCGCCTGGCGGCCGGCCCCTTGTCGGCCTTCGCACGTCTCCCGGAGGTGGCCCGTGTCACCGGCCTGGTCAACGCCGGCTGTCTCCGCGGTCACGGTGGCTGGAGCGCACCCCCACCATGATGTCTATAGATCGTTTATATGCGTCTTTTGTGTTCTCGGCATTGCCTGCGAAAGTCGCTCGACGTGAAATTCCAGGATCACCTGAGGTCATTCCTCCCGGGTCGGTCCTCGCACGCCGTCGAAGAGCCACCACCGGTCGCTGGAAGCCCCTCGCGCGCAGGCACCGGCCTGACAGCATGTCGGCGTGACTGAAGAAGTGCACAACCACACCCACAACCACAACGAGGGATCGCCTCAGTACCTGCTCCAAGCACACAACGTCTACGGCGTCCATCTGGGCTCTGCCCCTGCCTCTCGGGACAGATGGTCGGCCTCCACCGACGCCGAGAGCGACGCCCTGGACCGATTGGCCCGCGAGGTTCTGGATCAGTGGCGCGACGAGGCCAGTGTCCGTGGTCTGCACCACCGAGTTCCGATGACGATCCCCTGGGAGCTGGAGCAGGCTCACTGGAGCACTCCGAACGCAGAGCGCCCCGAACTGGCCGGGCTTGAGGATCTGGTTGCCTGGGTCCGGTCGCTCACGCCACGCCAGCTGGTGGTCACCGGTCCCCGCGAAGCGGGGAAGTCGTCCTTGGCCGTCCTGTTGGTGGTCGAGCTGTTGAAAGCCAGACCCCCCGGCTCCCGGGAGAGCGTGCCGCTCATCCTGTCGATGCCGGACTGGGAGCCGGGCGGCAGCATCAAGGAGTGGGTCATCAGTCGCATCGTCAAGGAGTACGGGGGCCGCGTCAAAGGTCTGGACCGGCCGACCGTGGAGTCGCTGGTGCAGGATCGACGGATTGTTCCCGTGCTCGACGGTCTCGACGAAATGCCACCGTTGGCTCGCGAGGACGCGGTGAAGGAGCTGGAGCACGCACTCGGCGCGACGGACCCCGTGATTCTGACCTCCCGGCCGGAGGCCTATCAGCCTTTCGCGGACGAGTTGCCGGTGCTGCGCAATGTGCCCGTTCTGCGTCTCTGCCCGGTGCCTCCCGAGGCCGGAAGGGCTTACCTCGCCCAGATGTGCCACCCGGATCGCCTCGGCCCCTGGCAGTCGCTCTTCGATGCGATAGAGGAAGATCCCGAAGGCCCGGTCGCCGCCACCCTCTCCTCGCCCCTGATGCTCTGGCTCGCGGCAACGGTGTACGCACCGAAGAACGCCGATCCTCGGGAACTGCTCGATGCGACACGGCTGCCCACCCGGACGGACATCGAGCGCCACCTCCTCGACAAGCTGATCCCGACCGTCTGTACACGGGGACCCCGACGGCCCGACCCCGCCAGGCCGGTGCGCCGTTGGAAGTCCAACAGAGCACCCGGATACTTCCAGTTCCTGGCCGGCGAGCTTCACCGCCGACGCACCCAGGACATCGCGTGGTGGCAGCTGCGGAGCCGACTGACCGAGCCGGGTATCTGGGGAACCGTCGTCATCGTCGCCGTCGGCGTCTACGGCACGTCGGTGAGCTATGCGATCGCCGAGCTGGCCGCCCTCGCGGGAGTCGCTCCCCCGCGGCCCGGGCTCGGGGTCCAGGGAGTCGGCCAGGTGCTCGGGGCCGTCGCCGCAGTCGCCATCATCGCAACGGCATTCGGGAGGACGCTCACACGGCACCTGTTCAGCGGCTTCGACGATCGCCCACGACGGCCGGCGCCCGGAAACAGTGGCTGGCTGTTCCTGGCAATGGCGGCCGCGGCCACGACAGCCGTCGGCATGGCCCTGCCTGGCAGCACGTCGGCGAGCGTGTGTCTCTTCCTTCTTCCTCTGCTCTCCGGTGTGCTCCTGACCCGGGCGGCAGATTCCGACATGGCGGCCGAGCCGAGGCAGTTGCTGCGCGACGAGCGCAGGATCGCGCTTGTCGAATCCGCAGTGGTCGCACCGGCCGTCGCGGGAACCTCGCTGGCGTTCTTCCACTGGCTCAACGGCAATCCACTCCTCATCGCGGGCGGTCTCGTCATCAGCTGGTCATGCTCGGCTGCGGTGCTGATCGCCCTCAGCCGATGGGGTCGTTGGACGGCCGCACGCCTCATCCTGGCGAAGCGTCGATGCCTGCCACGCGATGTCCTCGGATTCCTTGAGGACGGCCGCCGACTGGGCGTACTCCGGCGGTTCGGCGGGGTCTACCAGTTCCGGCACGCCGCATTGCGGTCGCGGCTCATCGGTGAGGTTCCAGCCGGGCCGCCGGAAGGTGCCCCAGGACCACGCGAAGTGGTGCTCAGGAGCAGCGTGCGGAGCATCGGGGCCCTGCGGACCTTGGCATTCGATCTGTGGGGGCTGACCGCCGTGTTCCTCCTGGTGGTCTCCCCGGTGTCCTCGGGATCGGGCTTCCAAGGCGACTTGCGCCAGACCTGGCTGCTGACGGTGCGCTGGTGGCCCCTGCTGCTGGGCGTGCTCGGCGTGCTTCTCCTCGGGTCACTGGCCTTGCGGGCGGTCGCGACGCGGCTGCGCGTCGACAGCGAGGGCATGCAGATCAACGAGGGCCGCAAGCTACGGCTGCGGTGGGAAGACGTGGCGAAGGTACAGGTGATCAGAGTCGGATCCCATAGGGACGGAGGAACCGGCTCCCCTGGGTTGAACGTCTCGTACTGTCTCGCGATCACGCGGGTGGCCGAACAGGAGACCGGCCGTTCCCTCACCGGCTCGGACGACTGGATCCGGGTATGGGACCTGGGCCCCACCGAGGTGGTGCCACTCGATCTGGAGGTCGCGCTGACCCGGTTCGCCGGCGATCGCTGGCGCCGTGACGTCTGAGGTCTGAGGTCTGAAGGCTGTGGCCCGCGCCAGGAGTGCGCCGGCCCGCCTTGATCGGACGCCCCGCGGAACCGACGGCGGCGGAACTCCCGCAGCTCAACCCTGACCGTCCGCACAGCGTTCTGCGGCTGCTCGGGCCGTCTTGCCTCGCCGCCCTCCGGATGCCTCAGGATTTTCCGCGGAAAATTCTGAGGCATCCGGAGGGGCCCGGGCAGCACCGGGCTGTCGGGGTCCCGGTTCACGCGCCCGTGCGGGGGAGGCTGGACACGTCACTGCCGTGGTCGCACCGGGCACGAGGAATTTTCCGCGGAAAATCGTGCCCGCCTGCCGAGAGCCGCCCGGCAGGGCGATCCGTTCGGTACGGCTTGAGCAGCTGTTGCCGCGTGGCTCTGTCGTACGGTCGGCGTCTGCGAGGGCTGGCGCTTGGACGGCCGATCGCTAAGGGCCGGGGCATTCGGCGGACGTGTACTCGTCCGCGATGTTGAACACGCTGGCACAGCGTGGGCATTCAGCACGGCCGAAGAGATACCTGATCCCGGCCGCGAGTGCCTCCTGCCCGTCCCGGACGGCAGTGTCGTGCATCCATCGACCGCTCCCCGAGAGTTCCTCACCAGCCGCTGGCCGCAGGGCGCGTCGCTCCACGTCGCCCAGGTTCCAGTCCCGGATCGCCGAGTAGCGCCCGTGGTCACCGATGGCGATCGTCACCTCCGCACCGCAGTGGGGGCAGGCCAGGTGGTAGAAGTCGTCCGTGAAGTCCCCCAGGGCGGCGCTCCAGTGGTACTGCGCATTGACCGCCAGCAGGTCACGGAACGCCGCGAGGTAGTCGTCCGGCCGCGACCTCAGATACAGGTCCAGCAGCACACGGAACTCGGCGACAGCCTCGGCACAGTCGGCGAACAGATCGTCGCAGCCGTGGTGCCCTGCCGCGCGCCGAACGATCGTGCCGGCCAGTGCGCGCGCCCGCGGATCGCTCGACGCGAGCCGCACGAGGCGGGGAAGGGCTGCGAAGCTCGCGGGGAAGACGAGGTCGCCTTCCAGGCACAGCCGGTATCCGAGTTCCGTCCACGCCTCGGCATCGCCATCCTGTTCCACGCGGTCCAGAAGCTCGGGAACGCGATCAGCGTCCCCATAGCAGTCGTACATCCGTGTCCAGTTCGCCACCCGGGCATTCAATCGTCTGAAGGCCCGAGATGAATCCCCCGGGTACCGGCCGGCTCTCCTGGTAGCCGATCGGCGGGCCGACCGATGACAGGGACGGACAGCTTCGACCGAGCAAGAGCCGCAGAATTTTCTGCGGAAAATCGGTGAGGCCACGAAACGGCCGACCCCTCGGCGCCGGGAGTGGAACCGCGTCCTGCCGATCCGGGCCGGGCACGCATCGCGGCCTGCGGGCACTGTCCGTGCCCGTCCTTAGAGTGGGCTGATGTGAGATCACCTGAAGAGCTGCACACGATCGACTGGCCATCTCTGGGGCACTTCTTCGGCGACGGCCGTGACGTCCCCGGCTGGATACGCGCCCTGTACTCCGACGACGGGCACCTGGCGGACAGGGCGCTGTCCGAGTTCTTCGGCCGGGCGTTGCACCAGGGGTCGGTGTCCTCGGCCGCCGTGGCGGCCGTTCCCTTCCTCGCGCACGCGGCGGTGCACGCCCGCCACGAACGGGCGGACGTGCTGGCGGCCCTGGCCGGATGCGGGGGCACCGAGGCGGAGCCGGTGCACGAGGACGAGGTGCGGGGGTGTGCCCGGGTCGCCGCGGAGGTGGCGGGGCTGCTGCACCTGTTGCGCGACGAGGACCCGCTGGTGCGCCGCAACACGGTGCGTGTTGCCCGCCGGGCCACCGGCGAGACCGTCCCCGTGGTGCTGCGTGAGCTGACCGCCTGCTCCGTGTCCGACCCGGCCGCCGCTGTCCGCGCCGAGGCGCTCACCGTCCTGACGCTGCTCGACCCGGACGGCGGCGCGGCCCGCCGCCGTCTCCGGTCGGCCCTGACGGATCCGGTGCCGGCTGTCCGCGCCGCCGCCGCTCTGGCTCTGCTGGAACGTTCGGAGGAGCCCTACCCGGTCGACGTGGTCGCCGTCCTGGCCGAGGCCGGAGGCGACCCCGGATTCGACCTCGGCAGCCACGAGTTCGCGCCGGGCATCGGCAGCACCGACGAACGCATCTGGATCCTGACCGAGGACGCGGACGCCCTGGCGACCGTGGCCCGTGGCTGGATCGCCCAGGGGGACCACCAGCGCCGGGGCACGCGCCGCGCCCGACACCTGTCGGAGATGTGGCGCGACCGCGAGGACGAGACCATCAGCCTACTCACCGAGGCCCTCCGCCACGGGCACGACCTCCGGGACCTCGGCAGTCTGCTCGACGTGATCTCCCAGTGCCTGTTCGGGGTTTCCCGCCCCGACCCGGCGCTCGCCGACAACCTCCTCCCCCACGTCCACACCGACACCCTCACCGGCCGCCGCGCCCAGATGATCCTCGGTCAGCTCGGCGATCCGCGCCTCCTCACCGATGTCCCCGAGCCGGTCCCGGAGGCGCTGGCCGCGCTGGCGGTCCGTACCCGCGACCCTGAGCATCAGCGCCTCGCCCTACGGCACCGGGACGCCACCCACCTGGACAGCCTCTACACCGCTCTCTCCGCCGAGGAGGCCCGCACCCACCTGCCCGACCTCACCCGCCTGCTGCGCGACCGCCCCACCCAGACCCTCGTCCGCCGGTTCGGCGACTGGGCGATCCGGGACGCCGGACTCCTCGACCGCCTGGAAGCCCTCACCCGCGCAACCGATGACGAGCTCGCAGTCGCGGCAGCCGTCACCACCGCCCTCCTCACCGACGACCCCGCCACCGTCCTGCGCCTGCTGGCGCACCGGCTCGCCGAGAACAGCCGACAGCTGGAGGAGGCCGGACGCCTGGGTGATGCGGCCGCTCCCCTGCTGCCGCTGATCGAGTGCTACCTCGACGACGGCTACGACTGGACCCGGCTGCACGCCGCCGAGGCCCACTGGCAGATCACCGGCGACCCGTCCGTCGCGCTCCCCGTCCTGACCGCGCTGGTCGACCCGTCCCGCCCCGTGGGCGTACGGGCCCTCCAGGCACTCCACCGGATCGGACCGCCCTACCCATCCGACCTGCGACCGCAACTGCCGCACTGGGCGGCCAGTGAGCGCCGGCTGCTGCGCGAGTACGGCACCGGCTTCCCGGCCCAGAGGCACCGCGACGACCAGCTGCGCGAGACGGCGCGCCGGATGCTCGACTGACACCGGCACCAGGGGAGACCGAGCCCGACTCCCCGAGGGAAAGCCTGAACACCGGGGACGCCCTCCGCATCCGCCCGGGTCCGCCGGGAGTGCCCTCGACCCGCACGGAGAATTTTCCGCGGAAAATCCGCGACCGCCGGTAGTCGCACCTGAGGACGTACGTCCTGCGGAGAGGCGGCACACTGCGGACGGCCAGTCGTACCGAGTTCCTCACAGCTCTCCGCCCCACGGAATTTTCCGCGGAAAATCGGAGGCCCTTCCCTGAGATCGCCGCCGCGCCGGTACGCGACTGTTGTCGTTCGCGGAAGCTGACGGCCCGCCGTGGCGGGAAGGACAAGGGAGGGACGGCGCGGGGGAGGCGCAGTGATGCGGACGGCGCGGGTGGCGGGGCAGGCGGCAGCAGCGGTGGTGTTGGCCCTGGGAGCTGCGGCCTGTACGGGGCATGACGATGGAGGCGGCGTCGGTTGGGGTTACGGCACGGTGCACTTGCCGGCCGTCGTCGTGCTGCCGACGCCGACGGGGCACGGGGTGACACTGTCGGAGCCGGCCCCGGCGTCGGCGCAGTGGATCGTGGACGCCACGGTCGAACCGGGTGCCAGCCCGGAGGACTGTCCGGTGCCGTCCCTGGCGGACATGATCGTGCTCGACGACGAAGCGGGACACAGCCGCGCGGCCGCGGTGTGGCTGGGGGACGGCGGCGTCGAGTGCCTGGTCACGATCAGCGATCGCGACGGCATCAACCAGATCGTCCTCGCGACATCGCTCGACTCCCTGGCGGACAGACCGGTCCCGCTGTGGCTCGGAGGATGGGCGATCTTCACCGTCTTCCCCGGTGACGCGGGACGAGTCGTGGTCAAGGACGACGACGACCGCGTCTTCGGCCCGCTGCACCAGCGGCTGGTGGACTTCGGTGGCGGCCGGGAGTTCACGGTCGTCGAGTACGCCTACCTCCGCACGGGCCTGCAACCGGACGATCCGGCCCTCTCCGCCCGGGCGCGGGTGTGCCCGGACGGCACCGGCCCGTGCCTCCCGGCGCGCTGGATCGCCCCGTCGGCCTCACCGCTGCCGCTCCGGTCCACTTCCGAGGACGCCCGCGACGGCACGTAGGGGCGGCGGTCCTCATGCGGAATGTTCACGGTGGACCGTGCCGGTGAACGGGTTCCGAGAGCGCGGTCCACTCGAAGGTGGGGAACCATCGGGCTGCGGAGTGACGCCGTTGACGACGGCACGGCCGTCCGGAGTGGCGGACGGCGGTGGGGGTGAGCTGCCGGTCGATTCGACGCTGGCGGTGACGGCCGGTCGCCGGCGGCGCACCGCTCTGCCGGGTGGCCGGTCCACTCCTTCGTCGATTCCGGCGAACAGGGCAACCACCGGATCCCAAGGGTGACAGGATGACCGTCCACATCACGTTCTGGGAGGGGAAAGTGACACTACGTTCGGACGAGTGGGCAGTACTCGAGTCCCTCGCTCGGAAGAAGCAGGGCTGGACGATCGGCGAGCAGCCGTTGGAGGCCCGGTACCGGCCGAGCAGTATCGTGCGGACCCTGTCGGAGAAGGGCTTGTCCAAGCTCGCCACCGACCGCCGTCTCGACGCCCTTGCCAGGGACGGCGTCCGGCCCCCCTGGGCCGCGCGCATCACCCGGCTGGGCCGCAGCGTCCTGGAGTATCGGGCCCATCAGGCGAGCCCGCCCGAGCCGGTGCCGCCCGCCCCGACCTCCGCACCGGGTTCGGAGATCAACGTTCGCACCGTCGACATGGACTTGCTCCGGACCACCCTCGCGGCCGCCGAAGCCGGCTCTCTCACCGACATCGACGTCACCGCGCTGCAGAGCGTCGTGTCCAAGGCCCGGCCGGTGCCGGGAACCCACCGCCATGCCCTGGCCCCGGACAAGGCCGAGCTGGCGGTGGTTCTTCACGTGCTCTTCCTGGAGTCCCTGTACCGGGATGCCTCGGGTTACCACCAGCTGCTGCGGGAGCTACCCATGTCGTGGCGTAGAGGGAGGCGGCAGGTCGTGATTCGGACGCCGCTCGACCGTTCCGCCGCGATCACGGCCCTCTGATGGAATCAGGAAGCGCATGACCTTCCGGGGCACAGGTACCTCATCCGCCTTGGGCGCCCAGGCGGCTACCCGGCAGACGAAAGCGCGGTGGCCGTCAGGTCGCGACCGGCCGACCACAATCGCGCCGCCTCCGCCTGGACGGACGGGCGGGCCAGGAACGGGCGTCCTTGTGCGGACCGACGACGCTGTCTCCCTGAGGCAGTGGAATTTTCCGCGGAAAATCATCCGCCCCCAGCCTCAAAGCACCATCTGCAGCACGTTGCCGGGCTGGAAGTCCCACTGCAGGAACCGCCCTTCGTAGCGCGGCGCGGGCCTGCGGATCACGTCGATCGCGGTGGCCCAGACCGCGGCGTCGGCGCCCTCGGGGTCACGACCGTGTCGGCGGTCGTCAGCGCCACGTACTCCCGGGGCCGGACGGCCGGCCGCACCACGTGGATCGCCACGAGCTGACGGGCCAGCAGGGGCAGTCGTGTCGCCAGCCCTCCGTCATCGAGGACCATCCGGCCCGGCAGGTGGGTCATGAGGAGCGAGGGGTACTCGCAGTGCGCGGCGGTCGGATCGACGGCGACGAGTCCGGGAGCCGGCACGCCGGTTCCGGCGAGCGTGGTCAGGGCGTCGGCCTCCCTGTGTAGGAGTTCCTCGGCCGGGCCCTGCCGGGTCGGGTCGACGAAGGAGCGCAGTACCAGGTACCGGGTGCCCCCGTCCCGCGTGCCGACGGTCAGCCTCCGCATGTCGGCGGTGGCGCCGCCGTGCAGCACCTCGGCTCCGACGATCCGCTCGCCGGACTCCAGGTGTCGGCGCACCCAGGCCAGTGCCAACGGCCGGACGGTCGCCGCCTCGTCATGATCGGTCACCGTGCCACCTCAACATCCGGACGGCGGCACGCGCGAACCCTTCTGGGCCCGTCCGCACGTCAGTGCCGGTGGTGGGTGGGAACGTCAGGCGAACAGGACTGTCCGCACCCGCAGCGAGGGGTGGGGAACCTCAGGGCTGTCCACACATTTCGTGAAGGTCACGGGGGTGAGGGCGAAGAGGTGATCGAGGGTCGTCCAGGCCGCCGGTTCGGAGCCCCGGGGCTGCTCAGACCTCCGCACTGTGTACCGTCCATCGGGTGAATCGTCATCTTGCCGATGCGCCTGATGGGCTCTCCCGCCGGGCTCGATCCTTCGTCTCCGCGCACGGCCTCCGAGTCGGCAGCACGGGGGTCGAGCAGTATCGGAGCCACTGGCTGGAGTGCGGGATTCCGGCAGCGGAAGTCGACCGGGCCAGGGCCTTCGAGGAACGTTGGGGTGGCATGCTGCTTCCCCCGGCGCCGATGTATGACGGCGGACCGAGAATCCTCCGCCCGGACACGCCGGAGCGGACGCCGACGGACGGGTGGTGGTTCGAGGCTGGAGACCAGCGGACCGCGGTGCCCTTCTCCTTCATGATCGGCCCCCGTGGCGAGTTCGGAATCCACGCCGAGAGATGGGTGCCGCTGCATGCGAGCGTCGAAGGATGGGTCGAGTCGGTCGCGCTCGCACATCACGCCGCCATGTGGGCCATGCAGATCACCAAGGTCACCGGCGAGGACGTCGACGCCCTTCGACTCGGGCTCTACGAACCGGTTCCGGAGGTAGGAGCACTGGCCGATGGATGGTGGCGAGGCACGGACTCACTGATCGCGGTCTACACGGGCGAGGCCGAGTGCTTCGCCGAACCCGGGTACCGGACCGCCGTCATCTACTCCGGCCTCGACAAGTGGGGCCTACACGGCTGAGCTTGTGACTTATCCGGTGCGGCGTGGTTTGGTGCCGACCTTGTGGTGCGCCGGTCGGCGGTAGGACTCGCCGGTGGCCAGGAGCAGGCCCACGTCGTAGCGGTTTGCGGGGCGGTGGTTCTTGGAGCCGGGCGGGCGCCCGGGGCCGGGGCGAGCGGGTTTCGGCACTGCGGCCGGCGTTGAGGTTCTGGCGTGCAGGTGTCGGAACCCGCGTCGGACTCGGGCTGGGGTGAGCTTGTTCGGTTCGGCCGGCTTCTCCCACGGCCGTCGCAGGTCGGTGGTCAGAGAGCGGACGAGGCGGAGCTGGGTGCAGGCGGTGATGATCAGCCAGGTCCATCGGTCCGCCGCCTCGGCTTCCCGCAGTCTCGGAGCGGTCCAGCCGAGTGTCTGCTTGATCATCCTGAAGAAGTGCTCGATGTCGAAGCGCCGCAGGAAGGTCTGCCAAGCCAGATCGGTCTCCGCTGGGTCGGCCGCGGGCCGTGACCACCACAACCACAGCGGCTTGGGGTCGCCGCCACTGGGCAGGTGGTCGACCTTCAGGCGGATGACGGTGCCCTCGATGACCGGGAGCGGGCTGGGGTGGTCGCGCCAGGCGGCGCGCCCTTGCAGCTCGGGGTGGAGCCGGTCCCAACTCTGGGCGTGGGCGGTGCCGTAGCGAGTGGTCGCCGTCTTCGTCTCCGCGTCCGGGGCGCCCCAGGACCTGGCGTCCTTGAAGATGAACTCGCTGCCGTGCTTGGGCGGCCGCCCACCAGCCGGGTTGGCCCGGGCGAACTCCGCGCGGGCGGTGCCGGGCGGAGCATCACCCGGTCCGAGCGCAGGCGTCCCAGGATCTCCACGGGCAGGTCGCGCAGCAGGTAGGCCAGCCGCATCACGTCGTAGCCGGCGTCGGCCGCGATCAGCACCGACGGGTCACCTGGGCTCCACTGGTCGACGGCGACCAGGCGCTCGACCAGGTCCCGCAGCTGTGCGGCGGTGACCGCGGCGAGATCGTCGCCCGGCCTCAGCCGCACCGCGTCCAGCGGGGCGACCCACAAGGTCCGGCCCGACTCCAGAGCGACAACCCACGAGTACGGCCAGCCCGGGATCATCTGGTGCCTGGCGTCGCCCCACCCGTAGGTGTGGCAGAACGAGCGGGCGTCGCTCGTGTCGGCGTCGGGCCGAAGCCACGGCAAGACGTCCACCGCCAGCACCAGGCGGCCACCGGCGGCACGGGGCAGCGGCAGACTGGCCAGCTCGGCCCGCAGCCGTTCAACGTCCAGGCGGCCCCGGTTCAGCGCGCCGTACAGGGCCCCGTGGCCGCGGCGGTGCTCGGGAGCCAATGCCAGGCCGACCAGGGTCTTCACCGGGCCGTCGGTGCACAGCACCGCGTCGGTGAGCTCGAACAGCGCGTCACGCCGCCCGGTCAGGCAGTCGTAGAAGACCCCCCGGAAGCGCGACAGCTCCGCAAACGACTCGTACTGCACGCCCTGTTCCACCACGGTCACCAGCACGGCCTTCGCGTCGAGCCTCTGAACCTCTTGGAGGTCCAGAATTAGGCGGGGCCGGGTCCGCTGTCCTGGAAATCCCCATGTGGGTGACCTGCGCTCGCCGTCGGACCGCTACCGCGGCAGGTAAGGATCCTCGACCGTCGGCCTTCTCCGATCACCCTCGGGGGTGAAGGTCAACGATCCACGGAACGAGCCGGCGCCGAAACGCACTGCGAGAAGCAACGGTTGCGCATGCTCGGGCGGCCACGGTTCGCTCCCCGGTTCGCTGCCGTTCCACAGATGGAAGACCACCATCGGCTGCTGCGGATCCCCCGAGAGGTAGCCAAGCGTCTTCCCGTACAAGGGATTGTTCCCTCCGAACAGCACAGAGGGAGGGCCGAACTCCGCCGTCACGTCAGCCCAGGTGCGGTCAGCCGCGGCCCACCCTCGCACCCGGTCTGTGACAGCCTCGTACTCCTCGGCTGTGAGAACCCGATCGGGCCCGAGCCAACCGCGTCGCTGCGCGAACTCCGCGTATACCGAGGCGACTTCGTAGCAGTCACCCTGCGCGGGGAAGACCTCCTGGAAGGCCCCGCTGGGGCCGATGGAGGTCCAGAGCCCCTGCTCTTCCCAGCTCTGCTTCAGCTGATTCCACGCCTCGGGCTGGCGCTCGACGAACAGCAGGTGGTCAATCAGGATCCGGAACGCCACCTCACCCCCGTACATCCCGGGCCGGCGCAGGGCGAGGTTGAGCTGATCAATGAGGTGATCACGGATCTCCTCAGCAGCGGCAAGCGAAGTAGGAAGGGTCACGCACACAGTCTTCCGCAGGAAGATCAGCTCGATCACCCGTTCCGCCGACGAAGACGAGTGGATAAATCACAAGCTGAGCAGTTGCGATCGAGCCCTTGGTTCTGTTGCCGGACTCCGTGGCTGGTTGACGGTCAGTCACTTTCGATCATTGTTCCGGGAGGTCTCCGCAGAACTGCAAGCGTTGGCTGCGCGTGGGACGTATGCGAGATCCGGAGCCTGGTCTGGCCCGAGGTCGAAGACCTGGTGGTCGTGGTGCGTAGATACGTCGCGACCCTGCGGGCCGGGACCGCCGTCGAAGAACCGCGTCCGATCCCGCGACCGCACCGGATCGCGGCCTGGATCATGCGTCTTCCCGATTCCCTGGCCACTGGCGAGCGCACCCGGCTCGACCGGGTCCTGGACGCCTGTCCAGGACCCGGTCGTGGCCGCCGAGCGGGCCGCGACTTCGCCGCCATCACACGTGAACGACGCGACACCGAGCTGCCGATCTGTATGGCGGTGCCCCGGCCACTGCTGTCCAGGGCACCGGAGCTGATCGTCAGCAGCGGGTTCACGACCGGCCGCACGCGGTACTGCCGACCTGTCGTACACGGGCCCGGCCCCGCGCCGAGTGGGGATCGGCCCGAACGAGGCCCTACACACGGCGCGCCGGCAGACCCTCTCGGGCTCGCCAGAAGTCTGCGTCGCGAGGGTCGGCCAGCCAGGCCGTCATGCGCTCGGCGCAGGCTTCGAAGGCCTGGGGCAGCGAGATCTCGTCACCGACGGCGAGGGCGAGGACGTCGGCGTCATGGGTGCCGTGGTCGGTCTCGCACCAGCAGCCCACGTTGACCGAGGCGCTCACCTCGTGCTGGCCCTGGTCCGTCCAGCCCACCTGAAGCTGGAACTCCGGCGAGTCGCTTCCACTCACCGGCTGGACAACGCACAGGAGGAGGATCACGCAGGCCCGGGACTGCGGGCCTGCGAAGACCGCGTGGTCCGGCTTCCAGTCCCACGTCGCGGCGGCGGCCTCGGACCGAGCCTCGCCGACGCTGCGAGCCGCGCGCCGCAGTGATCCGACGCCGGCGGCGGACAGCCGGGGGAACAGCGTGCTCAGGGGGACATCGTCGAAGGTGCCTCGGCTCATGGGCATGAGCTGATCATCAGGTCTCTCCAGCAGGAGAACAAGGGCTCTCCGCTCTCAGCGCGCCAGGAGACATGCGCCCTGACACATCACGCGGCTGAGCACGCTCATCTGTACCGCCCGAGTGCTTCAACGAGTACGCCGGAGCCTGGTCAGCTGGTGTCGGTGAACAGGCCGTTGAGCTCCGGGTAGTCGATGGTCCGCCGGAGGGAGTCGTAGCCGCCGGCGCGGTGCAGGTCGAGTGCCGCCTGCCGTGCGGCGGCGTAGGCGGCCTGTGCCACCCCCGAGCCGAGGCTGACCCGGGCCACGCCCAGGGCCCCCCAGTTCGTCCACGGGCGCGGTGCCCGGCCCCGCCATGATGTTGAGGGGCACCGTCAGACCCGCGGCCAGGTCCTCGATGACGCCGGGGTCCGTGACACCGGGGACGAAGGTCCCGTCCGCGCCGGCGTCCACGTAGCGGCGCGCCCGTCCCAGCGTCTCCCGCAGCCGGGTGGCGGGGGCCCCAGCACCGGGCCCCGGGGGACGCGGTCCCCGTCCGGGGCGCCGAGCGACCAGGCCACCCCGGCACTGGTGGTGGCGATCGCGGCCGCCCCCGCGGCCTCGATGACACGGGCGCTGGCCACGTCCCAGGCGTTCGCGAGCGCGAGCGGACGGACGGGGGTGTGGAGGGAACGGAAGACCGATGACTTGCTGGCGTTGGACATGCTCCCCAAGGCAATCAGCGGGTGGCCGTTGTCCGGCGGGAAAACGACACGAACGTGCGCAAGCCCGGGCCGCATCGGACCGACAGGCTTCGTGGCCACGAGACGCCGTCCGTCCCCGTGAGCAGAGCCGCCGAGTCTCATCCGCCGGGTCTCACTGCGGTTCATGGGAGAGGGGCGGCTCGTTTCCGATCCGCCCCTCTCCCATGAACCGCGTCCCCCGGGCTGTCAGGCCTTCGGAAGCGTTATCCCCAGTTCGAGCATGGCGGGGGAGGCCGGGCCGCCTTCGGAGCGCTCGGTCTTGTAGCCCTTGACGCCCGGGGCGACGGTGCGCGGGTCCACGGCCTCGGAGGGGGCGCCGGTGGTGTAGAGGCCTTCGGGGTCCTGGTCGCGGTCGTGCGGCAGGAGCCAGAAGACGCGCCGGCGGAAGGTGCCGGAGGCGCGCGAGGACTTGGCGTCGGGGCCGAGGATCGCGTAGCCGACCATGCGGCCGTCGCGGTGGTAGGCCGGGCGGCCGCGGCGGGTGGTGAGGCGGTCCAGCGACTGACGGACGTAGTCGAGGTCGGAGGTGTCCTCCAGCCAGACGAGGTCGGTTTCGTGGGCGAGCTCGGCCGGGTCGATCAGCGCGCTCACGCGTGGTGCTCCTCTGTGTCGTCGGTGATCAGGCCGATGCCCGGGTAGTACTTGCGGCTGTTGGACAGGACCATCTCCTTGGGAGATGTCATACCCAGTGTCTCCCGAACTCGTGCGGCGAAGGCACGCCCGGATACGGGATTGGCCCCCTCGAAGCCGCACCAACGGGTGTAGGCGCCGAAGAGCTGGGACTGTTCGGCCCGCATGCCCTCGCCTGTGACGCACGCCTCCTTGAGGAAGCGGCCCACGTGGTCCTCGGTCTCGGCGTAGGCCGTGGTCGCGGTCTGGACGGCCTGGGGGCCGGCGAGGTCCTTCTCCCCGGCGAAGTAGCGGCGGGCGCCCTCGATGAGCCAGGCCAGGATCCCGGGCCCCTCCTCGGCGACGAGGACGTGGGCCAGGTTGTCGATCTTGCGCTCCTCGGGCACGACCCGCTCGAACGGGATCAGGCGCATGCGCCGCCAGAAGGCGAAGCCGCCGGTGCCGACCTCGGGGCGGTGGTTGCCGAGCAGCCAGAGCTTGTGGGTGGGCTCGAAGGAGAAGAAGTCCTGGCGCATCCGGCGGGCCTTGATCTTGTCCCCGCCGGTGAGCAGCTTGACCCGGGCCTCGTCGAAGCGGTCGCCGGGCTTGAGCTCGGAGCAGACGATGATCCGGCGGCCGTGGAGCTCGGCGAGGTCGGTGGGGTGGCCGTCGAAGGTCTTGGCCATGAGGAAGCCGGGCGGGGCCGCGTCGGCGTAGTCGCCGAGGAGCTGGATCATGACGTCGAGCAGGACGGACTTGCCGTTCTTGCCCTGGCCGTAGAGGAAGGGCATGACCTGGGCGCCGACGTCGCCGCTGATGGAGTAGCCGAGCAGCAGGTGGAGGAAGTCGCGGGTCTGGCGGCCTTCCTTGTCGTCGCCGAAGGTGTCGGTGAGGAAGCGGTCCCAGCGCGGGGTGGGCATCCGGGCGGGGGCCAGGGTGGTGGAGCGGGAGTGGTGGTGGACCTTCGGGTCGGGCGGCACGATGGCGCCGGTGCGCAGGTCGACCACGCCGCTCGGGGTGCACAGGGCGTACGCGTCGGCGTCCAGGAGAGCCGCGTTGAGGACCATCCCCGGGGCGGACTTGGCCTGGGCGAGCATGGCGTTCATACCCGAGGTGGACAGGGCACGGCGGCGGTGCCGACGCAGGTCGGTGTTGGTGTAGACGCCGCGGGGGTCGTGGGTGGCGATGCTCTCGGCCATCTCGCCGGCGGCCCACAGGACGGTGTCGTCCTCGTCGAGCTGCCAACGGTGGGCGGCCCAGCGGTACCAGCCGAGTCCCGGGACGTGGCGGTAGTCGCGTCCGTAGAGGTGGACGAAGAGCTTGGCGTTTCCGCGGTCCGACAGGGAGTCCGGCAGGAGGCCCTGCGGGCTCGCCTGTGGGCCTGCGGGGGCGGGGGTGGACCGAATGACCGGTGAGGCCGTCGAGGGGCCCTGGACGGCCTGAACAGGCGTCTGCTGGGCCGCCACGGGGGCAGGTTCCTCCAAGAGGCTCTCCTGCACGGCGGTGCCGTGCCAGGGGGCCTGCGAGGGACCCGGGACCGGCGGGTACTCCAGGATCTGCTGCGCTGCGGCCACGGGGTCGAAGACCGTCCTCTTACGGGTGCTGTCGCTCATCCGCGCGCCTTCCCGATGTGCAGGGGCTGCCGGGCTCCGGCGGCGAGGCCGGAGCGGATGACGGCGGAGCTGTGCCGGTCCTGGGAGGGGCGGGCGGTGTGTGCGGCATCGGTGAGCAGCCGCTCGGCGGCCGCGTGGGTGAGGTGCCCGGCGGCGACCAGGCCTCCGGCGGTGAAGGCGGCGCGGTTGAGCTTGCCGGTGAACCCGACCCCTTCGGCCGTGCCCGCGCAGTCGGTGACGTCCTGCAGAACGGTGTCGAGGACCCGATCGGCACCCCGCTTGCCGCCGCCGGCGGCCACGACGGCCTGACGTCCCCGGTGGGGGACGGCCTGCTGGGGGACGCTGTGCGTACCGGGCTGGTCCTTGAGGTGGCCGGTGCGGATGAGTTCTTCGGCGAGCCACCTGGGGAGCGGCGCGGGGACCGTGGCACCGGGCAGCGGGGTGTAGACACCGTTGGCGGTCGCCGTGACGGGAGCGACGATGTAGCCGCCGTGGGCACGGACGTCGACCTGCCAGGCGAGGGCCCGGCCGGCGGAGGAGCCCGCGGAGCAGGCGAACCGGTGGTGGGCCTGGTCGCGGTACCAGATGTGCAGGCCCCCGGAGGGGGTTCGCACCCTCAGGGTCGCGGTGTCCCCGGCCGGGTCGGGGGCTCCGCGCAGAGCTGCCAGCAGGGCGAGGGTGTGGTAGCCGTTCTCCAGGCCGTCGAGGTTGACGTGCTCGTGGATCGGGATGCCTGGCAGGATCCGGTCCCGGGAGGGGACAGGGCCCGGGTGGCTGTCGACATCGATGACGACCAGGCCCGCGGGGCCGCAGGCGACGCCCGTACCGAAGTCCGGGTTGACTCGCCACCAGGCGGTGATGACGTCCTGGTCGACGGTGGCGGCGTGGAAGCCGTGGCACCAGCGACCCACCCGGGGGCAGATGCACTCGGTGGGGGAGTGCGGGGAGTCCTGGCAGGCCTGACAGTTGGCCGGCGGGGTCTTGCGTCCGGGAGCCAGCGGATGGACGGGCCACCCCTGGGCGGCACACCAGCGAGCGACGGCGAGCGCCTCCGGCTGACGCTCCGCTCGGTCGCTCCCCACGGCCTTCGGCGCCGTCACGCTGGTCCCTTCCCCTTGGTTCGGTAGCTGATCGGTAGCTCGGTAGCTGCCCGGACTTGAGTCGCCGGCTGAGTCGCTGAAGGCAAAAAGCCAGGTCAGAGCACTGGCGGATGCCGGATCAGCGACTGAAGCGACCGAAGTCCAGAAGATAGCTCACACAGACTAGCCGAGCGAGGACATACGAGCCCGAACCGGCGGAGCCCGTGGGAAGACTGAGCGACCGAACCGTTGGCCAGCGACCGAGTCGCTTCGGTCGCTGGTTCCGGTGCTCCGACGTTTCCGCAGGTAGAAGCCGTTTTCCAAGCCCATCAGCGACTGAAGCGACTCAAGCCCGGGTCTATAACGCGCACACGCACACGGGAATGTCTTTATATACCCGAGCCTGAGTCGCTTCAGTCGCTGATCGGGTGAGTATATGGGTTCTGACCTGGGGTTTTGTCCAGCGACTGAAGCTCAGCGACTGAAAGCGACTGAGCCTCTCCGGACAGAACGGCGGCGTGTCGCGCGTGTCAGGCACGGCTGAAGGTGCCGGGTTCGGTCGCTTGGGTCGCTTCAGTAGCTCCGCCGAGGACGAAGGGGAGCCGGCGGACTGCCCAGGAGTTCCGCTGCCGCGGGTTGCCGAGCCGCCGGCACCGGAACCGGTGAAGCCCCGTGGGCAGCGACCGAGCGACCGAAGCGACTCTGGTACCGACTTGCCGCAGGATCCGGTTCCGGCTGCCCTGCCTCAGTCGAGGGGAACGAGTCGGTACCGGCCCGAGACGTCCTCCGGACCCTGCACCGCCAGCACAGGCCGTCGTTCGCCGCGGGCCGGTCGCAGCGTGCGCTGCCGTCGCCGGTGCAGCGTTCGGCCGGGACTGCCGTGGGGGTGGTGGCCTTCGGGGTATGCCGGCAACCGCCGCACAGACCTGACGTTCCCACCGGGCGGGGGCGTTCACAGCCGGGACAGCACTGGCCGAGCCTCGGGAGGCGGTCAGGCCCGGTGGGGGCGGTGCCGGCGGGTGCTGAGGGCACCACCGGTGGGCGGGACGCGGCCCGGCGGTCGGTGATGACTTCCCGGCACGTCCGGCACGCAGTACCGGAGGACCACAGCACTCCGGTCTCGCAGTCGGGGTCAGGGCACCCCCAGCGGGGCAGTGCGACGCCCAGCAGCCAGCGGCCGACGTCCCGGATGTCCGATGGCGTCGTGGCGGCCAGGCGGGCCGTCAGGCGGGCTCGAAGCCTCGCGTCGTCGGTGCCCGCGCGCAGCTGGCGGCCGGCCTCGCGGCCGATGAGCCGCTGGGTGAAGGTGTTGGCCCGGGGCAGGAGCCAGCGGACGGGTTCGAGGGCAGCGTGGACGCGGGGGCTGTAGGTGAGTTCGGGGGCGTTGCTGTCGGGGTGCTCCCCCGCGCGGAGCGCGAGACGCGGGCTCGGCAGTCGAGCCGCCACCGGCTCACCCGGGGGCACCGGTTCCGTGTGCACGGCCGGGCGGCCAGGCACCGACCCACCTACCGGTATCTCGCCTCCGGCGGGTGGGACAAGCGGACGTTCGTCCTCGGGTCGGTCAGTCATAGGGTCTTCTCTGTACGCGAGCGATCCGTCATCAACGCGGGGACCCGATCCGTCACCAACAACAGGAGACGCGGGTGTGGCGAAGAGGTCGAACGGGTCGCCGGGGCGGGGTTCCGGTTCGACCGTGGCGAGGGTGAAGAGGTGCCGGCCCTGGGTGCCGGCGCGGCGCTCGACGGTGATCCAGCCGGTGGCCTCCAGGCCGTCGATCACCTTCCCGGCGGCTTCCGTGGTGATCGGGCTGCCCGCGCGGCTGCCCGTGTGGTGGCGCAGGTAGCCGGCGAGCTCGGCCTCGGTCAGGGCGATCTTCAGGGCCACGGCGTAGGCGATGGCGGCGTACGCGCGCAGTTGGCGCGGTGTGAGGTCCTCGCAGGCGGCGACGGGCAGCCAGACGAAGCGCTCCGAGGACGTCATCGGCCGCACCCGGCGCAGGCAGGTGGTGCCCCAGCCGCCGGGCATGGAGCGGCGGGTGTTCTCCGGCAGTTCGATCACGCCGTCGGGCGCGCTGGAGCGGAGCTGGGAGATGCCGCGTTCGACGGTGGACTTCGACAGCCCGAGGTAGGACGCGAGGGTGCGGGCGCCGGCGGTGCAGCCTTCGGGGCGCTGGGCGAGTGCCTTGATCTTGACGTAGACGCTGAGCGCCGCGTCCGCGTAGAACGGGGACTCCACGATGCGGATGGGGACTTTGACCCGTTGCCGGCGCTGTCGCGGGGGCAGCCCGTTCCAGGCGGCGATATCGTGCGACGGCTGGAAATCGCGTGGATTTTGCTTCATTATATTGCCTGTACATGTGGCATGTCTGGCCCGTACGGGAGTTGGATCACTCCAGTCGGGCGGCACGGTCCCTGTGTTCGTGTCATGTGGATGTCTCCGTATCGGGAGGCAGAAGCCTTCATCGGCTTCGGTTCGGCAGAACCTCGTTGTTGTCCGGGTTGGCGCCCGGACGGGCTCGGCCCACTGAGTTGGCGCTCGGTGGGCGGTTTGATCTCTGGACCGCGTTCCAGGTGCCTGGCAGCGCCTGAAACGCGGTCGTCGGGGCGGCGGCCACCCGTGGCGGGGGCCGCCGCCGCCCCGTTTCTGCGGACTGTCAGGCGAGCGGGGCGGTCGCGACCTTGGCGAAGAACGCGAGACGCTCGTTCTGCCAGGCCGTGACGTTCACACAGCGCCCTTCGCCGGAATGCGGGGCGTTGGAGGTGGTCTTGATCCAGCAGGGGCTGTCGAACTCGACGTAGCGGTGGAACACGGCGTCCATCGAGACGGGGACGGTTCCGCTCCTGCCCGGCTCCAGTGAGTGGAGGGCCTGGCGTGCGGCCTCCAGCAGGACCATGCCGGGAACGTGGTCGACGGGGTGGTCGAACAGCACGGGGTGCGCGGTGTCGACCCTGAGCTGCCACCTGCCGGACTGGTCGGTGGGGGTGAGCACGACGTCCCGGGCCCGGTCGCGGCCGACGGTGCTCGGGGTGACGGGCGTGGTGGGGGCGGGCGCGTCGGCGAACATGCGCTCGACGTCACCGCGGCCGGTGCGCAACCGCTGGTAGAGCGCGGGCGCGTGGGTGCCGAAACGGGTGCTGGCCGTGGCCAGCGGGACGCCGTCGCGAAGGACCTGGAAGTCCATGGTCATGGCCACCGGGACCGAGCGGCGGTAGCTGATCTCCGAGGCCGTCACGTGGAGTTCGATCTCGGCGGGGGCGTTCGTGATGGACATGGCCGGGGCGCCGGGGCTGAGCTCGTAGGAGAAGTGCGACCAGCTCATCTGGTGTCCGAAGGGGACGCCGTAGGCGGTGTGCGTCAGGAGCAGCAGGGTCTGCCGGACCGTCTCGCAGAGCATCAGCGGATCGTGCAGTCCGTGCTCCGAGAGGTAGAAGCTGTGGCTGCGCGGCCACTGGGCGGTGACGACGAAGGTGTCCTGGCCGGTGCTGCGCCAGCCGCTGAGGAACACCTCGGAGAACGCGGCACGGTGGACGTACTCGCGGGCCACCGTGGTCGTGAGGACGGGACCTGTGGCCGTGACCGGACGCACCTGTTCGAGCAGCATGATTGCCTCCCCCTAAGCAAACCAAGGCCTCCGGACGGCAATGACCGGGGCCGGATGTAAAATAAAGGGTGTTCGTTATGTTTGTCGACCGAGGGCGGGAGGACTGATGGCGGAACCCAAGCAGGAACGGGCGCTGAGGACGCGGGAGGTGATCCTGCGTTCGGCGGCGGAGGTGTTCGACGAGTGCGGCTTCAGCGGTGCGAGCATCAGCAAGATCATGGATCGCGCCGGCGTGACCCAGGGCGGGATGTACTTCCACTTCAAGTCGAAGCAGGGCCTCGCCCTGGCCGTGATGAACAGCCAGCAGGACCACGTGGAGATCCCGGCGGGGGAGGAGGGGCTGCAGCGGATCATCGACATCACCTTCCACGTCGCCCGGGAGCTGCGGCGCAACGTCGTGTTCCGGGCCGGTGTCCGGCTCGCCGTCGAGCAGGGGGAGATCGGCCTGCAGGACGCGACCCCGTACGAGCAGTGGGTGGACCAGTTCCACGAGCAGCTGCTGGTGGCGCGAGGCCGCGGCGAGCTGCTGCCCGACGTGGACGAGAAGGAGTTCGCCCAGGTGGTCGTGGGCTCCTACAGCGGCACCCAGCTCTTCTCGCAGATCGCGACCGGGCGGGAGGACCTCGCCCACCGCGTGGCCGCGCTGTGGCGCTACCTGCTGCCGGCGGTCGCCACCCCGGAGGCGCATGCGCGCCTTCGGGCCCGGGTGGAGGAGGCCGAGTGGGCCAAGGCGTAACGGCGCGTCGCGTCGTGCTGACCGGTGCCACCGGCTTCGTCGGTTCGGCGGTGCTGCGCGAACTCCGGGGCCGGCGTGCGGGGGACCGGTCGGATGCCGCCGCGTCACGGACGGTCGTCCGGACGGTCGGCAGGCGCCCTGCGGCCGAGGCCGACGGCGAGTGGTTCGCCGCGGACCTGGCGGACCCGGCCTCGCTGCGCGGGGCCTGCGAGGGGGCGGACGTGCTGCTGCACCTGGCCGCGTCGCTGAGCCCGGACGAGTCCGAGTGCGCCGCGGTCAACGTCGCCGGGACCGAGGCGCTGATGGCCGAGGCCGTACGGGCCGGGGTGGGGCGGATCGTGCACCTCTCCACGGCGGCGGTCTACGGGCCGGGGCCGCACCGGGGCGCCGCGATCGGTGAACTCGATCCCGCTCCGGTCTCGGCGGCCAGCCGGACCCGACTCGCCGCCGAGCGGCCCGCGTTGGCGGCCGGGGCGACGGTGCTGCGGCCGGGACTGATCGTGGGCCCGGGGGACCGCTGGGTGGTGGCCGCGCTGGCCGAGCTCGTCGAGCGGGTGCCCGCGCGCTGGGACGGCGGGCGGGGCCTGCTGTCGATGGTCGGCGTGACCGACCTCGCCCGGCTGGTCACCGACCTCGCCGCCCGGCCCGCCCCAGGGGCCGGCGAGGTGTTCCACGCCAGTCATCCGGTGCCGGTGCGCAACCGGGACCTGATGGCGGTGCTGGCCGGACACGGGGTCCTGCCGGGGGTCGAGCGGGACCTCGGCTGGGCCGAGTGCGTGCGGCGCCTGGAGGAGGTACCCGGGCGCGTGAGCGAGCGTCAGTTCGCGCTGCTGGCAAGCGATCACTGGTACCGGTCCGAGGAGGTGTGGACCACGGCCGGATGCCGGCCGGGCCCGGGCCCCCTGGTCCGGATCGGGGAGGCGGCGCGGTGGTACCGCTCGCACCTGGCGGCGCTCCGGTCTGGCTGATCCCGTCCTCCCGGGTACCCGGGAGGACGCCTCACCGGCCGGGGTCGGAGATCCGCGGCCGGACGAGGCGCCACACCCGCGTCAGCTCGGCGGTGACGGCCTCGGGGGACGCGTCGGGCCCGTCGTCCCGGATCAGGGTCTCGGCGCCCGCGACGAGCATCCGGGCCAGGGCCGTGACGTCGTCGGGCGCCGCGGGAGGGAGCAACTCCACGTTCTCGTGCGCCAGTTCGGCCAGCCGCTTGATCTCGGGAAGCCAGAACGTCGACCAGTTGGGCGAGTCCGACCGCTCGCGTCCCAGCCGCGCCGTCGCCTGGACGAAGACGTCCTTCTCCAGGAGGCGGGACAGTTCGACCGTCAGGTTGGTGAGCAGGTCCAGCGGCGGGGCCGGCAGCGCTGTCACCCGCTCCAGAGTGCCCTGCACCGCGAACCTGCCTCTCTCCGCCACCGCGTCGGCCAGTTCGCCCTTGGTCTTGAAGTGGAACGTCAGCGCTCCCATCGACAGGTCGGCCGCCTGCTTGATCTGCACCAGGGACGTGCCCTCGTAACCGTTGTGGGCGAACCGCGACGCCGCCGCCCGTACAAGGACGTTGCGGGTACGCATCGCCCTCTCCTGCTTCACCATGCTCTCTCCGAGCCCAAGACCGTTAGCCAGTAGCAAGACTGCGCAGCGCACGAGCCTCCCGGCAAGCGCGAGTTGCCGAAGATGCGCCGGGTTCGATGGAAACCCGGCCGGTTCGGCCGACCGCTGCTGCCCGCGGAGGCGCGCTCCACCCGACGATGCGTCAGTACGACAAGGTACCCCCAACAAAAAAAAGAGGGTGTTCGCTATTATTTTGCCGTGCGCGCCAGTCTAGTGCGAGCACGGGGAGGTCATGTCATGCTCACAACCGCACTGCCGGGCTCCGGTGTCTCGGTCCTGGGGTTCGCCGAGAGGATCTTCGACGCGCTGCCGCGCGTGGACCAGCGCCGCTGGGCGCACGTCTACCTGCGCGGCATGCTCGAGACCCCGGGGCGCAAGTCGGTGCGGCGCCTCGCGGCCGGGGCCGAGGACGCGCCCAGGGTGCTCCAGTCGCTGCACCAGTTCATCAACGGCAGCCCCTGGGAATGGGCCCCGGTTCGTGCGGAACTGGCCAGGTGGACGGGGCAGGGCCTTGCCGCCCGGGCGCTGGTGATCGACACCGCCGTGCTCCGCAAGCGGGGCGAGCACTCCTGCGGAGTGCACCGCCGCTTCGTGCCCGCCAGCGGCCGCTCGGTCACCTGCCAGGTCGGCCTCGGGGCCTTCCTGGCAACGCTCGACGAGGCCGTTCCGGTCGACTGGAGACTGCTGCTGCCGTCCTCGTGGACCGAGGACGCCGAGCGCAGGGAGCGCACGAGGATCCCCGACGACGTGGGCCGCTGCTCGGCGGCGCGGCAGGCGCTCGAACTGGTCGACGCGGTGGCGGCGGCCGGGGCCGCTCCCGTGCCGGTGGTGGCCGACTTCAGCGGCGAGGGCGGGGCCGAGGCGCTGGTGCACGGACTCGGGCTGCGCAAGCGGGACTTCGTGGTCGCGGTCCCGGCCGGCCTGCGGGTCACGGTCGGCGGCCGCAGTGGCGTCCAGTCGCAGCGTGCGGGCGCGGCGCAGCCCGCCGTGGCGGAGGTCCGCTCCCTGCCGTTCGGCGGGTGGGCGGACGCGGCGGGGCGCAGCGCCGTGGTCTCCCCGGCCGGGCAGGCCCGCGTGGTGACCGTCCTGGGCGGCACAGTCGGACTGGCCGACGCACCCGGGAGCCCGCGGCAGTACCGGCTCTTCAGCGTCCGCACCCCCGGCTCGCGCGGCCCGGCACGGCTGTGGCTGACCAACCTGACCCACGCCCGGCCGGAGAACCTCTGCGACCTGACGCTCCATCACGCGGTGGCGCAGCGCACGACGGCCCGGCTGGAGGCCGACTTCGGGCTGACCGACTTCGAGGGGCGCTCGTTCCCGGGCTGGCACCACCACATGACGATGGTGTCCGCCTCCTACGCCTACCAGCGGCTCGGCCGGGGCGTCGCCGCGCAGGCGCTGGCAGCGGCAGGGTGAGCCGGCGGGTGCGGCCGGGGCCCGGTGACTTCCCGAAGTCGCGGGATGTGCGCCTCCGGGCTCTGAAAACATAGCGAATGTTCTTTATGATTTGAGGGTCGGGCGCACGATCGCCCGGTCAGGATCACGGGTCCACGAGACCCGTCGCTACGGCATGGGGGACGTTGCGTGTCAACGGCAGTGGAATTCCGCATCCTGGGACCAGTGGGCGTCCGCGTCGGCGGGCAGGAGGTCCATCTCGGAGGGACCAAGCCCAAGACGGTGCTCAGCGCGCTGTTGCTGGCGGGGGAGCAGGTCGTCAGCGATGACAGACTGAGCTACGTGCTGTGGCGCGACCGGCCGCCGAGAACCAGCGACGCGCAGATCTACACGTACATTTCGCGGTTGCGGAAGGCCTTCGCCGGACACGCCAACATCGCCCGCCAGGGCCAGGGTTACGCGATGTCCATCGGCGCGGCGATGTTCGACTGGAAGCAGTTCACCCAGCTCTCCGCACAGGGGCGGTCCGCCCTTGCCAACCGCCGGTACCGGCTGGCCTCGCGGTACTTCACCGATGCCCTCGACCTGCAGAGCGGACCGGTGCTCACCGACACCACCGAGTACCTGCTCAGCGAGGAGGCCGCCGCGCTGACGGAGGCGAGGGTGGTGAGCATGGAGGGGCAGATCGAGGCGAACCTGGCCCTGGGACTCTACGAGGACGTGGTGCCCGACCTGTTCCGGCTGGTGGCCAAGTACCCGTTCCGAGAACGGGTGAGGGCGCAGCTGATGCTCGTCCTGCACCGCTGCGGCCGCCAGTCGGAAGCCATCGCCCTCTACCACCAGGGACGCCGGCTCCTGGCCGAGGAACTCGGCGTGGACCCGGGCATCCAACTGCGCGAGGTCTACCAGGGGATCCTGATGGGCCGCCCCGAACTCGGCGACGCGGCCTGATGACCGCCTACCGCCACGAACCGTACGGCCGGCAGACGTGCGCCTGGCAGGCGCAGATGACTGCGGCCGCCACCCACATCGCCGCCAGCGGGCCGGGGCTGTCCACCAGTGCCACGGACAGCCCGGACACGATCGCGACCAGCACGACCATCAGCAGCCAGGACCGGCGGCGGTACCGGCCGAGCCGCCCGGCGACCGCCGCGTCGAGGCTGTCGTCGAGCAGCGCGTCGACCGCCTCCGCGACGCGGTCGTCGATCAGGTCGCCGAACTTGTCGTTGAGATCACCACGCGACGTCTGAGCGGTCGTCATCATCGGCCTGTTTCCCGTTCTCGGCTGGTTGGTCGGTACGTCCACAACTCTGCCGGTCGCGGTCACCGCGGGCAGTCATGGAGACCCACGGGCCCGCGGTGGGTTTTCCCTACCCCATGTCCGTGGGTTGCCCTTGTGCCGCCGACGCGGCCCCCACACCTACTGTTTCCCGGAGTTCAGCAGATGGATGAGCAAGGAGTGTGGGCCGGCCGTGGACGAGCAGAAGCGCCGATGGGCCGGCCCCGACGGACGACGGGGCTGAGAACTGATGATGGACAACCCGAGGCCGACGGCCGTACCCGGGAGCCGGGGCCTGTCGCACAACCCCCTCAGGGCACTGCGCACCCCCGAACTGTGGCTGGCGTCCGCGCACCTGGCCACCGACGGGGTCATGGCGCTGGCCGGCTTCGCCGTCCTGGCGCTGCTGGCGACCGGCATCGTGCTGCTGCCCGTCGCCCTCACCGGAATCCCCCTCGTGGTCGGCGCCGGATGGGCGCTGCACCGGTTGGCGCGGGTCGAACGCGGCAGGTTCGCCATGCTCACCGGAGTGGAGATCGCCGGGCAGCAGGCCCCCGAGCTGTCGATGCGTCCGCTGCATTCCACGGCCTCGGTCCTCGGCAGCGAGCCGGTCTGGCGGCAGGCCGCGTACTTCACCCTGCTGATGCCGGTGTCGCTGCTGAACTTCTTCGCGGTGGCGCTCCTGTGGGCCGGCCCGGTGATGCTGGCGCTGCTGCCCTTCTACTACTTCGGCCTGCCGAACGGACAGGCGGCGATCGGCCCGCTGGTCGTCGACAATCCGCTGACCGCCCTGGCGGTCGCGATGGCGGGCCTGATCCTCGGTGCTACGGTGTCACCGGTCGCGGTGCGCGCCCTGCTGGCCATGGACACGGGCATCGCCCGGTCCCTGCTCGCCCCGGGGCGGGACGTGGAGCTCACCCGCCGGGTCGAGTACCTGACGCAGAGCCGGGCCAGGGCCATGGACGCGGCGGAGGCCGAACGCCGGCGCATCGAGCGGGATCTGCACGACGGTGCGCAGCAGCGGCTGGTCGCCATGGCGATGACCCTGGGACGGGTCAGCTCCCGGCTCAAGGGTTCCGGCCAGGAGGCCACTGCGGAACTGGTCGACAGTGCTCGCGACGAGGCCCGCCAGGCCATCGTCGAGCTGCGGGACCTGACCCGGGGCCTGCACCCGCCGGTGCTCACCGACCGGGGCCTGGACGCCGCGCTCTCCGCGGTGGCCGCCCGCTCGCCGATCCCGGTGACGGTCGACGTCGAGGTGGAGCCGAGGCCGTCCGCCACCGTCGAGGGAGCCGCGTACTTCGTGGTGACCGAGGCACTGGCCAACGTCGGCAAGCACTCCGCGGCGACCAGCGCCTGGGTGCTGGTGCGGCGGATCGGCGACCGGCTGATGGTCGCGATCGGCGACGACGGGATCGGTGGTGCCGATCCCGCCCGGGGCAGCGGCCTCACCGGTCTGGCGGACCGGGTGGCCGGGCTGGACGGAAAGCTGACGGTCACGAGCCCGGTGGGCGGACCGACCACGATCGAGGTGGAAATGCAATGCGTGTAGTGATCGCCGAGGATTCCGCACTGCTGCGGCAGGGCATGGTGCTCCTCCTCGAGGAACAGGGCATCGAGGTCCTGGCGGCGGTCGGTGACGGAGAGGGCCTGCTGCGGGCGGTGGCCACACACCGGCCCGACGTGTGCGTGGTCGACGTGCGGATGCCGCCGACCTTCGTGGACGAGGGCCTGCGCGCCGCGCTGGTGATCCGCAACCGGTGGCCGGATGTCGGGGTGCTCGTGCTGTCCGCGTACGTCGAGCAGAGCTACGCCGTCGACCTGATCGGCGACGACGGGCAGGGAGTCGGCTACCTCCTGAAGGACCGCGTCTCGGACGTCGACGAGTTCGTCGGCGCGCTGAAGCGGGTGCTGTCGGGGGACACCGTGCTGGACCCCGAGGTCGTCAAGCAGATGCTGGCCCGCAGCCGCAGGAAGGACCCGCTGAGCTCGCTGTCCCCCCGGGAGAAGGACGTGCTGTCCGCCATGGCGGAAGGCCGCTCCAACTCGGGGATCGCCGCCCAGCTGGTCGTCGGGCCCGCCGCAGTCGAAAAGCACATCAGCAACATCTTCACGAAGTTCGGCCTGCACCCGGAGGACGGCGAGAACCGCCGGGTCCTGGCTGTCCTACGCTACTTGGGAGCTTGAAAGCATGTCCTCTGGCAAGAACAACAAGTCACTCATCACGGGTACCGCGCTGCTCGTCCTGCTCGTCGTCATCGGGGCGGGCGCCTGGACGATGCTCAAGGTGCTGCCCGGTCAAAAGGACTTTTCCCAGACCGACCAGGCCGACGCCGCCTCCGTCACGCTGCTGACCGTCAACGCGGCCAACGCGGGTGTCTCACTGAGCCCCAGCAACGACTCCGCGGTGCACGTCACGGCGACCGGCAAGTACACCGACAGCCCGCCGACCGTCACCACCAGTACGTCCGGCGGGACCATCACCGTCTCGCAGTCGTGCTCGGGCGACTGCGACATCAAGCTCGACATCACGCTGCCCGCCCAGCTCGCGGCGAAGGTGTCCTCCGGTGACTCCTGGACCACCGGGCACGACCTGGCCGGCAGCCTCGACATCACCACCCGCTCGGGCGCCATCGACCTCACCAACCCCTCCGGCCCGCTGACCCTGAAGAGCGGCAGCGGCCAGATCAAGGTGGCAGGCGCGGGCTCGGACACGATGGACGCGACGTCGAAGGACGGCGAGGTCCGGGCCGCCTTCCGCGCCGCCCCGACCACGGCGAACGTGACCACCCACGACGGTGGCGTGGACATCACCCTGCCGTCCTCGGACTACTACATCCAGGCGCAGAGCGCGAACAGCTCCCCGAAGATCGACCTGCCGATCGACCGGAACTCCAAGCACAGCGTCATGGTGAAGACCAACAGCGGCGGTATCGACATCCACCGCTGAGAGACCGCCGCCACCGGTGAGCAGCACGGCGACCGCCGTTCTCGCGGCCGCCGGAGCCGGTGGCGGTCCGGACGGAGCCCAGACCATTACCCCCGGTGGTCTGGGCTCCGTCACCACCCTTCCCGGGGACACACGGACGCCCCCGGTCCGCGCGGGGAGCGGCGGCCGGAGGCGTCGTGACGGGCAGGGTGTCGAGCAGTGGGTGTCGAGCAGTGGGTGTTCAACCGCTCCCGGCGAGTGCCGGGTCGGCGGGGACGGTGACCGCCGTCACCAGGAGTCCGCGGCAGGCGGACCAGGCCCCCTCGAAGCCGGCCAGCCGCACACCCGACACGACGGGGCCCGGTACCAGCAGACGGGCCGTGAAGACCGGGGAGTCGGCCTCGAAGGTGATGACGGCCTGGTCGAAGTCCAGCCAGTTGCCGGTCAGTGGGTACCAGGCCTTGTAGACGCTCTCCTTGGCGCTGAACAGCAGTCGGTCCCAGCGCACGTCGGGGCGGCGGTCGAGGAGGGCCGCCACCATCGACCGCTCCTCCTCGACCGCCACCATCCCCAGCTTGAAGGGCAGCGGTTCGTCGGGTTCGGCGTCCAGGCCCAGGGAGGCCACCGTGGCCGCGGGTGCCACCGCGGCGGCCCGGTACCCGGGGCAGTGGGTCATGGAGCCGACAAAGCCGGGCGGCCAGGACGGGGCGCCGGACGGCCCCGGCACCAGAGCCGCCGGGGGCGTCCCCAGCCGTGCCAGCGCGGTTCGGGCGCAGGCGCGGACGGTGGCGAACTCCCGGCGCCGGCGCCGCACGGCGTGCGTGAGCACCGCCCGCTCCTCGGGGAAGAGCGGGACCCCGTCGAGGTCGGCGAACGCCTCCGCGACCTCGACCGGCGGGGAGAACAGGTCCGCGACCAGCGCGCCGCCGCTCACACCAGGACGCTGCCGTTGCCGGGCCGCCGTCCGCGGGTGCGGCGGTTGTCCAGGTTCACGAAGGTGCGGTGCAGCCAGCGGTCGAAGCCGTCGTAGCTCGGCTCGAACGCGGTGCGTCCGTGGAGGGTGACCCGGTTGTCGACGAAGGCCATCTCGCCCTGCTGGAGGACGAGCGTGCGCGCGGTCCGCAGGAAGGCGTCGCGCAGCGCGGTCAGGGCGGACCCGGCCTCCTCGTCCAGCGCCTCGGTGGCGTGGAAGTCGACGCGGACGTTGGGGTCCGCGGGGCTGCCGCTGAACACCGGGTGCACCGGGCCGGAGTCCCCGCTGCCGAAGGACGGCGGCGGGGACGTGCGGAAGCGCGGCTGGCCCAGCACCTCGACGACGTGCTCGGGCAGCAGGCCCAGGGTGTTGCGCACCGAGGTGACGAGCGTGCCGGCGGTGCGGGTGCGGTCGTTGCGCAGGCACAGCAGTCCGACGAAGTCGGGGCGGTGCGGGTGGAACGCGTTCTCCACGTGGAGTTCGAGCGGGACGGAGCCGGCGTTGCTCTGCGAGGTCTCCCGGCCGGGAACGGGCACGACGTTCTGGACGAGGGCGCCGAACTTCTCCTCGCGGTAGGCGACGATCTCCCCGAGGTTGAGCGCGACGAGTGCGGCGATCGCGGCCGGCACGGCTGCCTCGCGCTCGACCGAGTCCGGTACGGCCGGGGTGAACGGCAGCTCCTCCTCGACGACCGGCAGGTTGCGCAGCGCGAGGATGCCGTCCTCGCCGGGGTCGTGGCGGTAGGCGCGGATCACCTCCTGCAGGCGGTGCGGCAGCCGGCACGAGAGCTCCCGTGCCGCCTCCACCCACACGGGGTCGTCGATCAGCCGCGGCGCGGTGTAGGCCAGTTGCGTCGCCAGCAGCGCGACCTCGCGCCGCTCCTGCTCGGACAGCGTCAGCGTGAGCCGGTTGTCGGCGGGCGCCAGAACCGGTTCAGGCAGCAGTGTGGTCATGGGGTTTCCTCTTCTCCCGATCTTCTAGGGGCCGTACGGGCGGTCAGGGCCTCAGCTGGACATCGCCACCAGGACGCGCCGGTCGCCGGTGAAGGGCCGGCGGCCGTGGGCGACCAGGAGGTTGTCGATCAGCAGCAGGTCGCCGGTGCGCCAGTCCACGTCGACCGCGGCCTCCAGACCGCGGTCGCGGATCTGCGTGACGTACTCGGGCGGGATGGCGCCGCCGTCGGCGAAGCTCACCGACTGCGGCAGCTCGTCGGCGGGCATCACCCTGGCCAGGGCGGCGGCGTCCGCGCCGAGCATCGCCGGGTGCCACTGGTCGGCCTGGTTGAACCAGACCTCCGCGCCGGTGACCGGGTGCCTCACGGTGGCGGGGCGGTTCTGGACCACGCGCAGGGCGTTGCCGGGACGCCACTGCCACTCGGCCTCGGCGCCGGCCAGGAACCGCTCGACCTCCGCCGGGTCGTCGGTCTCGAAGGTCTCCTGCCAGCTCTTGCCGAGACCGCGGCCGCCGTGCAGGTTCTGGGTGTAGCGGACGCCGCCCGCGAAGGCCTCGCGCACCTCGGCGTCCAGCGACTCCAGCCACAGCGCGGCGTCGACCACCGGGGTGGCCCCGCCGGTCCCGGGCTGGACGGCGCAGAAGAACAGCAGCCGCTCCGGCCAGGCATGGGCGTACGAGAGCTCGTTGTGCATCGAGATGACGAACTCGGCCGGGTACTCCGTCGAGGTGTACACGTTCCGGCCGACCTTGGTCCGCGGTGAGTTCCCGTGGACGTAGGCCGCCCGGTTCGGCAGCAGTTCGTCCATGACGGTGCCGAGCGTCTCCTCGGTGATGCCGAAGCCCCGGAACACCAGTGCCTTCCGTTCGGTCAGCAGCGCGGCGACATCCGTTCGCCGGAGCTCGGCGAGGAGCCCCTCCGCGTCGCCGGCCACGCCCGAACTCTCCGGGCCGATCTCCAGGGGCTTCCACGCCAGGCGATCCGTCATCACAGCCTTTTCCCTTTCTCCGCCATCGGCGGCACCTCCGCCGCGAGCAGCGCACGGAATCACTGAGTAGAGAGGATCTTTCGCTTTTCTATATTCCGTCTACAAAATTCAATCCGTTGAATATAGGGCCGATCCAATCGCTCTGACCTGGGCATATGCGTAAATTCCGAGTGTCCATGTCACATATCTGGAGGCTCGTCCGCGCCGCTCGGGGTGAGATATAGACCACCTATAGGGCCACTCGGAGAGTAGGTATTCAAGCATTGCCGCCGTCCGTCACCAGGCGGACGAAGACACGTATTGGGAGCGAAATGTCCGAGCAGAACGCGCAGGAGTACCTGGTCGTGCTCAACGACGAGGAGCAGTACTCGATCTGGCGGGCCGAGCGCGAGCTGCCCGCCGGCTGGCGCGCCGAAGGTACCCGCGGCACCAAGGAGGAATGCCTGTCCCACATCGGCACGGTGTGGACCGACATGCGCCCGCTGAGCCTGCGTCAGCGCATGGCCGAGAACGCCGCCTGACCCTCCCCCCTCCCCACCCCCTTTCCCCGTCCCTCCTGACCACGCTCGGAGCACTCGTGGCACGTCAGACGCCCCTCACCCGTCTCATCGCGGACCTGGCAGCCCAGGCTCCGGACACGGTCGCCGTTCGCCACGGCAACCAGGAGATCACCTACGCGGCGCTCGACGAGGCGGCCAACCGGCTCGCGCACTACCTGCGCGACGCCGGTGTCCGCCCGGAGAGCCTGGTCGGCACCCATCTGCCGCACAGTGCCGAGCTGCCGTCGGCCGTCCTCGGCGTCTGGCGGGCCGGCGCGGTCGCCGTGCCGCTGGACGCCGACGGGCCGGCCGCGCACCTGCGCCGGATCCAGCAGGGCAGCGCCGTCGGCGTCGTCCTCACCCTGGAGCGGTTCGCGGCCGAGGTGGCGGGCGAGGGCGTGCGGGTGGTGCTCCTGGACGCGGACGAGGAGGACATCTCGTTCTTCCCGGCGACCGACCCCGGGGCGACCTCGGAGAGCGCCTGGGTGAGCCGGGGCCCGGACGGCACGGCTCTGGTCGTCGAGCACGCGGCCCTGGCCAACCAGGTCCGTTGGACGGCGCGCCGGCACGGGATCGGCGCCGCCGACCGGATCCTCCACCTGGACCGCGCCGTCGACGCCCCGTGGCCGGTGTTCACCGCACTGGCCGCCGGCGCGACCGCGGTGCTGGCGACGCCGGAGGAGGCCGCCGATCCGGGACGGCTGGCGCACCTCGTCGCCGGACAGGCGGTGACCGTCCTGCCGGCCACTCCCGACCTGCTCGCCGACCTGGTGGGCGGCCAGGAGACGGCGGACCGCTCCGCCGTCAGGCTCGTGCTCGCCGTGGGCACCCCGCTGGAGGCGGACCTCGGCCGGTCGGTTCTCAAGGCCCTGCCCGGGGCCGCGCTCTGGCACGTCTACGGACCGGGCGCCCTCGCCGTCACCGCCCACCCCTTCGACGCCGGGCAGGACGCGCCCCACGCCGTCCTCGGGCGTCCGATCGACAACGTCCGCGTCCTCGTCCTGGACGAGGAGGGCAGCCCGGTCCCGCCGGGTGTCCCCGGCGAGATCCACGTCGCCGGCCTCGGTGCCCCCCACGGCTACCTGGGCGCCCCCGCCCTGACCGCGGCGGCCCTCGTCCCCGCCCAGTACGGTCCCCCCGGCTCCCGCCTCCACCGCACCGGCGACCTGGCCCGCTGGCGCACCGACGGCGCCCTGGAGTACCTGGGCCGCACCGGAGAGGTCACCGCCACCGCCGGCGACGACCGGCAGGCACCGCGCACCGCGGGGCGCCCGCCCTACACGGCCCCCGCCACCGAGGCCGAGCAGATCGTCGCCCAGGCGTGGTCCCGCCTCCTGGAGGTGGAGCGGGTCGGCGCCGACGACAACTTCTTCCAGCTCGGCGGCTACTCGCTGGTCATCACCCAGCTCGCCGAGCAGCTGCGCGCGGCGACCGGCCGTCAGATCGCCCTCACCGACCTGTTCACCGCGGTGACCGTGCGCGAGCAGGCCCGCCTGATCGATCCCGACGGCGGCGCCGACCGGGCGACCCCGCCCGCCGTCACCGCCGTGCCGCGCGACACCGCGCTGCCGCTGTCCTACGGCCAGCGCCGCCTGTGGTTCATGGACTCGATGCAGCCGCAGAGCCCGGAATGGGTCTCCTCGCTGTCCCTGCGCGTGGCCGCGGACACCGGGCCGGAGGCCGTCCGGGCCGCCCTCGACGCCCTCGGCGAGCGCCACGAGGCCCTGCGCACCCGCTACCTGAGCCAGGACGGCGAGCCGCTGCAGGTCGTCGAGGCCCACCGGCCGATCGAGCTGAAGGTCGTCGAGGGCACCCGCGAGGAGCTGCTCACGGCCTGCCAGGAGCAGTTCGACACCGGCTTCGACCTCTCCTCCGGGCGCCTGTGGCGGGCCCTGCTCTGCGGTGAGGGCGACGGCGACCAGCTGCTCCTGATCACCTTCCACCACATCGCCTGCGACGGCTGGTCCACCGCGGTCCTGGAGAGCGAGTTCCGCGAGCTGGTCGAGGCGCACCGCGCGGGCCGCAGCGCCGAGCTGCCCGAACTCCACCTGCAGTACGCCGACTTCGCCGCCTGGCAGCAGGAGTGGCGCAGCAAGGAGAGGCTCGCCGAGAGCCTCGACCACTGGCGGACCGCCCTGGCCGGGGCCGCCCCGCTGGAACTGCCCGTCGACCACCCCCGCCCGGCCGAGCGCGACGGGCGCGGCGGCGTCGTCACCTTCACCGTCCCCGGCCCGCTGGCCGCCGCGGCCAAGGCGTTCGGCCGCCGGCACGAGGCCACCCCGTTCATGACCCTGCTCACCACCTTCGGCACCCTGCTCGCCCGGCACACCGGGCAGTGGGACGTCGTGGTGGGCGCGCCGGTCGCCGGCCGCACCCGCGCCGAGACCGAGCCCATGGTCGGCTTCTTCCTCAACTCCCTGGTGCTGCGCTGCCGCCTCGACGACCGGCAGTCCTTCGCCACCGCCCTGCAGGACGTCCGCACCTCCTGCCTGTCCGCCTTCGCCCACCAGGACCTGCCGTTCGAGCACCTGGTCGAGGAGCTGCGGCCCGAGCGCGACCTCTCCCGGACCCCGCTGTACCAGGTCGCGTTCAACATGCACGACGAGCAGCTGGCCGCGGGCATGCCCGACCGCGAGGACATCGGCTTCCTGCGCGACGCCCGCCGGGTCGCCAAGACCGACCTGACCCTGTACGTCCGCGCGGAGGCCGACGGCAGCTGGACCGGCGCCTTCGAATACGCCAGTTCGCTGTTCGAGCACGCCACGATCGAGCGGCTGGCCGACCACTTCCTGCGGCTGCTGGAGTCCGCCGTCACCGACCCCGGTTCGGCGCTCGCCGAGCTGGACATCCTCACCGACGCCGAGCGCGAGGAGCTGTCGACCGGCTGGAACGACACCCGGCAGACGTGGGAGCCCGGCTCGGTCATCGACCTGTTCGAGGCCCGTGCCGCCGAGACCCCCGACGCCCCCGCCCTGATCAGCGGCGGACAGGTGCTCACCTACCGGGAGCTCGACGAGCAGGCCAACCGGATGGCCCACCACCTCATCGCCAACGGTGCCCGCCCGGACACCCTGGTCGGCGTCTGCCTGGAGCGGGGCCCCGGGCTGGTCACCGCCCTGCTCGGCGTCTGGAAGGCCGGGGCCGGCTACGTCCCGCTGGACCCGGCCAACCCGGCCGAGCGGCTGAGCCATGTCCTGGCCGACTGCGGCGCCCCCGTCCTGGTCACCGAGTCCCCGCTCACCGCCCTCACCGAGTCCTTCGCCGGCGCCCGGGTCTTCGTCGACCGGGACGAGCAGGCCATCGCGGCCCGCCGCGCCGACGCCCCGGCGCGCCCCGGCGACCCGGACCACCTCGCCTACGTCATCTACACCTCGGGCTCGACCGGCAAGCCCAAGGGCGTCATGGTCACCCAGCACGGCCTGGTCAACCACCTGCGCTGGGCGGCCCGCGACCTGGTCACCGGCGAGGGCGGCGCCCCGCTGTTCTCCTCCGTCGCCTTCGACCTCCCGGCGACCAATCTCTATGTCCCCCTGATCACGGGGCAGCCGGTGCACGTCCTGCCGGCCGACCTGGACCTGTCCGGCCTCGGCCCCGCCCTCGCGGCGGCCGGCCCGTTCAGCTTCGTCAAGCTCACCCCCGGCCACCTGGAACTGCTCAGCCACCAGCTCACCGCCGAACAGTGCGAGCGGCTCGCCCGGCTGATCCTGGTCGCCGGTGAGGCGCTGACCGCCCGCACCGCCAACCACTGGCGGGAGATCCTCGGCGCAGGCCGGCTCATCAACGAGTACGGGCCGACCGAGGCGTCGATCGGCTCCACCGCCCACCCGGTGGTCACCGCCTACGACCAGCCGGTGCCGCTGGGCGGCTCCCTGCCCAACACCACCGGCTACGTCCTGGACGGCAACGGCCGGCTCGCCCCGGTCGGGGTCGCCGGCGAGCTCCACATCGGCGGCGACGGAGTGGCCCGCGGCTACCTCGGCCGGCCGGACCTGACCGCGGAGAAGTTCGTTCCGGACCCGTTCGGCCCGGCCGGCTCCCGGCTGTACCGCACCGGCGACCTGACCCGCCGGCTCCCCGACGGCGCCATCGAGTTCCTCGGCCGCATCGACGATCAGGTCAAGCTGCGCGGCTACCGGATCGAACTCGGCGAGATCCAGGCCCAGTTGACCGCGATCCCGGGCATCAGGGACGCCGTGGTCGTACTGCGCACGGACGACCGGGGGGAGAAGTCCCTCGCCGCCTACGTCGTCCCCGAGAGCGGCACCGCCGACCCTCAGGCCATCCGCGCCCACCTGGCCGGGGCGCTGCCGGAGTACATGGTCCCCGCCACCGTCGCGGAGCTGCTGGCCATCCCGCTGACCTCGAACGGGAAGCTGGACCACCGGGCCCTGCCCGCCGTCGAGGCTCCGGTCGGCGACCACTGCGCGCCGGCCACCCCCACCGAGGAGCGCATCGCCGAGATCTGGGCGGACATCCTCGGCCTGGAACGGGTCAGCGTCCTGGACAGCTTCTTCGAGATCGGCGGCCACTCGATCCTCGCGATCCGCATGACCGCGCAGCTCCAGGACGAGTTCGACGTCAACCTCACCATTCGAACGGTGTTCGACATGCCTACGGTCCGCGGACTGGCCGAGGCGATCGAGAACGAGATCAAGGCGGAGATCGAGCGGCTTGCCGACTCCGAGCTCATCGACAACTAGCGCTGGCGGGAGACCAGGGATCATGAACACCGGCGACAAGTCGTCCACCAAGCAGAACGCGGCCAACCTGCGGGAGGAGCTGCTGCGCCGCCGCCTGGCGGGCAAGCGCGGCAACCACCGGCCGGCCATCACCGCCGCCGACCGCGAGCAGCCGCTGCCGCTCTCGTTCGGTCAGGAGCAGATGTGGGTCCTCAACCGGATGGACCCCGAGAGCCCTGAGTACCTCGTCCCGCTGGCGCTGCGGCTGACCGGCGCGCTGGACGTCGGCGCCCTGCGCACCGCCTGGGACCGGATCGTGGCACGGCACGAGATCCTGCGCACCCGGTACGCGCTGGTGGGCGAGCGCCCGGTGCAGCGGGTCGACGCGGCCCGGCCGCTGGACATCGCCGTCGTCGACCTGTCGCACCTCCCGGCCGACGACCGGGAGGTGCGGGCCCGCGCCCTGGCGGAGGAGGAGGCCACCGCCCCCTTCGACCTGGAGCGCGAGTGGCCGGTGCGGGCGAAGCTGTTCACCCTGGCCGACGACGACCACCTGCTCGTCGTCACCCTCCACCACATCGCCTGCGACGCCTGGTCGGTGGGCATCGTCACGCGGGAGCTGGACCGGTTCTACCGCGCGGCCGTCACCGGCCAGGACGACCAGCCGGCCCCGCTGCCCCTCCAGTACGCCGACTATGCGGCCTGGCAGCGCGGCGAACTGAGCGGCCCCGCCCTGGAGCGCCAGCTCTCCTACTGGCGCGAGCAGCTCGCCGGTCTGCCGGTACTGGACCTGCCCACCGACCGTCAGCGGCCCGCCCTGCGCGACCCGAGCGGCGCCTCGGTGCCGTTCAGCATCCCGGCCGACCTGGCCGGGCGCGTCGGCGAACTCGCCCGCCGGCACGGCGTCACCCGCTTCGTCGTCCTGCTCACCGCCTACCAGGTGCTGCTCTCCCGCTACACCCGCAGCACCGACATCCCGGTCGGCGTGACCGTCTCCGGACGCAACCGCCCCGAGCTGCAGGAACTCGTCGGCTACGGCATCAACGTCCTGGTGGCCCGCGCCGCCTGGACCGGCGACCCGTCCTTCGCCGAACTGGTCACCGCTGGCCGCGGCACCGTCCTCGACGCGTACGAACACCAGGCCGTGCCGTTCGCCCGCCTCGTGGACGAGCTGCAGCCCGAGCGCGACCTCTCCCGCACCCCGCTCTACCAGGTCGACTTCATCATGCGCGAGCAGCGTGACGCCGGCCTGGAGCTGCCCGGCGTCTCCGTGCGGCGCGAATCCGGTGAGGGCATCGCCAAGGTCGACCTCACCCTGGACGTCGAGGACGTCCAGGACGGCCCGCTCAACGCCCGGCTGGACTTCGCCACCGCGCTGTTCGACCGGACCACCGCCGAGCGCTTCGCCCGCCAGTACGTCCAGGTGCTGGAGAGCGCCACCGCCGACCCCGGGGCGCCGCTGTCCACCTTGGAGATCCTCCCCGAGGAGGAGCGCCGCCTGGTGCTCGGCACCTGGGCCGACGGCGGAGCCGCCGAGCGGCCGCAGCTCACCGTCGACCTGATCCGCGCCCAGGCCGTCGCCACCCCCGACGCGGTCGCCGTCGTCGTCGGCGAGGAGCACCTCACCTACCGCGAGCTGGACGAGCAGTCCAACCGGATCGCCCGGTGCGTGCTCGAACTGGGCGCCCGCCCCGACATGCTCATCGGCGTCTGCCTGAACCGCGACGTCCACCTCGTCCCCACCCTGGTCGGCATCTGGAAGGCCGGCGCCGCCTACCTCCCGCTGGACCCGAGCGTCCCCATCGACCGCCTCCGCTTCATGCTGGAGGACACCCAGGCGTCGATCGTGGTCACCACCGGTCAGCACATCCCCACCCTGGCCGGCATCCACTACGGCACCTTCCTCGTGCTCGACCAGGACCAGTACCTCGTCGACGAGCAGCCGGACACCGACCCCCTCGTCCCGCTCGACCCGCAGGCGCTGGCCTACGTCATCTACACCTCCGGCTCCACCGGGCGCCCCAAGGGCGTCATGATCCACCAGCACGGCCTCGCCAACTACCTGCGGTGGACCGTCGGTTCGTACGCCGCCCACGGGAACGCCGGCGCGCCGCTGTTCTCCTCCATCTCCTTCGACCTCGGCATCCCCGACCTCTTCACCCCGCTGATCACCGGCCAGTCGGTCCACCTCATGCCGATGGACCTCGACACCGCCACCCTCGGCCCCGCCCTCGCGGCGGCCGGCCCGTTCAGCTTCATCAAGCTCACCCCCGGCCACCTCGACCTGCTCACCCACCAGCTCACCCCCGAGCAGGCCCACGGCCTCGCCGGCCTGGTGATCGCGGCCGGCGACACCTTCCCCACCTCGCTCGCCGACCGCTGGCAGCGGCTCGCCGGCCCCGGCGGCACCATGGTCGGCTCGGAGTACGGCCCGACCGAGATCACCATCGGCAACTCCGGCAGCCCGATCACCGACCTGCCCGCGGCCGAGCTCATCCCGCTCGGGGAGCCCATCCCCAACAGCACCATGTACGTCCTCACCGACGACCTCGCCCCCGTCCCCGTCGGGGTGCCGGGCGAGATCTACATCGGCGGCGACGGTCTGGCCCGCGGGTACCTGGGCCGCCCGGACCTGACGGCGGAGAAGTTCGTCCCCAACCCCTTCGGCCCGGCCGGGTCCCGCCTCTACCGCGCCGGCGACCTGGCCCGCTGGCTCGCGGACGGCTCGCTGGACTTCCTCGGCCGCATCGACAACCAGGTCAAGATCCGCGGCTACCGCATCGAACTCGGCGAGATCGAGGCCCGCCTGCGCCTGCACCCGACCGTCGGGGACACCGTCGTCAGCGTGCGCGAACCCAGCCCCGGCAACAAGCGGCTCACCGCCTATGTGGTCGCCGCCGACGGCGACGCCTTCGACCCGGAGGTGCTGCGCGCCCACTTGGCCGCCGCGCTGCCCGAGTACATGGTGCCGACCGCCTTCGTCGCCATCGACAGCATCCCGCTGACCGGAAACGGCAAGGTCGACCACCGCGCGCTGCCCGCCCCGGGCGAAGCGGCCGCCGGCGGCCACCGCGCGCCGGCCACCGCCCTCGAGGAGGAGCTGACCGGGATCTGGGGCGAGGTGCTCGGCCTGCAGCGCATCAGCGTCCTCGACAGCTTCTTCGAGCTCGGCGGCGACTCCATCGGCGTCGTCCGCCTGGTCGGCGCCCTGCGCACCGCCGGCTACGACCTCACCGTCCGGGACGTCTTCCAGCACCGCACCGTCGCGTCCCTCGCCGAGCACCTCGCCGGCCAGGCCGCCGACGGGTCGCTGGTCACCGCCGTGGAGCCGTTCGCGCTGATCGGCGACGAGGACCGCGTCGCGCTGCCCGAGGGCGTCGTGGACGCCTACCCGCTGTCGCAGATCCAGACCGGCATGCTGGCCGAGATGCTGGCCGCCCAGGACGACGGCGCGGGCAAGGACGTCTACCACAACGTCAACCTCTTCCGGATGGCCGACGGTCGCCCGCTCGACCAGGACGCGCTGCGCGGAGCCCTGCGGGAGGTCCTGAACCGTCACCAGGTGCTGCGCACGTCCATCCACCTCAACGGCTACTCCCAGCCGCTCCAGCTCGTCCACGCCGAGACCGGTGACCTCCCGCTGCGCGTCGAGGACCTGCGCGGCCTGGACACCGCGGAGCAGGAACGCCGCGAGGCCGCCGGCCTCGCCCACGAGCGCGACAGCGCCTTCGACCTGACCGTCGCCCCGCTGCTGCGCGTCGGCGTGAACATCGAGTCGGACGACGCCTGGTCGCTCACCCTCAGCCACTGCCACGCCGTCACCGACGGCTGGACCCTGAACACGCTGCTGATGGAGCTGGTGGAGTGCTACCGGGAGCTGCGCGACGGCCGTGAGCTGCCCGCCTACGAGGCGCCGGCCGTCCGGTTCGCGGACTTCGTCGCGGCGGAGCTGGAGTCGCTGGCCTCCGAGGAGGACCGCGCCTTCTGGCAGGACGTGGTGGCGGAGCACGCGCCGCTGCGGCTGCCGGAGCCGTGGGCCGACCCGCAGGGCGGTACGCGCGACCGGCACGGCGTACGGGTGCCCTTCCTCGACCTGGAGGAGGAGCTGCACCGGCTCGCCAACGACGCCAAGGCCTCGGTGAAGAGCGTGCTGCTGGCGGCGCACCTGAAGGTGCTGGGCATGCTCAGTGCGGAGGAGGCCATTCACGCGGGTGTGGTCTACCACGGGCGTCTGGAGGCGCCGGGTGCGGAGCGGGTGCTGGGCATGCACCTGAACACGCTGCCGTTCCCCGCCACCCGCGCGTCCGGGACGTGGCGTGAGCTGGTGGAGCGGGTCTTCGCGCAGGAGTCGGAGATCTGGGCCCACCGCCGCTACCCGCTGCCCGCCATCCAGCGCGACAGCGGCACCCGCGAGCGGCTCGTCTCCGTCCTCTTCGAGTACCAGGACTTCGGCCAGCTCGGCACCGCGAGCGTCGGCACCTCGGTCCAGCAGGACATCGGCGGCAACGAGTTCGTGCTCAACGTGACCGCCTCCGACGGGCACATCGCCCTCAACACGACGTCGGACGTCGTGAGCCGGGCCGCACTCGAGCGGCTGGGTGCGCTGTACCGGCTGGTGCTGGAGGCGATGGCGGCGGATCCGGACGGGGATGCGTCGGGTGTGGTGTTGCCGGAGGCGGAGCGTGCTGTTCTGCTGCGTGGTGGTTCGGTGGTGGAGTGGGGCGCGGGTTCGGCTCTGGAGTTGTTCCGGGCTTGTGCGGTTGCTTCGCCGGATGCGGTTGCGGTGGTGTTCGGTGGGGAGCGGGTGTCGTACGGCGAGCTGGACGCGTGGTCCTCGCGGATCGCGGGCCGGCTGCGTGGGCGGGGGGTCGGGTCCGGATCGGTTGTGGGTCTGTTTGTGGACCGTGGTCCGGGTGTTGTGGCGGCGATGCTGGGTGTGTGGAAGGCGGGGGCTGCGTATGTTCCGGTCGATCCGTCGCTTCCGGCCGAGCGGGTGGGCTACATGCTCACCGACTCGGGTGCCGCACTCGTCCTGACCGACGCCGACCCGACGGACCGGCTCGGTGAGTACGCGGGTCCGTGGCTGGCGCTGGACGGTGCGGGTGATGACGCCTGGGACGGGGTCGTTCCCGCTTCGGACGACCTTGCCTACGTGCTCTACACCTCCGGATCCACCGGTCGCCCCAAGGGTGTGATGATCGGCCACGGTGCGCTGGTGAACCTGCTGGGTTCGATCCGTGACGACGTGACGGGCGAAAGCGCGGGTACGTGGCTGGCCTCGACGTCGGTGTCGTTCGACATCTCCGGCCTGGAGCTGCACCTGCCGCTGATCACCGGCGGGACGATCGTGCTGGCCTCGGCAGAGCAGGCCAAGGACGCGACGGCGCTGGTGGAGCTGGTGGCCCGTAACGAGGTCACGCATGTCCAGGCGACTCCGTCGGGCTGGCGTCTGCTGCTCGCGGCGGGCTTCGAGGGCGTGTCGGTGACCGCGCTCGTCGGCGGCGAGGCGCTGACCGCCGACCTGGCGCGGGAGCTGTTGCCGCAGGTCGGCCGGCTGGTGAACGTCTACGGTCCGACCGAGACGACGATCTGGTCCGCTCAGGGCGAGGTCCCGGAGGGGGTGGAGCGGGTCTCGATCGGTGGTCCGCTGGCCAACACCCGGCTGCATGTCCTGGACGGTGGCCTTCAGCTGGTGCCGCAGGGTGTGACGGGTGAGCTGTTCATCGGTGGTGACGGTCTGGCCCGTGGTTACCTGGGCCGTCCGGAGCTGACGGCGGAGAAGTTCGTTCCGAACCCCTTCGGGCTGGCCGGCTCCCGCCTGTACGCGACGGGTGACCTGGCCCGCGTCCTCGCGGACGGCACCCTGGAGTGCCTGGGCCGTGTCGACGGTCAGGTGAAGGTGCGCGGCTACCGCATCGAGCTCGGCGAGATCGAGAGCGCCCTGCGCGAGCACGCCTGGGTTCGTGACGCCGTTGTGACGGCCCAGGAGGACGCGCACGGGGACAAGTCCCTGGTCGCCTATGTCGTCAGTGCCGACGACTCGGCTCCGGACACGGCCGCGCTGCGGGAGTTCCTGGCCCGCTCGCTGCCCGAGTACATGGTCCCCACGGCCTTCGTCGCCCTGGACGTCATCCCGCTGACCAACAGCGGCAAGGTCGACCACAAGGCCCTTCCGGTTGTCGACCAGACCGCTTTCGCCAGTGCCGAGATCGTCGCCCCGCGCACCCCGCTGGAGGAGCGTCTGGCCGCCATCTGGTCGGACGTGCTCGGCATCGCCCGGGTCGGTGTCGAGGACAGCTTCTTCGAGCTCGGCGGCGACTCCATCCGCGTCGTCCGTCTGGTCGGCGCCCTGCGGGCCGCCGGCTACGAGGCTTCCATCCGGACGGTCTTCACCCACACCACCATCGCCGGCCTCGCCGGTGTTCTCGCCGGGAACGGCGGCGCATCGCTGGTCACCGCGGTGGAGCCGTTCGCGCTGATCAGTGACGGGGACCGGGCCGCGCTGCCCGAGGGCGTCGTGGACGCCTACCCGCTGTCGCAGATCCAGACCGGCATGCTCGTCGAGATGATGGCCGCCCAGGGCCGGGGCGAGTCCGCCTACCTGAACATCAACTCCTTCCGCATCCCGGACACCACGCCCTTCGACCTCGACGCCCTCACGAAGGCCGCCGCCGTCGTGACCGGCCGCCACGAGGCCCTGCGCACCTCGCTGGACTTCGAGACGTACAGCCAGCCCCTGCAACTGGTGCATGCGGAGGCGACGATCCCCGTCCGCATCGAGGACCTGCGGGGTCTGACGGCCGACGAGCAGCGTGCCGCACTACTGGCCTTCACCGCCCGGGAGGAGGCCGAGTCGTTCGACCTCGGGACCGCTCCGCTGCTGCGGATCGCGATCCACCTGGAGTCGGACGAGGCCTGGCGACTGACCTTCACCTACAACCACGCCATCGCCGAGGGCTGGAGCTACCACTCGCTGCTCATGGAGCTGCTGGCGTCCTACCAGCACCTGCGCGACGGCCGTGAGCTGCCCGCCTACGAGGCGCCGGCCGTCCGGTACGCGGACTTCGTCGCGGCCGAGCTGGAGTCGCTGGCCTCCGAGGAGGACCGCGCCTTCTGGCGGAACGTCGTCGCCGACCACACGCCGTTCGAGCTGCCGTCGGGGTGGCGCGCCCAGGGCGGTGCGAAGGAGCCCTACCGCCTGGAGGTCGACTACCGCGACCTGGAGGACGGGCTGCGCCGGCTGGCGCGCCGCACGAGCACCTCGCTGAAGAGCGTGCTGCTGGCCGCCCACCTCAAGGTGCTGAGCATGCTCAGCCCGGAGCGGGCCTTTCATACCGGTGTGGTCTACCACGGGCGTCTGGAGGCGCCGGGTGCGGAGCGGGTGCTGGGCATGCACCTGAACACGCTGCCGTTCCCGGCCACCCGTCCGTCCGGCACCTGGCGCCAGCTGGTGGAGCAGGTCTTCGCGCAGGAGGCGGAGACCTGGGCCCACCGCCGCTACCCGCTGCCCGCCGTCCAGCGCGACAGCGGCACCTCCCAGCGCCTGCTCACGGTGATGTTCGACCACCAGAACTTCCACCAGGTCGACACCGGCACCGTGGACGCCGGCGCGGGGCTGGGCGTCGGCGTCAACGAGTTCGCGCTCGCGGTCATCGCCACCGGCGGTGTCCTCGCGATCAAGTCCAGCACGGACGAGCTCGGCCGGGATCGCGCCGAACAGCTCTCCGCCATGTACCGGCTCGTACTCGAAGCCATGGCCTCGGACCCCGAAGGCGACGCCACCGCCGCCTACATACCCCACTTGGAGCAGACCGCAGTGCCTCGGATGCGTACGGAACCAGACCAGCGCGAGCTGTCCCTCGACCTCTTCCGCGCTCGTGCGGTTGCTTCGCCGGATGCGGTTGCGGTGGTGTTCGGCGGGGAGCGGGTGTCGTACGGTGAGCTGGACGCGTGGTCCTCGCGGATCGCGGGCCGGCTGCGCGGGCAGGGGGTCGGGTCCGGATCGGTGGTCGGTCTGTACCTCGACCGCGGTCCGGGTGTCCTGGCGGCGATGCTGGGCGTCTGGAAGGCGGGTGCCGCCTACCTCCCGGTCGATCCGTCGCTTCCGGCCGAGCGGGTGGGTTACATGCTCACCGACTCGGGTGCCGCGCTCGTCCTGACCGACGCCGACCCGGCCGGCCGGCTCGGTGAGTACGCGGGTCCGTGGCTGGAGCTGGACGGCGGTTCCGAGGAGAGCTGGGACGGCGTCACCCCGGCCGCCGACGAACTGGCGTACGTCCTCTACACCTCCGGATCCACCGGTCGTCCCAAGGGTGTGATGATCGGCCACGGTGCGCTGGTGAACCTGCTGGGTTCGATCCGCGACGACGTGACCCCCGGCCGCCCGGGCACCTGGCTGGCCTCGACCTCGGTGTCGTTCGACATCTCGGGTCTGGAGCTGCACCTGCCGCTGATCACCGGCGGGAAGATCGTCCTGGCCTCGGCCGAACAGGCCAAGGACGCCGCCGCGCTCGTCGAGCTGGTGGCCCGAAACCGGGTCACCCACGTCCAGGCGACTCCGTCGGGCTGGCGCCTGCTGCTCGAGGCCGGCTTCGACAACTACGCCGTCACCGCGCTCGTCGGCGGCGAGGCGCTGACCGCCGGCCTGGCGCGGGAGCTGCTGCCGCAGGTCGGCCGCCTGGTGAACGTCTACGGTCCGACCGAGACGACGATCTGGTCCGCTCAGGGCGAGGTCCCGGACGGCGTCGAGCAGGTCTCGATCGGCGGCCCGCTGGCCAACACCCGGCTCCATGTCCTGGACGTGGACCTGAACCCGGTGCCGCAGGGTGTGACCGGCGAGCTGTTCATCGGTGGTGACGGTCTGGCCCGCGGGTACCTGGGCCGCCCGGACCTGACGGCGGAGAAGTTCGTCCCCGACCCCTTCGGGCCGGCCGGCTCCCGCCTCTACGCGACCGGTGACCTGGCCCGTGTCCTCCCGGACGGCACCCTGGAGTGCCTGGGCCGCATCGACGGCCAGGTGAAGGTCCGCGGCTACCGCATCGAGCTGGGCGAGATCGAGAGCGCCCTGCGCGAGCACACCTCCGTCCGCGACGCCGTCGTGGCCGCGCACGAGGACGCCCAGGGTGACAAGTCCCTGGTCGCCTACCTGGTCCCGGCTGACGACTCGGCTCCGGACACGGCCGCGCTGCGGGAGTTCCTGGCCCGCTCGCTGCCCGAGTACATGGTGCCGACCGCCTTCGTCGCCCTGGACGTCATCCCGCTGACCAACAGCGGCAAGGTCGACCACAAGGCCCTGCCCGCCCCGGACGCCGACGCGTTCGCGCAGTCCGCGTACGTGGCGCCGCGTACCCCGGTGGAGGAGAGGCTGGCGGCCGTCTGGTCGGACGTCCTGAGCGTCACCCGGGTCGGCATCGAGGACAGCTTCTTCGACCTCGGCGGCGACTCCATCCGCGTCGTCCGCCTGGTCGGCGCCCTGCGCGCCACCGGCTACGACGTGACGGTGCAGGACGTCTTCGAGCTGCGGACCGTCGCCCGCCTGGCTCAGAAGCTGAGCGGTCAGGAGGCCGGCGCATCGCTGGTCACCACGGTGGAGCCGTTCGCGCTGATCGGCGACGAGGACCGGGCCGCGCTGCCCGAGGGCGTCGTGGACGCCTACCCGCTGTCGCAGGTCCAGACCGGCATGCTCGTCGAGATGATGGCGAACCCGGGCACCGCCGTCTACCACAACCTCAACTCCTTCCTGATCCCGGACACCCGGCCCTTCCAGCTGGAGACGCTGCGCGCCGCCCTCGCGCACGTCGTGCAGCGGCACGACATCCTGCGCACCTCGGTCGAGATGACCGGCTACTCGCAGCCGCTCCAGTTCGTCCATGCCATTGCCGAGCTGCCGCTCTCGCTGCACGACCTGCGCGAGCTCGACGCGGCCGGGCTCGATGCCGCCCGCGCGGAGTTCGCCGCGCTGGACCGCGCCACCCCGTTCGACGTGACCGCCGCCCCGCTGGTCCGGCTCGCCGTCCACCTGGAGTCGGACGAGGCCTGGCGCCTGGTCCTCAGCCACTGCCACGCGGTGACCGAGGGCTGGACCGCCAACTCCCTGATGACCGAGATCGTGGCCGCCTACCAGCAGCTGCGCGACCGGGGCGAGGCCACTGACGAGGAGGCGCCGGCCGTCCGGTACGCCGACTTCATCGCGGCCGAGCTGGAGTCGCTGGCCTCCGAGCAGGACCGCGCCTTCTGGCGGGACGTCATCGGCCGGCACGCGCCCATGCTCGTGCCCGCCGGCTGGGGCGAGAGCACCGGCACCGTCGAGCGGCACTGGGCCCACGCACCGTTCGCGGACCTGGAGGAGGACCTGCGCCGACTCGCCGCCCGCGCGCGCACCTCGCTGAAGAGTGTGCTGCTGGCCGCGCACCTGAAGGTGCTGGGTTCGCTGACCTCGGAGGAGGCCTTCCACACCGGTGTGGTCTACCACGGGCGTCTGGAGGCGCCGGGTGCGGAGCGGGTGCTGGGCATGCACCTGAACACCCTGCCGTTCCCGGCCACCCGTCCGTCCGGCACCTGGCGTGAACTGGTGGAGGGCGTGTACGCCCGCGAGTCGGAGATCTGGGCCCACCGCCGCTACCCGCTGCCCGCCATCCAGCGCGACAGCGGCACCGGCGAGCGCCTGATCACGATGCTCTTCGACCACCAGGACTTCCACCAGGTCGACACCGACACCGTCGACGTCGACGCCAACATCGGCGACGGCGTGAACGAGTTCGCGGTCAACGTCACCGCGGCCCGCGGCCGGATCTCCATCGGCAGCACCACCGAGGTGCTGAGCGGGTGGAACCTGGCGCGGCTGGCGGAGATGTACCGGTTGGTGCTGGAGGCGATGGTCGCGGACTTCGACGGGGATGCCTCGGTGGCGTGCCTGCCGGGGGCGGAGCGGGCCTCGCTGGTGGGTGAGTGGAACGCTGTGGTGGAGGTGCCGGTCGACGGTTGCCTGCACGAGGTGTTCGCGGAGCAGGCGGTCCGTACTCCGGGCGCGGTCGCGGTGGTCTTCGGCGCCGAGTCGTTGACGTACGCCGAGGTGGACGAGCGGGCCAACAGGCTGGCGCAGCGCCTGGTCGCGCTGGGTGCCGGCCCGGACGACCTCGTGGGTGTCTCGCTGGAGCGCGGTCTGGACCTGGTTCCGACCCTGCTGGGTGTGATGAAGTCGGGTGCGGCCTACCTGCCGCTGGACCCGGTGAACCCGGACGAGCGTCTGTCCTACATCCTCCAGGACGCGGGTGCCCGGATCCTGGTGACCGAGTCCTCGTTGGCCGGTCGGCTGACGGGTTCGTTCGAGGGCCGGGTCGTGGTGCTGGACGACGAGGCGGAGCAGGCGCTGATCGCCGGGCTTCCGGCCGTCGCGCCGGTCACCGCGGTCACCCCGGACAACCTGATCTACGTCATCTACACCTCCGGCTCGACCGGAAAGCCCAAGGGCGTCGCCCTCAGCCACGCCAACGTCCTGCGCCTGTTCACCAGCAGTGAGCGTCACTACCACTTCGACGCCCAGGACGTCTGGCCGCTCTTCCACTCCTACGCCTTCGACGTGTCGGTGTGGGAGATGTGGGGTGCCCTGCTGCACGGCGGCCGCCTGGTGGTCGTCCCCGCGACGGTCACCCGCTCGCCCGACGAGTTCCTGAGCCTGCTGGTCGGGACCAGGGCGACCATCCTGTGCCAGACCCCGACCGCGTTCCGCTCGCTGGTGGCCATGGCCGCCGAGGGTGACCCGCGCATCGACCGGCTCAACCTGCGCGCCGTCGTCTTCGCGGGTGAGCGGCTCGACCTCGCCCAGCTGCTGCCGTGGACCGACCGGGTCGGTGCGCAGCGCCCCGCGCTGATCAACATGTACGGCATCACCGAGACCACGGTGCACTCCACCTTCCGCCAGATCACCGAGGAGGACCTGGCGCACCCGGCGGACAGCCCGGTCGGCATCCCGCTCGACGACACCGTGATCCACGTCCTGGACGCGGCGGGGCAGCTCGTCCCGGTCGGCGTCCCCGGTGAGATCTTCGTCGGCGGGCCCGCCGTCGCCCGCGGCTACCTGGACCGCCCCGAGCTGACCGCCGAGCGGTTCACCCCCGACCCGTTCGGCCCGGCCGGCTCGCGCCTGTACCGCAGTGGCGACCTGGCCCGCCGGCTGGCCGACGGCACCCTGGAATCGCTCGGCCGCATCGACGGCCAGGTGAAGATCCGCGGCTACCGCATCGAGCTCGGCGAGATCGAGACCGCGCTGCGCGCCCACCCGAGCGTCGGCAGCGCCGCCGTGATCGCCCGCACCTCCGAGGACGGCGAGAAGGTCCTGGTCGCCTACGTGGTCCCGGCCGAGGAGAGCGGATCGGACGCCGCCGACCTGCGGGCCCACCTGCGCGGTTCGCTGCCGGACTACATGGTCCCGGCCGCCTACGTCGCGGTCCAGGCGATCCCGCTGACCCCCAACGGCAAGCTCGACCACCGCGCGCTGCCCGCGCCGGACCGCTCGGCGTTCGCGGCCTCGCGGCACGTGGCGCCGCGCACTCCGGTGGAGGAGCGCTTCGCCGAGGTGTGGGGTGAGGTGCTGGGCCTGGAGAAGGTCAGCGTCGAGGACAGCTTCTTCGACCTCGGCGGCGACTCCATCCGCGCCGTCCGCCTGGTCGGCGCGCTGCGCACCGCCGGGTACGACGTCTCGATCCGCGACGTGTTCCAGTCGCGCACCATCGCCGCGATGGCGGCCGGCGTCACCGGCCAGGCCACCGACGGGTCGCTGGTCACCGCCGTGGAGCCGTTCGCGCTGATCGGTGACGGGGACCGGGCCGCGCTGCCCGAGGGCGTCGTGGACGCCTACCCGCTGTCGCAGGTGCAGACCGGCATGCTGGTCGAGATGCTGGCCGCCCAGGAGCGCGGCGAGTCGGCCTACCACAACATCAACTCCTTCCGGATCCCGGACGAGCAGGCCTTCTCCCCGGAGGCGCTGCGCGAAGCCGTGGCCGTGGTGTCGCAGCGGCACGAACTGCTGCGCACCTCCGTGGCTCTCAGCGGCTACTCCCAGCCGCTCCAGCTGGTGCACGCCGAGGCCGAGTTCGCGTTCACCGTCCACGACTGGCGCGGACTGGACGAGCAGCAGCGCGAGGAGCACGGCCGTGCGTTCGCCGAGCAGGACCGGGCCGAGGGCTTCGACCTGGCCGTGGCGCCGCTGATGCGGCTCGCCGTCCACCTGGAGTCGGACGAGGCCTGGCGCCTGACCCTCAGCCACTGCCACGCCGTCACCGAGGGCTGGACGGTCAACAGCCTCCTCATGGAGCTGCTGGCGTCCTACCGGGAGCTGCGCGACGGCCGTGAGCTGCCCGCCTACGAGGCGCCGTCGGTCCGCTACGCCGACTTCATCGCGGCCGAGCTGGAGTCGCTGGCCTCCGAGCAGGACCGCGCCTACTGGCAGGACATCGTCGCCGGCCACGCCCCGGCCCAGCTCCCGGCCACCTGGGCCGACGACACCGGCCTGGCGGCCGAGCGGCACTGGGCCCACACCTCCTTCGCCGACCTGACGGAGGAGCTGCGGGAGCTGGCTGCCCGGACGCGTACGTCGCTCAAGAGTGTGCTGCTGGCCGCGCACCTGAAGGTGCTGGGTTCGCTGACCTCGGAAGAGGCCTTCCACACCGGTGTGGTCTACCACGGGCGTCTGGAGGCGCCGGGTGCGGAGCGGGTGCTCGGTATGCACCTGAACACCCTGCCGTTCCCGGCGCAGCGCGCCTCGGGCACCTGGCGTGAGGTGGTGGAGCAGGTCTACGCCCGTGAGTCGGAGATCTGGGCCCACCGCCGCTACCCGCTGCCCGCCATCCAGCGCGACAGCGGCACCGGCGAGCGCCTGGTCACCACCCTGTTCGACTTCCAGGACTTCCACCAGGTCGACACCGGCACCGTGGACACCGAGTCCAGCCTGGACACCGGCAGCAACGAGTTCGGCCTGACCGTGATCGCCACGCACGAGCGCGTCAACCTGGCCGCCTCCACCGAGGTGCTGAGCGGGCGGAACTTGGCGCGGCTGGCGGAGATGTACCGGCTGGTGCTGGAGGCGATGGTCGCGGACTTCGACGGGGACGCCTCGGTGGCGTGCCTGCCGGGGGCGGAGCGGGCCTCGCTGGTGGGTGAGTGGAACGCTGTGGTGGAGGTGCCGGTCGACGGTTGCCTGCACGAGGTGTTCGCGGAGCAGGCGGTCCGTACTCCGGACGCGGTCGCGGTGGTCTTCGGCGCCGAGTCGCTGACGTACGCCGAGGTGGACGAGCGGGCCAACAGGCTGGCGCAGCGCCTGGTCGCGCTGGGTGCCGGCCCGGACGACCTCGTGGGTGTCTCGCTGGAGCGCGGTCTGGACCTGGTTCCGACCCTGCTGGGCGTGATGAAGTCGGGTGCGGCCTACCTGCCGCTGGACCCGGTGAACCCGGACGAGCGCCTGTCCTACATCCTTCAGGACGCGGGTGCCCGGATCCTGGTGACCGAGTCCTCGCTGGCCGGCCGGCTGACGGGCTCGTTCGAGGGCCGGGTCGTGGTGCTGGACGACGAGGCGGAGCAGGCGCTGATCGCCGGGCTTCCGGCCGTCGCGCCGGCCACCGCGGTCACCCCGGACAACCTGATCTACGTCATCTACACCTCCGGCTCCACCGGCAAGCCCAAGGGCGTCGCCCTCAGCCACGCCAACGTCCTGCGCCTGTTCGGCGCCACCCGTGAGCAGTTCGGCTTCGGTGCCGACGACGTCTTCACGCACTCGCACTCCTACGCCTTCGACTTCTCGGTGTGGGAGATCTACGGTGCGCTGCTGCACGGCGGCCGCGTCGTCGTCGTCCCTTCCTCGGTGATCCGTTCGCCGGAGGAGTTCGTGGACCTGCTGGTCGGGACCGGGGCCACCATCCTGTGCCAGACCCCGACCGCGTTCCGCTCGCTGGTGGCCATGGCCGCCGACGGCGACCCGCGCATCGACCGGCTCAACCTGCGCGCCATCGTGTTCGGCGGCGAGCGGCTCGACCTCCTGGAGGTGCTGCCCTGGACGCGCCGCGTCGGGACGGACCGCCCCGCGCTGATCAACATGTACGGCATCACCGAGACCACGGTGCACTCCACCTACCACCGGGTCGGCGACGCCGACCTGGCGCACCCGGCGGACAGCCCGATCGGCACGCCGCTCGCCGACATGACCATCCACCTGCTGGACGCGGCGGGGCAGCTCGTCCCGGTCGGCGTCCCCGGTGAGATCTTCGTCGGCGGGCCCGCCGTGGCCCGCGGCTACCTGGACCGGCCGGAGCTGACCGCCGAGCGGTTCACCCCGGACCCGTTCGGTCCGGCCGGCTCGCGGCTGTACCGCAGTGGCGACCTGGCCCGCCGGCTGGCCGACGGCACCCTGCAGTCGCTCGGCCGCATCGACGGCCAGGTGAAGATCCGCGGCTACCGCATCGAGCTCGGCGAGATCGAGGCGACCCTGCGCCGGCACCCGCTGGTGCGGGACGCCGCGGTCACCGTCCACACCACCGCCCTCGGCGAGAAGTCCCTGGTCGCCTACCTGATCCTGACGGAGCAGGGTGCCGACCTGAGCGACCTGCGGGCCCACCTGCGCACCTCGCTGCCGGACTACATGGTCCCGGCCGCCTACGTGCCGCTGGCGGAGATCCCGCTGACCCCCAACGGCAAGCTCGACCACCGCGCGCTGCCCGCGCCCGACCAGGCGTCCTTCGCCACGGTCGAGCACGTGGCGCCGCGCACCCCGGTGGAGGAGCGGCTCGCGGCGATCTGGTCGGACGTCCTGGGCGTCGCCCGGGTCGGTGTCGAGGACAGCTTCTTCGACCTCGGCGGCGACTCCATCCGTGCCGTCCGGCTGGTCGGCGCGCTGCGCACCGCCGGGTACGACGTCTCGATCCGCGACGTGTTCCAGTCGCGCACCATCGCCGCGATGGCGGCCGGCCTCACCGGCCAGGGCGGCGAGTCCCTCGTCAAGGCCGTGGAGCCGTTCGCGCTGATCGGCGACGGGGACCGGGCCCTGCTGCCGGCGGGCGTCGTGGACGCCTACCCGCTGTCGCAGGTCCAGACCGGCATCCTGGTCGAGATGCTCCGGGCCGACGGCCTGGGCACCTACCACAACCTCACCTCCTTCCGGATTCCCGACGAGCGCCCGTTCGACGAGCCCGCGATGCTCCGGGCCGTCGAGGCCGTCGTCGAGCGGCACGACATCCTGCGCACCTCGATGCACCTGAGCGGCTACTCCCAGCCGCTGCAGCTGGTGCACGCCACCGCGCAGCTGCCGGTGACCGTGCACGACTGGCGCGGCCTGGACGAGCAGCAGCGCGAGGAGCGCGGCCGTGCGTTCGCCGAGCGGGACCGGGCCGAGGGCTTCGACCTGGCCGTGGGGCCGCTGATGCGCGTCGCGGTGCACCTGGAGTCGGACGAGGCCTGGCGGCTGACCCTCAGCCACAACCACGCCGTCACCGAGGGCTGGAGCTACCACTCGCTGCTCATGGAGCTGCTGGCGTCCTACCAGTACCTGCGCGACGGCCGTGAGCTGCCCGCCTACGAGGCGCCGTCGGTCCGCTACGCGGACTTCATCGCGGCCGAGCTGGAGTCGCTGGCCTCCGAGGAGGACCGCGCCTTCTGGCAGGACGTCGTCGCCGGCCACGCCCCGGCCCGGCTCCCCGAGACCTGGGCCGACGACCAGGGCAGCGCCGAGGACGTCCACCGGGTGTACGTCCGGTACCAGGACCTGGAGGAGGACCTGCGCCGACTGGCGACCCGGGCCCGGACCTCGCTGAAGAGCGTGCTGCTGGCCGCGCACCTGAAGGTGCTGGGCTCGCTGACCTCGGAGGAGGCCTTCCACACCGGTGTGGTCTACCACGGCCGTCTGGAGGCGCCGGGCGCCGAGCGGGTGCTGGGCATGCACCTGAACACCCTGCCGTTCCCGGCCACCCGTCCGTCCGGCACCTGGCGCCAGCTGGTGGAGCAGGTCTACGCCCAGGAAGCGGAGATCTGGGCCCACCGCCGCTACCCGCTGCCCGCCGTCCAGCGCGACAGCGGCACCGGCGAGCGCCTGATCACGATGCTCTTCGAGCACCAGGACTTCCACCAGGTCGACACCGACACCGTCGACGTCGACGCCAACCTGACGTCCGCGACCAACGAGTTCGCACTCAGCGTCGTGGCCTCGGGCGGGCGCGTCAACATCGGGACCTCCACGGCCGTCGTCGGCCGTGCGGCCCTGGATCGCTTCGGTGCGATGTACCGGTTGGTGCTGGAGGCGATGGCGGCCGACCCGGAGGGGGACGCTTCGGTGGTCCTG
>NZ_JBHJSJ010000024.1:33045-140446 GCF_042268845.1 Kitasatospora sp. NPDC056273 | reverse complement strand
GTACTGCAGGGGGGACCCTGTGGGAGAGTAGGACGCCGCCGAACAATTCTTCAGAAGAACCCCCATCCGGGTCCCGGATGGGGGTTCTTCGCGTTGTCGGGGTGTTGGTCGAATGATCATGCGGCGTTCGCTGGAGGACCGTGTACATGACGGTTCGTGGGCCCCTATGGTCGAGCTTTCTCGTCCGACCATGCACTCACGACGCGAAGGACACCACGTGGCCTCCATCGACCGGCGCCGTTTCCTCCAACTGGGCGGCGCCTCCGCGGCCGCCGCCGGCCTCGCCGCCTTTCCGCCCGCGGTTGCCAAGGCCATGGCGCTGCCCGCGATCGGCAGGACCCGTTCGATCGAGGACGTCGAGCACGTCGTCATCCTGATGCAGGAGAACCGTTCCTTCGACCACTACTTCGGCACCCTGCGCGGCGTCCGCGGGTTCGACGACCCCCGGCCCACGCTGCTGCCGAACGGCCGGCCGAACTGGCACCAGCCCGCCGCCGCCGTGAAGACCGGCCGCTACCACGACCGCGGCCTGCCGGCCTCCGAGCAGGAGGTGCTGCCCTGGTACATCGACCCCCGGAACACCACCGAGTACCAGGCCGGTACCGACCACGGCTGGAGCAGCGGCCACCTCGCCTGGAACGAGGGGCGCCACGACCAGTGGGTGAACCAGAAGCAGGACGTCATGACGATGGGCCACCTCAAGCGCCAGGACCTGCCGTACCACTTCGCGCTGGCCGAGGCCTTCACCGTCTGCGACGCGTACTTCTGCTCCGTCCACGCCGACACCGCCCCCAACCGGATCTACCTCTGGACCGGCACCAGCGACCCGCGCAACGCGTACGGCCGCCGGCCCAACGGGCCCGGCCTGTGGGAGCGCAACGACACCAACGGCTACACCTGGACGACGTACCCCGAGCGCCTGGAGTCGGCCGGGGTCAGCTGGAAGCTCTACCAGGGCGGTTCGGGCGAGCCGGGCACGCCGACGGACAACTACACCGACAACTCGCTGATGTTCTTCGAGCGGTACCAGGTGGCCGAGGGCGCGTCGGGCCCGCTGGTGGAGAAGGGGGCCACCGACCACACGCTCAAGGAGTTCCGGGCCGACGTCGAGCAGGGCCGGCTGCCGCAGGTCTCCTGGATCGTCCCGCCGTACAAGTACAGCGAGCACCCCTCCGCGACGCCCACCGACGGCGCGTACTACATCAACCTCGTGCTGGACGCGCTCACCGCGAACCCCGAGGTCTGGGGGCGGACCGTCTTCCTCATCAACTACGACGAGAACGACGGCCTGTTCGACCACGTCGTCCCGCCGATGCCGCCGGTCGCCAGCCGTCCGGGCGGCCCGGGCATGGTCTCCGCCGACCTGGAGGCGAGCCTCGGCGACGAGCTGCTGGACCTCTCGAAGTACCCGGGCGAGATGAGCCCGCTGGTCCCCGGCGCCGACCCGGGCGGACTCCAGCCGATCGGCCTCGGACCGCGGGTGCCGCTGATGGTCATCTCCCCGTGGTCGCGCGGTGGTTGGGTCTGCTCGGAGACCTTCGACCACACCTCGGTGCTGCGGTTCCTGGAGGCCCGTTTCGGCATCGAGGAGCCCAACATCAGCGCCTGGCGCCGGTCGGTCTGCGGCGACCTCACCTCGGCGCTCGACTTCCGGGGCACCGACGCGCGGCGCGTCCGGATCCCGGTGCCCGCGCCGATCGCCTCGCAGGGCAAGCCCTACCAGGTGCCGCTGCCACAGCGGATGCCCACCCAGGAGCCGGGCACCCGGCCCGCCCGCGCCCTCCCGTACGACCTGCGGGTCAACGAGGAGGAGACGGACACCGCCGGGCAGTTCCGGCTCGAACTGGAGAACCGGGGCTCGGTCGGCGCGTGGCTCTACGTCTACGACCGGACGGCGCCGACGGCCGCCCCGCGCCGCTACACCGTCTCGGCCGGCGACACCTTCGCCGACTTCTGGCCGCTGACCGGCGCCGGCGACTACCACCTGGCCGCCCACGGCCCGAACGGCTCGGTGCAGGAGTTCGAGGGCACGGCCCGGGCCGGGCTGGTGGCGCGCTTCGACCCGTCGAAGAACCAGGTGCGCGTCACGGTCGCCAACCACGGGCCGGTGGCCAGGACGGTCACCGCCGAGAACGCCTACGCGAAGGGCTCGAAGCAGAGCCGCTCCCTCCGCCCCGGCGCCTCGGCCCGGTTCACCTTCGAGCTGCCCGCCGACCGCCGCTGGTACGACGTCACGGTCGCGACCGCGGACGGTCCGGCTTTCCGCCGCCGCTGGGCCGGACACCTGGAGAACGGCCGCCCCGGCACCAGCGACCCCGGCCCGCGCTGACCGGACGGGCCTCCGTGGACGGAACCGGCCCGCGCTGACGGGCCCTCGTCGACCGCTCTGGTCGACGGGGGCCCGGGCGGTCAGCCGCCCCGGCGGGGCAGCCAGGTCCGTCGGCGCGGGCCGGCCACCGTGCCGACGGGCGGCGAGTGGAGGGCGGCCACGGCGCTGCGGATCAGGATGCGCACCCCCTCGGCCGCCGTCTCCGCCGACATCGACGCGCTCGTGTCCCGGCCGGACACCTGGCTCGGCAGGTACGGCAGACGCGCGAACCCTCCACGCAGCTCCGGGCGTTCGGTGGCGATCAGGTGCGCCAGCCCGTAGAAGACGTGGTTGCAGAGGTGGGTGCCGGCGGTGTGCGAGACGGTGGCCGGGATCCCGGCCAGCTGGACCGCCGCCACGCAGGCCTTGACCGGCAGGGAGGAGAAGTAGGCGGCCGGGCCCTCCGGCACGACCGGCTGGTCGACCGGCTGGTTGCCCTTCCGGTCGGGAGCGCGGACGGCGTCGTCGAGGTTGACCGCCACCCGCTCGACCGTGAGGTCCGGGCGGTTGCCGCCCTGGCCGGTGGCGATGACCAGGTCCGGCTCGAACCGGGCCACCGCCCGGCGCAGTTCGGCGATCGAGTCGCCGTACACCCAGGGCAGCCCGGCGAACTCCAGGGCCACTCCGGCCGGCGGACCGGCGGCGACCAGCCGGCCCGCCTCCAGGGACGAACTCAGGGGATCGCGGCCGAACGGTTCGAAGGCGGTCAGCAGGACGCGGATGATGGCGGACCTCCCAGCGTACGGGAACGTACGGACCCGATTTATGCCTTCGAGCGTAGGGCCGTCCCGAATGTCCCGGCAAGCCCCGCAGGTCGCGGTCGGACACCGTTGGACACCGGGACTTCACCCGGCGTCAGGTCCGGCGCAGCGCGCCGTCCGCACGGAGCGAGTCGAGGGTGGGGTAGCCGTCGACGGCCATCAGGAGGTCGGCCTCGGCGAGCAGCGAGCGCAGCACGTGGACGATGCCGTCGGTGCCCTCCAGCGCCAGGCCGTAGGCGTACGGGCGGCCCACGCCGACGGCGGTGGCGCCGAGGGCGAGCGCCTTGACGACGTCGGTGCCCGAGCGGACGCCCGAGTCGAAGAGGACGGGCAGTCCGTCGGCGGCCGCGACCACGTCGGGGAGCGCGTCGAGGGCGGCCAGGCCGCCGTTGGCCTGGCGGCCGCCGTGGTTGGAGCAGTAGACGCCGTCGACGCCGCCGTCCCTGGCGCGGCGCACGTCCTCGGGGTGGCAGATGCCCTTGAGGAGGATCGGCAGGTCGGTGAGCGAGCGCAGCCAGGGCAGGTCGTCCCAGGTCAGCGGGTTGCCGAAGACGCCGGCCCACTCCAGGACGGCCGCCCGCACGTCCTCCTCCGGCGCCCTGGCGAGGCGGGCGCGGAACACCGGGTCGGAGGTGTAGTTGGCCAGGCAGTGGCCGCGCAGCTGCGGGAAGTTGGCGGTGGCCAGGTCGCGCGGGCGCCAGCCGGTGACCCAGGTGTCCAGGGTGACGACGATGCCCCGGTAGCCCGCGGCCTCCGCCCGGTGGACCAGGCTCTCCGCCAGTGCCCGGTCGGTGGGGGTGTAGAGCTGGAAGAAGCCGGGGGTGTCGCCGAACTCGGCGGCCACCTGCTCCAGCGGATCGACCGTCAGGGTGGAGGCGACCATCGGGACGCCGGTCCGGGCGGCGGCCCGGGCGGTGGCCAGGTCCCCGTGCCCGTCCTGCGCGCACAGGCCGATCACCCCGATCGGCGCCATGAACAGCGGAGTCGGCAGCCGCAGGCCGAACAGCTCCACCGACAGGTCCCGCGTGCTCGCGCCGACCATCATCCGCGGCACCAGGCCCCACCGCCCGAAGGCGGCGACGTTCGCGCGCTGGGTGGACTCGTCGCCCGCGCCGCCCGCGACATAGGAGAGCACGGAGGGCGGCAGCGCCGCGCCCGCCCGCGCCTCCAGCTCGGCGAAGGCCATCGGCATCGTCGGCAGGACGCCGCCGAGCCCGCGCAGGTAGATCTCGGTCTGGTAGTCGCCGAACCGCCCCTGGAACGCCGGGTCACTCTGCTGGTAGACCATCCGCCGGCCGTCCTTCCGTCCGCACCCGCCCGGGACCGTCCCGGCCGGCGCCGCCCGCCCACCCCGCAGGACGGGCGGGCGGGTCGACGGCACCCCGGCATTCTCGCCACGAACCGTGCCGACGGCCAGGGTCGGGGCGCGGGTGTTCAGGGTGTCGGCTCGGGACGGACCCGGTGGCCGTACCGCCACACGGTGGCCGCGGCGAGCAGGGCGACCGCCCCGCCGAGCAGCATGACCGTGGCGGGGGAGGAGTGGTCCACCACCAGCCCGCCGGTCAGCGCGCCGATCGAGAAGCCGGCCTGGAACGCCGAGGTGAAGACCACCCCGGCACCCTCCGGGGCGTGCGGGGCCGCGGCGAGGAACCAGCTGAGCGAACAGACCGGGACGGCGCCGTACGCCACGCCCCAGAGGGCCAGCAGGACGGCGGCGCCCGGACCGCCGGTGCCCAGCAGCGGCAGCAGCAGGGCCGCGGCGGCGAGCAGCACGGCCGCCGTGCCGAACACCGGACGCAGTGCCCCGGCCGCCCGGCCGCCGGCCAGGACGTTGCCGAGCAGTCCGGCGGCGCCGTAGCCGAGCAGCAGGGCGGTGACCAGGCCGGGGCCGGCGTGGGTGGTGCCGGTGAGGAACGGGGTGACGTAGGTGTAGCTGCCGAAGTGGGCCGGCACGATCAGGAAGGTCACCGCGATCCCGGTCAGGGTGCCCCGGCCGGCCAGCAGTGCGCGCAGCACGCCCAGCCCGGTGGCGGTCAGCGGGGGCAGCGGCGGCAGCGACCGCAGGAGGGCGGCCAGCGCGAGCACGGTCAGCGCCGCCATCGCCAGGAAGGCCGCCCGCCAGCCGGCCACGGAGCCGAGGAACACCCCTGCCGGCACGCCGAGCACCGAGCCGAGCGGGACGGCGGAGAAGATCAGCGTGTTGGCCCGGGCCTGCCGGTGCTCCGGGACGAGGCGCGGGGCGAGCCCGGAACCGATCGACCAGAACGCCCCGATGACCAGACCGAGGGCGACCCGGGCGGCCAGCACCGCCCAGTAGGCGGGGGCCAGGGCGCTGAGCAGGTCCGCCAGGGTCAGGACCAGCAGCAGCGCGCAAAGCATCGTCCGCCGGTCCGCACGCCTGGTCGCGACGGTCACCACGGGGGCGGCCACCGCGGCGACGATGCCCGGCAGGGTCATCATCAGCCCGGCCGTGCCGTCGGAGATCCGGAAGGTGGCGCCGATCGGGGTCAGCAGGCCGATCGGGAGGATCTCGGTGGTGACGATGGAGAAGACGCCGGTCGTCACGGCGAGGACGGCGAGGGTGCCGCCGCCGTTGCGGGGGCGGGACTTCGGGGTGGGCGGCTTCGGGGTGGGCTGGGTCGAGCTGAGGGTGGTGCCGGTCGGCATGCCGGAGGTCCCGTCGGTGGGTGGTGGGTGTGTCACCCGAAGTCCACCAATCCGACCGGGGGTTGGGCTGGCGTGAATCCGACGTCAACGCTTCCGCGCGGGGCCGGCGCTCCGGCGTCGCCCTGCGGTTCGGCGCGGCCCGGCGTCCGGCGTTACCCGGCGGCGTGGCGCTGTCTGGCGCGGTGCGCGATCTCGCCGAGGATGCGCTGCCAGGTCGGCGAGGCCTCGGCGAGCCGGGAGAAGATCACCGCCTGGTTCCCGGGCCGGCTGCTGTCCCGCCCGTGGGCGACCTCCCACGCGTCCAGGTCGTCGATCAGCCGGTCCACGCGCGGATCGTCCGGTGCCCAGTCGAGCGACTGGTCGCAGAGCAGGAACAGCCGCGTCGTCTCGGGGTCGTCGAAGCTTGCGTTCTTCTCCTGGATGCCCCGGCGCATGGCCTCCGGGTCCAGGGCCTGGTGCAGGATCCAGGTATCGCGTTCGAGCCGTACCGACTGTTCGCCGACCCCGAGCGCGCGCATCCGGTCCAGGATGGCGACCACCTCGGGTGGCAGGGCGAGCCGTTCGCCGCTCGCCAGGTCGGCGATCCGGCGGCGGTGCTCGGCGAGCTGCTCGATCCGGCGCTCCAGTTCGGCGTCGAGCTCGGCGACGGCGGCGGCGAACTCCTCGGGCCGTGCCCGCAGCATTTCGTCGATCCGGGCCAGCGGCACGCCGGCGTCGGCGAGCGTCCTGATCCGGATGAGGTCGACCGCCGCCTGAGCGCTGTAGCGGCGGTAGCCGGAGCCGTCGCGTTCGGGCTCGGGCAGCAGTCCCACCTGGTGGTAGTGGCGCACGGTGCGTACGGTCACGCCGGCGGTCGACGCGAGTTGACCGATCGTCAGCACCGGTGCGCTCCTGTCGTGTTGACGTCCTGCGGCCGGGGTGGCGCCAGGGGCCGGGGTCGAAGTCTAGGCGCGGCCCGCCCGGTCCACGACGTCGCGGATCGCCTGGACCACGGCGTCGGCCCGCTCGAAGACGAACTGGCTGTGGCCGGTGTCGGGGAGGATACGCTGCTCCCCGTCCGAGACGGCGTCCACCATGGCCGCGTACAGCCGCGTCTTGCCGTCGTGCATCTCCCGCAGGGCCTCCTCGGACATCAGCGCCCGCTGGCCGGGGTCGACGCCCAGCGGGGTGAGCGCGATCAGCGGGACGTCGGGCAGGTCCGCCCCGGCCCGCAGCTCGACGGCCAGGTCGGCCATCGAGGCGCGCTCGGCGATGCCGGCGTGGATCCAGCGCTCGCTCACGTGGTACTCGACCACCGCGTCCCGGACGTCCGCGGGGAAGTCCACGAGCAGTTCCGCGGCCATCTGCCGGATGCCCGGGAGCGCCTGCCGCAGCTGCTCCTCGGTGGGCGACAGCCGCACGCTGGCGGCCAGGCTCGCCTCGGCGGGCAGGTAGTCGTCCCAGTCCCGGTGGAAGGCGTCCAGCCAGACCAGCCCGGCCACGTCCTGCGGATAGCGCTGGGCGAAGCCGTGGGCGTAGGCGCCGCCGAGCGAGTGCGCGACCAGGACGTACGGGCCGGGGACGCCCTGGGCGTGCAGCAGTTCGTGCAGTTCGGTCGCCACCTCGGCGGCGGTGCGCGGCAGCGCGGCGTCGTCGCTGAAGCCGGTGCCGCCGCGGTCGTACACCACGGCGGTGGTGAACCGCGAGGCCCCTTGCTGGACGCCGAAGTAGTCCAGGCCGATGGCGCTCGCGCCGGGCAGGAGGACGACCGCGGGCCCGCCCGTGCCCTGGCGGTGCAGGTAGAGGCGGCGGCCGTCGATCTCCTGGAAGCCGCCGACCGGGGGGTGGAGCGGAGTGCTGGAGGTGCTCTCGTTCGTCATGCGGCAAGCCTGCAACCCTGACGTAGCGTCAAGGTCAAGCGTCCGGTCGCGGGACTTCCCCGGGAGGGGCCGGGCCGCCGGTGCGGGGGGGCGTCAGGGGCTCGGGGCGTTCGGGGCGGCCGTGGTGGTGAAGCGGTTGCGGAACTCGGTGGGCGTGGTGCCCAGCCGGCGGGCGAAGGCGCGGCGCAGGGTCTCGTCGCTGCCCAGGCCGCTGAGCCGGGCGGCGGCGGTGATGCCGTGGCCGTCGAGGAGCAGCTGTTGGGCGCGGTCGAGGCGGACGCGCTCGACCCAGCGGGCCGGGGTGGTGTTCAGCTCGGCCTGGAAGAGCCGGGTCAGGTGGCGGGTGCTGACGGCGGCCGCGGCGGCCATCGCGGGCAGGCTGTGGTCGGCGCCCGGGTCGGCGAGGACGGCGTCGGTGAGCGTGCGCAGCAGGCCGCTGCGGGCGGGCGGGGTGGCCAGGGCGGTGGAGAACTGCGACTGGCCGCCCGGGCGCTGCACGAAGACGACCAGCTCGCGGGCGATGGCGCGGGCGGCCTCGGCGCCGTGGTCGTGCTCGACCAGGGCGAGGGCGAGGTCGATGCCCGCGCTGATGCCGGCGCTGGTGTGGTAGCGGCCGTCCCGGACGTGCAGGGCGTCGGGTTCGACCCGCACCCCGGGGTGGCGGAGCGCGAGGGCGGTGGCGTGGCGCCAGTGGGTGGTGGCCCGGCGGCCGTCGAGCAGCCCCAGCGCGGCGAGCACGAAGGCGCCGCTGCACACCGAGGCGACCCGCCGGGCCCGCCCGGCGAGGCCCTCCGCGGCGGCGAGCAGGGGTGCGTCCGGGCCCCGGGCGGCCAGGTGGTCGGCGCCGGCGACGACCAGGGTGTCGAGGGGTTCCCGGGGGCCGAGTACTCCCTGGACGTCGTCCGGTGCGGCGGTGTCCGCCAGGGCCACGCCGTTGGAGGCGGTGACGGTGCCGCCGCCCGGGGAGACCAGGACGGTCCGGTACGGGTGGCCGAGCCGGCCGGCCTGGTGGAACACCTCCAGCGGACCGCTGACGTCGAGCAGCGTCACCCCGTCGAACACGAGGAAGGCGACCAGGCGCGTCATGTCCGAATCCGAGGTCCGGCTGTCCGTACCGACATGGCGGCAGCGTACGCCACCGGGCGAGGGTGGAGGAGTCGACCGAACAGCCCCCGAAACGAATGAACGCGGAGGAACCATGACGAACGAGACGATCGCGGGCGTGCGCGTCCCGGACAGCGCCCTGGCCCGGGAAGCGACCGAACTGGTGCGGGAGGCGGCCGCGCCCCTGCTGTTCGACCACTCGCGCCGGGTGTTCCTGTTCGGGGCGCTGCGCGGCGCCGAACAGGGGCTGGAGTTCGACCCGGAGCTGCTGTACGTGGGCGCGATGTTCCACGACCTCGGCCTCACCGGCCGCTTCGCCCGGACCGACCAGCGGTTCGAGATCGACGGTGCCGACGAGGCCCGCCGCTTCCTGGCGGCCCACGGCATCACCGGCGAGCCGGCGCAGCGGGTCTGGACCGCCATCGCCCTGCACACCACCCCGGAGATCCCGCTGCACATGGCGCCGGAGATCGCCCTGGTCACCCGCGGCGTGGAACTGGACGTGCTGGGGATCGGCTACCACGCGATCTCCGCGGAGCAGCGGGCCGCCGTGGTCGCGGCCCATCCGCGGCCCGACTTCAAGAACCGCATCCTGGCCGCGTTCACTGACGGCATCAAGGGCCGCCCGGACACGACCTTCGGCAACGTCAAGGCGGACGTGCTCGCGCACTTCGTGCCCGGCTTCGAGCGCGGCGACTTCGTGGAGGTGATCAAGGGCTCCGAGTGGGGGGAGTGAGCCGGGGCGGGGGCTTTCGGCGAAGGGGTTCTGGTCGCGGGCGTTGGATGCGGGCGCTGGCCGTGGGCATTGGTTGCGGGCATCGGTCGGGGGCGTTGGACGCGGGCTTCTGAGGGCAGCCCGGGGGCCCGGTCGGCGTCGCCCGGCCGGGTTTGACGGGGGATCGGGGTTCCACCACCCTTCCACTAATCGAATAGTGAAAGGGTACTTTGCCGATGCCCGCTCCCTCCTCCGTGTCCCGGGCCGTTCCGAGTACGGCCGCTCTTCCGTCCGTACCGCCCCGCGCCCGCCGCCCCGCCCCGCTCGCGTGGGGCCTGGCGGCCGGGTTCGCCGCGCTGTACGCCTGCGTCGCCGTCAACCGGCACCGGCGCGGCCTCACCAAGGCCTACGACCTGGGCATCTTCGAGCAGGCCGTCCGGGCGTACGCCCACGGGCAGGCGCCGATCGTGCCGCTCAAGGGCCCCGGCTACCACCTGCTCGGGGACCACTTCCACCCGCTGATCGCGGTCCTCGCCCCCGCCTACCGGGCCTTCCCGAGCCCGCTCACCCTCGTCGTCGCCCAGGCGCTGCTGATGGCGCTGGCCGTCGTCCCGCTGACCCGCTGGGCCCACGAGGTGGCCGGGCCGCGGGTGGCGCTGCTCGTCGGCTGCGCCACCGGGGCCTCCTGGGGGATCGTTCGGGCGGCGGCCGACGACTTCCACGAGATCGCCTTCGCCGTCCCGCTGATCGCCTTCGCCGCCACCGCACTCGGTCGGCGCCGGCCGCTCGCCGCCGCGCTCTGGTCGCTGCCGCTGCTGCTGGTCAAGGAGGACCTCGGGCTGACGGTGGCCGCCGTCGGGGTCCTGATCGCCTGGCAGGCCCGGCGGGAGCGGCACAGTAGTCCACTGCCCGGGCTCGCCCTCGCCGCCTTCGGGCTCGCCGCGACCGCGCTCACCGTGCTCGTCGTGCTCCCGGCGTTCAACCCGAGCGGGGGCTTCGACTACTGGCAGCAGCTGGACGGCGGCGGGCAGGGCGGGCAGGCCTCGCTCTGGGAACTGCCACTGCGGCTCGGCTGGCCGCCGGTCAAGTGGCTGCTGCTGTTCCTGCTCGCCGCCACCGCCGGCTTCATCGGCCTGCGCTCACCGCTCCTGCTGCTCTGCGTGCCCACCCTCGCCTGGCGGCTTTTCTCCTCGAACTCGCACTACTGGGGCGTCAGTTACCACTACAGCGCGGTGCTGATGCCGATCGCGTTCGCGGCCCTGGTGGACGTCCTGCGCCGGGTTGACGCAGGTCGCCGGGGTGACGCGCGCCGCCGCGTCGAGGTGCGCCGGGCCAGGCGCGGGCTCGCCGTCAGCGCCCTGGTGGCCGCCGTGACGCTGCCGCTCTACCCGCTGCACGAGGTGGTGATGCCCGAGGCCTGGCGCACCTCGCCCCGGCTCACCGAGATCCGGGCGCTGCTCCACCGGATACCCGACGACGCCACCGTGGCCGCCTCCAACCGGCTGGCGGCCCAGCTCACCCGCCGGACGGAGGTCACCCTGGTGTGCCGGACGCCGGAGGGTCCTGGCCCGCAGTGGGTGGCCGTCGACCTGCGCGACCCGAGCGTGCAGGCCCCGTGCGCCACCGCCGACACCGCCCGGATGCTGGCCGTCTACCGGGAGCGTGGCTACCGGCCGCTGGTCGAGCAGGACGGCCTGCTCCTGCTGCAACGCCCCTGAGCCGCCTCCCGGGCCGGACAACCCCCGAGCAGCGGACGGCCCCAGACCGGACAGCTCCAGACCGGACACCCCCGGGTCCGGCTTGACCCGCGCGGCGCCGTGCGCCACCATTCCACTATTGAACTAGTGAAAGGCTGAATCGCCGGTGATCGAGTACCGCATCGAGCGGCGCAGCGGCGTCTCCACCTACCAGCAGATCGTGCAGCAGACCAAGCAGGCCCTGCGGCTCGGACTGCTCCAGCCCGGAGACAAGCTGCCGACCGCCCGAGAGGTGGTCGAACTGACCGCGATCAACCCCAACACCGTGCTGAAGGCCTATCGCGAGCTCGAACGCGAAGGCCTGGTCGAACCCCGCCCGGGGCTCGGCACCTTCGTCCGGCGCTCGCTCGCCCGGCCGGAGGCGGCGGCGGACGGGCCGCTGCGGGCGGGCCTGGTCGGGTGGGTGGACCAGGCCCGGGAGGCCGGACTGGAGCGCGAGGACATCACCGCGCTGATGGCCTCCGTCCTGGAGCAGCGTTTCGACACCGGGGTCTCTGCTTCTGGGGCCTCCGACTCCGACGACGGGGTCTGAGGCTCCGACACCGGGGGCCGAAACCGGGGCTCCGACATCGGGGGGCCCGAAACCCCGACGCCGGGGCCTGCGGCGCCCCGGCAACACCGAACCGAGAACAGTGGGGGGACCGGGTGGACGACCCGACGACCACGGCGCCCGTGACGGCGCCGGCCCTGGAGGCCGAAGGCCTCGGCAGGAGGTACCGCGGCGGCTGGGCGCTGCGCGGCTGCGATGTCACCGTCCCGGCCGGGCGGATCTGCGGCGTGGTGGGCCCCAACGGCGCGGGCAAGAGCACCCTGCTCTCCCTCGCCGCCGGTCAACTCGCGCCCACCGAGGGCAGGGTGCGGGTGCTCGGCGCCACCGCCGGTGCGCCCGAGCTGCGCGCCCGGGTCGCCTACGTGCCGCAGGACAAGCCGCTCTACCCGGGCCTCACCGTCGCCGAGACGCTGCGGATGGGCCGCGAGCTCAACCCGGTGTGGGACGAGTCTGTGGCCCAACAGATCGCAGAGCAGGGCGAGTTGAACCCCAAGGCGCGGATCGGCTCGCTCTCCGGCGGCCAGCGCACCCGGGTCTGCCTCGCCCTCGCCCTCGGCAAGCTCCCCGACCTGCTGCTGCTCGACGAACCGATGGCCGACCTCGACCCGCTCGCCCGGCACCAGCTGATGGGCACGCTGATGTCGGTCGCCGCCGAGCGCGGCGCCGGCATCGTGCTGTCCTCGCACATCCTCCCCGAGCTGGACGGCGTCATCGACCACCTGCTCCTCGTCCAGCGCGGACGCGTCCGGCTGGCCGGTGACCTGGAGGAGATCCTCGACGGGCACCGACTGCTCACCGGGCCGGCCGCCCAGGGTTCCTCCCTGGCCGCCGAGACGGTGGTCGAGCAGCGCGTCAGCGGCCGCCGGGCCGTCGCCCTGGTCCGCACCGACGAGCCGGTGGACGGCGAATGGGAGAGCGAACGTCCGAGCCTGGAGGACCTGCTGCTCGGCTACCTCCGGGCCTCCGCCGACACCCCCGCCGACAACCCGAACCGCGTGAAGCCCGACCCGAACGGGGTGGCCGCATGAGCACCGACGTCCTGCCCGACCGGGCCCCCACCTCCGCTCCCGCCGACCGGCGGCCCGCCACCCCCGCCCTGCGCGGTCTCATCTGGCTGACGCTCCGTCAGAACCGCTTCCTGTTCTGGACCCTGGGCGTGCTGCTCGTCCTCGCGGTGGCGGACCTCGTCTGGATCCACGTCGCCCTCCGCCACATCATCGGCGTCCTGCGGCGGACCGGCTGCTACTACCCCGACTCCTGGTCCGACTCCGAGTGCTGGGCCCTCCTCGCACCGATCAACCGCCTCAACTTCTGGTACCTGGAGGTCCTCCAGCCCGCCGTCACCGTCCTCCCGCTGCTGATCGGCGTGTTCATCGGCGCCCCGCTGCTGGCCCAGGAGTACGAACGCGGCACCATCCGGCTGATCCGCGCCCAGTCCGTCAGCCCGGCCCGCTGGCTGGCCGTCCGCCTCGCCGTCCCCGGCCTCGCCGTCCTGGCCGTCAGCGGTGTGATCGCCGTCCTGATGACCTGGGTGTGGTGGACGGACATCGCACACGGTCCGGACGCCTTCGACCCGCCGTTCCAGTTCTTCACCTACCCGGCCATCGGCCTCGCCCCGGTCGCCTGGTCCCTGTTCGCGCTGGCCCTCGGCGTCCTGGTCGGCCAACTCGTCCGCCGCACCCTCCCCGCGATGTTCGCCACCGGTGCCCTCGTCGCCACCGCCCACGGCCTGGTCGTCTGGGCCCGCCCGCTCTTCTACCCGGTCGTGGAACAGGTGGCCCCCGTGGGCACCGCCCAGCCCACCAACGCCTGGCTCATCGACCAGGGCGTCGTCTTCCCCGACGGCACCCGCGTCACCACCGACTCCTGCGCCCTCAACACCACCTGCAACACGGCCAGCGCCTCCTGGCTCCGCTTCCACCCGGCCGCCCACCTCACTCCCATCCAACTCGTCGAAGCCGGCATCCTCCTGGCCCTTGCCGCGGCCCTCCTGATCGCCGTCTTCCGCCGCATTCGCGCCTGACGCGACGGTTGTCCGCGGCGTCGAAAACCGTCGCCGACAGTTCCTATTCCTCGTCAATCCCCCGGCACCGCCGGGGGATTTTCCATGCCCGAAACCGCCTGGTCGGGCGGTTCTTCAGGTGTTCGATGGCAGGAAATGCGTTCGCTTTCCGGTGCCGTTGAAATGGCCATCCGAATTTCCGTCGAGTGAAAGTCGGCCATCGGTCGGCGGGAATTCGGCCACTCTGGCCCGACCGGCTTCCGGTCCCCGAGGCCGCCCCCATGCTGGAACGTTCGTCACCGACTGAAGGGAGAATGGTGAGCGTTCCACGACGACATGCGGGTGACCCCGATGTCATCGGTCAGACCGCCGCGCTGGTCGGATTCCTGCGCGAGGTCGTGCAGAGCAGCCATCAGCGGCTCCGGGACACGCGTTCCTGGGGGCCGCTCTGGCTGGCCGACCTGCCGGCGAAGGTGCCCAGGCCGTCCGGGGACGACGACCGTCCGTTGTTGGTCCTGGACCACGTTCCGCAGGCCGCTGCGCCGGAACTGCCGCCGGTGCTGGAGGGGTGGGTCGACGAGCGGCTGTGCCAGGACGCCGATGCCGAGGACCCGCCGCTCGCGGAGGAGGGTCCGTACCGGACCGGGGAGCCGGCGGCGGGCGGAGCCGGCGGGTGGCAGGGCGACGAGGCGGTCGTCGCGCGGAAGGAGGCCGCGGAGGTCCTGCGGGCGTACGGGCCGTGGCTCGCGCGCTGGCGGATCTGGGCCGAGCGGGAGCGGTCCGAGCGGTCGCGGCGTCAGCTCTACGAGAAGGTCTACCACTGGCACCAGCAGTTGGCGCGGCAGGACGACCAGCAGGAACTCGTGCTCGCCGCAGGCCTGTTGAGCTGGCGGGAACCGAACGGCGGGGTGATCCACCGGCACGTGCTCTCGCGGCGGGTGGAGACCCACGTCGATCGGCGGACCGCGCAGATCACCGTACGCCTCACGGAGAGCGGAGCGGTCCGGCTGGAGGACCGGGACTTCCTGGACGCGGACGACGGCTGGGTGCCGGAGCGTGCGGCGGCGTTCAACGAGGAGCTCTCCGCGCTGCCCTTCCACCTGTTGAGCGAGGAGGCGCTGGAGTGCCTCTCGCAGTGGCTGGACCTGGTCCTGCCCAGGCCGGTGGCGTTCAGCACCAACTGGCGTCCGCCGGCGGGACCGGATGAGGGCGCCAGGCTGACCTTCGCGCCCGCCCTGCTGAAGCGGCCCAGGGACCGCAATGAGGTGTTGAGGTTCTACGACCGCATCGCGGAGAGCGTGGTGTCCGAACGCCGGGCCCCGCTCGGGCTGGCGCAGTTGGTGATGTCGCTGAACCCCGAGGACCGGCAGAACTGGGGCGGGCGGCAGGCGCCGGCGCTCTTCGGCGACGAGCCGCTGTTCCCCGGCAAGACCAACGCCCAGCAGCGCTCCGTACTCCAGCGGTTGCAGCGGGACACCGGCGTGGTGGTGCAGGGCCCGCCCGGCACCGGAAAGACGCACACCATCGCCAACCTGGTGTCCGCGCTCCTGGCCCAGGGCCAGCGGGTGCTCGTGACCAGCGCCAAGGACCAGCCGCTGACCGTGCTCCGGGACAAACTCCCGCCGGCTGTCAGGGACTTGTGCGTGTTGCTGCTCAGTACCACCAGCCAGGACGGTGCCAGCGAACTGGAACGCACCATCAACGCGCTGAGCGATCGGGTGGCGGCGGGCGACACCGACCAGCTGCGGGACGAGATCCAGCGGCTGACCCAGCGCCGGTACGAGGTGCGCAGCCGGATCAAGCTGCTGACCGAGCAGGTGGTCTCGCTGCGGGAAGCGGAGGTCTACCAGCACCCGGAGGTCGCACCGGGCTACTCGGGGACGCTCGCCGCGATCGTGCGGAAGGTGCAGGACGAGGCGGTGCGGCTGGGCTGGATCGGCAGGCTGCCGAACCGGGCGCCGGAGGCACCGCCGCTCTCGCCCGTCCAGGCGGAGGAACTGCTCGCGCTGCTGCGGGACGGCGCCGGGCAGTGGACGGAGTCCGGGGTGTTCCCGGCGGCGGAGACGCTGCCGACGTCCGGCCAGGTCGCGGCGGCCCTCGCGGTGAGCCAGTTGAGCGTCAACGGTCTCTCACCGGCGGCGATCGAGGTGCGCAACGTCCTGGCCGCCCTGGAGACCTCCACCACGGACCGGCTGACCGAGCTGCTGGGCTCCGGCCGAAACCGACTGCACCGTCTGGGTGTTCACCGGGAGGCCGCGCGCTGGGGCGACGAGGGCTGGGTGGAGCGCGCGCTGACGGACCGGCTGGCCCGGCGCCACCCCGATCTCTGGCAGCGTGTCGCCGACGTCGCGCGCGTGCTCCCCGAGGTGGCCGAGGGCCTCGACCGGGTCGGTCTGCGCACGGTGGTCCTCCCGGACCTCCTGGTCCCCGAGCGCGCCCGCCGGATGGCGGCCACGATCCCGGCCCTGATGGAGCAGCTGTCGGCGGGCCGCAGGCTGCGGACCCGGTTCGCGTTCAGGGCGCAGCGGGAGGCCGAGGAACTCCTCGGCAGTTGCACGGTGGACGGCAAGGTGCCGGCCTCCGCCGACGATCTCGGCGCCGTGCTGGCCCATCTGCACGCGCACGCGGCCCTCGCCGCCGTGGCGGCCCGCTGGGAGCAGGTGGGTGCGGCAGTGCCGGAAGCGCCGCTGGAGGTGCGACTGGCCTCGCTGTCCGAGCGCTACCGACACCTCGCGGAGGTCGATGAATTCGGCCGGATCCGTGAGCAGGTCGACGAGCTCCTGGTCCACCACGGGGTCTACCTCGACCTCACCCGGCCGCAGGCGTGGCAGGACTTCGCCGAGGCCGTCGCGGCCCTGGCCGGCCGGCAGCGCGCGGAGGAGGCCTCGGAGCGGCTCGGCCGATGGGACCGGCTCCTGCGCGGCGGGGAGGACGGCGTGGCCGCGCCGGTCGAGGCGCTCGCCATGGCGCAGGCCCTGCGCGACCGCGACGTCGACCGGTACACCAAGGAGCTCGAAGCGCTCGCGGCAGCGCAGCAACGGGACCAACGGCGGCGCCGCTGCGTGGAGTTGCTCGACGGCCTGCGCGGCGCGTCGCCCGCGCTCGCCGGCAGGCTCGAAGCGGAGGCCGAGGACCCGGCCTGGGACGAGCGGCTCGCCCGGCTCCGGGAGGCCTGGGCCTGGGCGAAGGCGTCCGAGTTCATCGACGACGAACGCGCGCCCGGCCGGGAGCAGCGCCTCGACGGCGAACTCACCGAACACGAGGCGAAGTTGGAGGAGCTCACGGGAGACCTGGCCGCCGCACACGGCCGGCTGCACTGCCTGGTGCGGATGACCCAGGAGCAGCGCTCGGCACTCCAGGCCTACCGCACGCACATGGCGTCGTACGGCAAGGGCAAGGGCAAGAGCGCCTCCCACTTCAAGGCGGCCGCCCACAGCGCGATGCAGGTCGCCCAGGGAGCGGTGCCGGCCTGGGTGATGCCCATCGCGCGGGTGGCGGAGATGATCAAGCCCAGGCAGGACGCCTTCGACGTGGTGATCGTCGACGAGGCCAGTCAGGCCGGCATGGACGCGCTGTTCCTGCTCTGGCTCGCGCCGAGGATCATCGTGGTCGGCGACGACAAGCAGTGCACGCCACCGGTCACCGGGCTGGGCCGCACCCAGCAGATCCAGGACCGGCTGTCCGCGCACCTGCCGGAAGTCCCCGCCCACCTGCGCCAGTTGTACATGCCGCACTCCAACCTGTACCAGCTGCTGTCGACGTTCTTCCCGTCCACCATCCGCCTGCAGGAGCACTTCCGCTGCATGCCCGAGATCATCGGCTGGTCCTCGGAGACCTTCTACACCCCGCCGGGCCTCATCCCGCTGCGGCAGTACGGCGGTGAACGGCTCGACCCGCTGCTGACGCACTACGTCGAGGGCGGGGTCACCGAGGGACGCGACGGACGGATCCGCAACCCGAAGGAAGCGGAGGCGATCGTGGACTGCCTCGCCGAGCTGGCCGCGGACCCGGCGTACGAGCACAAGACCATGGGCGTGATCGTGCTCCAGGGCTTCGGCCAGGTCAAACTGCTGGAGCAGCTGATCGAACAGCGCCTGCCGGCCCCGGTCCGGGAGCGCCACCGCATCCGGGTGGGAACCCCGGCCCAGTTCCAGGGCGACGAGCGGCACGTCATCCTGCTGTCGATGGTGGTCGACCGGGTGCGGAAGATCGCCGGCGGCATGCGCAGCGAGCAGCAGGCCTACAACGTGGCGGCCAGCCGCGCCCAGGACCAGATGCGGCTCTTCTACTCGGTGCCGCCGGACCAGCTCAAACCCGGGGACCTGCGGCTCAACCTCCTGGGCTACATGCAGAATCCGCCGGCCGCACTGGCGGAGGCGGCCGACCTCGGCGCCGTGCTGCCCGACGTCCGGCGCCCGCCCTTCGACTCCCTCTTCGAACAGCAGGTCTACCTGCGGCTCAAGGAGCGCGGCTACCACGTGGTGCCCCAGTACCCGGCGGGCAGCAAGCGCATCGACCTGGTGGTGATCGGCGCGCGCGGCCGCCTGGGCGTGGAGTGCGACGGCGACTACTACCACTCGACCCTCGACCAGATCCGGCACGACCAGCAGCGCGACCGTGAACTCCAGCGGGTCGGCTGGCGGTTCTGGCGCATCCGGGAGAGCGAGTTCAGGTTCGACCCGGACGAGGCCCTGGCGGGCCTGTGGGAGGAACTCGACCGGCAGGGCATCCGCCCGGCGAACTACTCCCGGCCCTCCCCGCCGCCGGGGGACACGCGGCCGTGGACGCCACTGGAACTGCCGGAGGGCGACGAACTGCCCGACGAAGGCGCGGAGAACCACGAGCCGCCGGGGCAACAGGGCCCCGACGACGGGGACGGTGCCGAATCTGCCCCCGCCCCTGACACCGATTCGACCGGAGGAACGGCATGACCCAGACGCACAGCCGGCAGGACGACCGCACGCTGGACGAGAACACCCTGGAGGAACTCGCCCGCGTCGTCGCGGGCGACGACGACCTCCTCTACCGCCGCGGCTTCGAGATCGCGGCCTTCCTCAAGCGGGCCGGCTGGCAGGAGGTGCCCGAGTACGACGGCCAGTACCGCAGGGAGTGGGCCGCCGAACTGCTGATGGCCCGGCGCGACCAGCCCGGGGAGATCGAGAAGGTGCTGCTCAGGCTGGCCGATCCGCGTGAGTACCTCGAGGAGCCCGGCCTGCTCACCGAGGTCGTGGCGGCGGTCAACACCTTCCTCATCCACGAGGGGTGCCGGCTGGAGAACCCCGGCGGCAGCCCCCGGCTGGTGTCGTGCGACCCGGCGCTGGCGCACCCGACGCACTACGGCTCCGCCGAGCTGAAGGTCGTCATGGCGGACCTCATCGCCGACGAGGCCATGGCGGAACTGCTCCAGTGGCGTCTGGACGAGGCCCGCACCTGCTACGCCAACGGCGCCCACGTCGCGGCGATCATCATGCTCGGCTCGTTGATGGAGGGCGTGCTGGTCCAGACCGTCGTGGAACGGGACCCCTCCCTTCTGGGCCGCAAGTCGGAGGACCGCATCAACCTCCACGATCTGATCGTGGCGTGTCACGGGGTCGGGTGGATCGGCGCGGACATCGAGAAGTTCAGCCACGAGCTGCGCGAGTACCGGAACTTCGTCCACCCCAAGGCCGAGGCTCGCGAGAGCCACCGGCCGGACCGCGACACCCTGGCCATCTGCTGGCAGGTGGTCAACGCGGCCCTGAACGACCTCGCCGACACGCACCCCGGCCGTGCCCGGTAGCAGTGCCGGCGCAGGGCACACGCGTCGCGGTCGGAGTGGTCCGAGGAGTCGTGGGACTTCAGGAAGCGGCGGCGGCCGGTCTCGCTGAAGCAGGACGGGGCGGTCGCGGCGATTCGGGTTCCGCGGTGACGCCCGAGCCGTAGGTGCGGGGGCCGGCGGCTTCGGTGGAGGGGGTTGGTGTCCACCGGGGCCGCCGGTCGGTCGTGGGCCAGGACGGCGGGGAGTGGTGGGTGGGATCATGGTGCGCGTCCTGGGTGTGCGGAGTGAGGCGGGGGTCGGGTGGTGGGGGAGCGGCGGCGGGGTGGGCGGCGGGCCGGGGAGGTCCTTGCCGAGGCGGAGGAGTTGCGGGCGGCGGCCGGGGCGGTGGTGGCGGACCACCGGGGGGCCGTGGAGCAGGTGCGGGTGGCGTACGTCGGGGTGCGGGACCGGCTGGTGCGGGAGGAGTTGGGGGCCATCCCGGTGGCGCGGCTCCGGGACGTGACGGAGGGGCGGCTGCGGGTCGGGGCGCTGGAGGCGGCCGGGCTGGGGACGGTGCGGCAGGTGGTGGAGGCCTCCGGCTACACGCTGCGGCTGATCCCGGGGGTCGGGGCGCAGACGGCGGCGCAGGCGCTGGCCGCGGCCGGGCAGATCGCCCGGGCGGTCGAGCAGACGGTGGCGGTGCGGCTGGACGTCGAGCGGCAGGACGCGATGAGCTCCGCGCTGGTCGTGGCGCTCCAGCGGCTGGTGGCCGCGGGGCCGGAGGCGCGGCGGGCCCGGGAGACCGCGGAGCGGGTCCTGGCCGAGGTCGAGCCGCTGGTGGCGGCCGCGGGGCCGGCCCGGGGGGTGCTGCGCGGGCTGTTCGCCGGGCGGGAGCGGCGGGCGCAGGCGCAGGCGGCGGTCGAGTCCCTGGCGGAGGCGCTGGTCGGGTTCGGGGCGCGGGAGGTCCCGGTGCTGTTCGCCCAGGCCTCGGTCGACCTGCTGCGTCCGCCGCTCGACCCGGTCGAGGCGTGGACGGACTTCGAGCTCCGCTCGGCCGACTACTACGGCGTGCTCGGCGGGATCGTCGAGGAGGCCGGGGTCGAACTCGCCGCCGCCGAGGGGTTCCTGCCGGAGGACCTGTCGGACCGGGTGCGGGCCGAGCCGCTGGACGACGCCCACTGCCGGGTCTCGCTGCGCGGCTACCAGGCGTTCGGGGCGCGGTTCGCGCTCGCCCAGCGGCGGGTGATCATCGGGGACGAGATGGGCCTCGGCAAGACGGTGCAGGCGATCGCCGTGCTGGCGCACCTGCGGGCCCGGGGGAGCACCCACTTCCTGGTGGTCTGCCCGGCCAGCGTCCTGATCAACTGGATCCGGGAGGTCGAGTCGCGCAGCACCCTGCGGGCGTTCCGGGTGCACGGACCGGAGCGGGAGGCGGCGCTCGCCGAGTGGCTCCGGGACGGCGGGGTCGCGGTGGTGACCTTCGACGGGCTGCGCCGCCTGGAGGCGTCGGAGGTGGCGGAGTCGGCCGCGGTCGGGATGGTCGTGGTGGACGAGGCGCACTTCGTCAAGAACCGTGCCGCGCAGCGCTCCCGGGCGGTGGCCGCCTGGGCGGAGCGGGTGGAGCGGGTGCTGTTCCTCACCGGGACGCCCATGGAGAACCGGGTGGAGGAGTTCCGCACCCTGGTGGAGTACCTCCAGCCCGCGCTGGTGCCGCTGGTCCGGCAGGGTTCGGCGGCCGCCGGGCCGGCGGCCTTCCGCAAGGCCGTCGCCCCGGCCTACCTGCGCCGCAACCAGCAGGACGTGCTCACCGAGCTGCCCGAGGTGGTGCACGTGGACGAGTGGGAGGAGTTCTCGCCCGCCGACCTCGCCGCCTACCGGTCGGCCGTCGCGGCGGGCAACTTCCCGGCGATGCGCAGGGCCGGTTACGCGGACCCGGTGGAGTCGGCCAAGCTGAAGCGGCTGCTGGAGATCGTCCGGGAGGCGGCGGACGGCGGGCTGAAGGTGGTGGTCTTCTCGTTCTTCCGGGACGTCCTGGCAGCCGTCCAAACCGCCCTGGACCAGCGGGCGTTCGGGCCGATCGACGGCTCGCTGGAGTCGGCGCGGCGGCAGGACGTGGTGGACGGCTTCAGCGCCGCGCCCGGGCACGCGGTGCTGCTCTGCCAGATCCAGGCCGGGGGCGTGGGCCTGAACATCCAGGCGGCCTCGGTGGTGATCCTGTGCGAGCCGCAGGTCAAACCGACCCTGGAGGAGCAGGCGGTGGCCCGCTCGCGCCGGATGGGGCAGGTCCGCCGGGTACGGGTGCACCGGCTGCTCGCCGCGGACAGCGTCGACCAGCGGGTGCTGGACCTGCTGCGGGCGAAGGGCCGGCTGTTCGACGAGTACGCGCGGCGCAGCGAGGTGGCGGAGTCGACGCCGGAGGCGGTGGACGTGTCGGAGCAGTCGCTGGCGGCGCTGATCGTCGAGGAGGAGCAGCTGCGGCTGGCGGCCGCCGAGGGCTGAACACGTCAATCGGCGAGCGTGCGCAGGTAGGTGAGGACGGCACGGACCCGGCGGTGGCCGGTGTCGGGGGTGGGCATGCCGAGCTTGCCGAAGATGCTGCCGATGTGCTTGTTCACCGAGCTCTCGGAGAGGAAGAGGAGCCGGGCGATGGTCGGGTTGTTGTGGCCCTCGGCCATCAGGGCGAGCACCTCGCGCTCGCGCGGGGTGAGGGCGGCCAGCGGGTCGGGGCCGGTGCGGTGGGCCATCAGCTGGGAGATGACCTCCGGGTCCATCGCGGTGCCGCCCTCGGCGACCCGCCGCAGCGCCTGGAGGAACTCCTCGGCGCGGCCGACCCGGTCCTTGAGGAGGTAGCCGACGCCGGTGGCGCTGTCGGCGAGCAGCTCGGCGGCGTAGGCGCGTTCGACGTACTGGGAGAGGATCAGGACGGGTAGCGCGGGCAGTCGGCGGCGGGCCTCGACGGCGGCGCGCAGGCCCTCGTCGCGGAAGTCCGGGGGCAGCCGGACGTCGACCACGGCGACGTCGGGGCGGTGGTCGAGCAGGGCGGGCAGCAGGTCGTCGCCGTGCTCGACGGTCGCGCACACCTCGTGTCCCTCGCTGTGCAGCAGCAGGACCAGGCCCTCGCGGAGCAGGGCGTTGTCCTCGGCGATCAGGATCCGCACGGGATCTCCACTTCCAGGATGGTCGGGCCCCCGGGCGGGCTGGACAGGCGGGTGGTGCCGTCGAACGCGGCGGCCCGGCGGCGCAGGCCGGGCAGCCCGCTTCCGGCGCCCTCGACGGCGCCGCCCCGGCCGTCGTCCTCGACCCGGACGGCGATGGCGGCGGTGGTGATCCGCAGCCGGACCAGGGCGCCGCGGGCGCCGCTGTGCCGGGCGACGTTGGCGAGCGCCTCGGAGACCACGAAGTAGGCCGCGGCCTCGGCGGCGGCCGGTGCGCGCGGCGGCGGCGGGTCGGCGGAATGGCCCACGGGAGCATCGGAGTTGTGCAGCTCGACCCGGGTCGGTACGGCGCAGCGGGCGGCGAGCGACCGTACGGCCTCGGCCAGGCCGCGGTCGGCGAGCAGCGGCGGGTGGATGCCGCGCACCAGGGTGCGCAGCGACTCCAGGGCCTGTTCGGCGACGAGTTGGGTGGAGTCCACCAACGCGGCGGCCTGCTCGGGGCGTTGGTCGAGCGCGCGGCGGATCATGCCGAGCCGGAGCGAGACGGCCACCAGGTTGGCCTGGGCGCCGTCGTGCAAGTCCCGTTCGATCCGGCGCAGTTCGGCGGCGTGGGCGTCCAGCGCCTCGGACCGGCTGGTGGTCAGCTCCCGGACGCGGTGGGCGAGCGAGACGCGGGGCCGGGCGACCAGCAGCCGGCCGGAGGCCCGGGCGTGCAGGTCGGCGAGCGGCGGCAGCGCGACCAGGGCGACGGCGGCGTAGCCGATGCCGCCCAGCGCCGCGGCGGCGGCCATCGGCCAGGAGTCGACGGTCAGCAGGATGATCTTCCCGCGCTCATCCGGCAGCAGCTGCCACCACACCGGCGCCGTCAGCCAGTTGAAGGCGTGGCTGCACAGGGTGAGGGCGCCGGCGCACAGGGCCGTCCCGGCCGTGCCGTGGGCGAGCAGCCAGAGCAGGTCCTTGCCGACGGCCGGGTCGCGTAGGGACAGCCGGTCGCCGTACGGCGTGCGCAGCCGCTCGCCGCCGAGCCGGGCGCCGACCCGGCGTCGGTGGAAGTCGGCGGAGCGGCGCAGCAGTCGCAGGGCCGGCGGGAGGAGCGGCAGGCCCACGCCGACCAGGCAGAGGGCGAGGACGACGAGCAGCAGGCAGAGCCCGACCAGCGCGGCCAGACCGGTGCCGAGGCAGAGCAGGAGGTAGCGGGCGGCGGCGGGGAAGCGGCGTGCCGCGGACCGGGCGAAGGCGCGCGGGCCCGGGCGGCCCGGGTGGACGGTCGGCCGGGCCGTGGACCCGTCAATCCTCGGCGTCCGCACGACTGTTCAGTGCCTCCGAGCCCCGAGCCGACTTTTCGATCACCCTAGCACCGGCCCCGGGACCGCCCTGGAATCGCTCCGCAGGCCGCCCCGAGGGCGAAGGCCCTTCCGCCGCCACGCGGGGCGCCTCCACAATGGGCGGATCGATCGCGGAAGTGGGGGACCGGGATGGAGTGGCTGCTGGGGATCGGTGGAGCCCTGCTGCTCGGCGTGGTGACCAATCTGGTGTACGACTTCGCCAAGTTCGGCGGGTCCCGGCTCGGCTCCCGGGTGCCGGTGCCGCGGGTCCGGCGGGCGAGCCTGACGGCGGCGGCCCGGGCGCACGACGTGCGGGCGGACGGGCTGGCGCCGCTGATCACCTGGTCCGCGGCCCGGCCGCTGGTGCCGGGCACGCTGGTGACGGCGCACCGCGGGCGGGTGGAGCGCCCGCACGCGCTGGACGCGGCCGGGTGGGCCGAGGAGGTGGCGCGCCAGCGGGCGGCCGGTGCGGCGGGCCGGACGGCGTACATCTCGCGGCTGACGGTCGATCACGGCGAGCACGGCGGCGCGCGGGTCTGCGAGGTGGACATCGCCGAGAGCGACTACGCGGAGTGCATGGCCACCACCCGGCTGGGCCGGGAGGACCCGGCGGCGGCCCGGCTGCTGCGCGCGGCCCTGGACGAGGGACTGACGAGCTTCGTGGCCGTCGCCCCGCCCACGATGGTCAGCGCCTGCGTCGCGGTGCGGGACCGGCTGGGCCGGCTGCTGCTGCTCCGCCGCTCGCTGGCGGTCAACACCTTCCCGGCGCAGTGGACGGTCGGGATCAACGAGACGATGAAGTACCGCGACGAGCCCGGCGCCGCCGAGGACTTCTACGGGCTGGTCCGGCGGGCGCTGGAGGAGGAGCTGGGGCTGCTACCGGACGACGTCGGGTCGACCGTGATCACCTGGCTGGGCTGGAGCGAGCCGGCCTCCTGCTACACACTGGTGGCCACCGTCCGGTCCCGGCTCGACGCGGCCGGGATCGACCGCCGCCGCGAGGCCTGCCACAGCACCTTCGAGCACGACATGGCCGTCTGGGTGCCCTTCACCCGCCGTACGGTCTCCGAGCTGGTCGAGGGCGGCACCTGCCCGGACGGCTCGCGGCGCTGGTCGTACCTCGCGCCGCTGGTCGCCTGGGAGGCCTGGCGGGCGGCGCGGCAGGAGCGGGCGTAGGCCGGAACGCCCGTTCCCGAGAACGCCCGTTCCCGAGAACGGGCATTCCCGGGAGCGGGCGTTCCGCATGCGGAACGAGCGTTCTCGGGGCGGCCGCGGTCAGCCGACGGCGGCCCGCCAGTCCGCCGGACCGCTCGCCGGGAGGTGCCCGGGCAGGCCCGGCGTCCAGCGCTTCGAGCCGTCCGGCAGGACGGCCAGGGCCTCGATGCCGGGTCGGCGGGCGGCCCAGGCGAGGGCGCGGTCCGGGCCCATGGCGAAGGCGGCGGTGGCCCAGGCGTCGGTGCGGGCGATGCCGGTGCCCGGGGCGCCGACCAGGGTGAGCGAGGCCAGGCCGCGGGCCGGGCGGCCGGTGTGCGGGTCGAGGATGTGCGCGCCGCGCTCGGCGGTGCCGGAGGTGGCCACGGCGAGGTCGTGACCGGCGAGGACGGCGGCCAGCAGCCCCGGCTGCCGGGGGTCGGCGATGCCGATCCGCCACGGGCCGCCGGCGGTCTGCACGTCCCCGCCGCCGCTGACGCAGTACTGCCGGGCCCCGGAGGAGCGCAGCAGGCCGGCCGCCTGCTCGACCGCCCACCCCTTGACCCAGCCGCTCGGGTCCAGTCGCCCGCCCGGCCGCTCGCTGAAGTGGCCGTCCGTCTCGGCGGCCACGTCGCGGCAGGCCGCCAGCACGGCGCGGACCTCCGGATCGCAGTCGTCCAGGGCGAGTTCGCCCCGGTCGAGGCGGCTGATGTCGCTGTCCGGCCGGTAGGTGGAGAACACCGCGTCGATCCGGTGCAGCCGTTCGGCGATCCGCTCCAGCGCGGCGGCGGTGCCGGGGCCGGGGTCGCGGACGGCGATCGAGAAGACGGTGCCCATCACGGGCTCGGCGTGGCGCAGCACGGGGCGCCTCAGCCCTTGGCCCGGTCGAGGGCGCTCTGCAGGGAGCGGACGTAGCCGTCGCTGGTGTACGTCGCGCCGCTGACCACGTCGATGGCGGCGCTCTGCGCGGATAGCGCCTCCTGGTTGAGCACGGGCAGTGCGGAGCTGTTGATCTCGCGGTCGCGGCGCTCGGAGTTCGGGTACTTGACCACGTCGACGGCGGTGATCCGGCTGCCGGCCAGGGTGACCTGCACCTGGACCGGCCCGTACCGGGTGTTGACGGTGTCGCCGCTGACCTTCCGGGTGGCGCCCGTGGCCGCGGCGGAGGCGGAAGAGGAGGGTGCTGGGGCCTCCGACGGCTGCGAGACATCGGAACCGGAACCGGTACCCGCCCCCGAGCCGATCACCGGGGCGGGCCCGGCCGCCTCGTGCGGCTTGAGGGACAGCAGCAGCACCACCCCGGCCGCGGTGGCGGCGCTGGTGACGACGGCTCGGCGCATGGAAATCAACGCTCCTCAGGTGCTTGGCGAGCCGGACGGGCTCAGCGGGCGAACGGACTCGGCGGACGGGCTCCGCGAGCGGACGGGCTCAGAACGAAAAGCTCTCGTGGTGGATGCGCCCCCGCGGTACCCCCGCGGCCCGCAGCGCGCGCACGGCCTCCTCGGCCATCGCCTCCGGGCCGCACAGGTAGACCTCGTGCTCGGCGAGGTCCGGGACCAGCCGGGCCAGCGCGGCCCCGAGGTCGCCGAGCTGCTCGCGCGAGCCGAGCAGCTCGTGCACCGCCGCACCGCGCCGCCGGGCGACATCGGCCAGTTCCGCCCGGAACAGCACGTCCTGCGGCCGCCGGGCCCGTTGGACCAGGGTCAGCTCGCCCGGCAGCGTCTCGAACAGGGCGCGCAGCGGGGTGATCCCCACCCCGGCGCCGAGCAGCAGCACCCGGCGCTGCCGCAGCCGCCGCCCGGTGAACGCCCCGTACGGGCCCTCGGCGCGCACCCTGGTCCCCGGGCGCAGGGCGGCCACGGCGGCGCTGTGCCCGCCGAGGTCCTTGACCGTGAAGCGCAGGAAGCTCGGGTGGGGCGGCGCGGACAGCGAGTACGGGTTGGCGGCCCAGCGCAGCCCGGGGGCCTGGAACTGGAGCCGGAAGAACTGGCCCGGCTCGGCGCGGAGTCCGTCCAGCCGCCGCCCGGTCAGGAAGAGCGACACCACGCCGGGGCCCTCCGGCCGTACCTCGGCGACGGTCAGGCCGTGCCGCCGGTCGAGCAGCCACGGCCGCAGCAGCCGGAACCAGCCGAGCAGCGCCGCCGTCCCGAAGTAGAGCGCGTACCAGGCGGCCCGGCCGGGGCCGCCGCCCAGGTCGGCGCCGGTGGCGAGTTGGTGGGAGAAGGCCAGCGCCACCGCGAGGTAGGTCGCCAGGTGCAGGTAGTACCAGGTCTCGTACGGGAGGCGGCGTCGCGCGATCCGGGCGGAGACGGCGCCGGTGCCGAGCAGCAGCAGGGTGCCCAGGGCGGCCTTGACCATCTCGGGGTAGTGGAAGACGATCTCCAGGCCCTCGCCGACCACCCCGCGCCCGTCGGTCAGCGCGTAGCCCCAGACGACCGTCAGCACGTGCACCGAGACCAGGGCCACCATCCACCGCCCGCCGAAGGCGTGCCAGCGCGCCAGCCGGTCCGCCCCGACCCCGCGCTCCACCGGCGGCAGCCGGGCCATCAGCAGGAGCAGCACCGGCGCGGCGTAGCCGGCCAGCAGTCCGGTGATCCGGCCGGCGCCGGTCAGCCAGCCGGCCGCGCCGACCACCGCCGGGGTGCCCGTCCACCACAGCGCGAGCACGCCGAGCGCGCCCACGGCGACCAGGCCGAGCGCCGCGCGCGGGTCGAGGGCGAACGGTGGTCGCGGCGCCGCCCGGTGCCTCGGGCGGTCGGGTGCCGGCCGGGGCCCGGGCCGCGACGTCGGTGCGGCGGCAGTGCTCATCGGGAACCTCCTCAGCGCCCGGCGGCGAGGACCGCCGGGCCGCCCACGATCGCAGCGCAAGCTCTGAGCCGGCTCTGAGTCGGCCGGCCTGCGGGACCCGCTGTGAAGGCATTCATGCAGGTCAATGGCAGTGTGATGGCCTACGAACCACTTTCCGGGGTCTCAGCGCTTTCTCATCGGGGCGGGCCAGGATGAGCACCGCGCAGCACGAGACCGAGGGAGCCCCCATGGACGAGACCGCCGGCCGCCCGGACTGGCGGGTCCTGGTCGTCGACGACGAACCGGACCTGGTCGAGGTGGTGTGCGGGGCCGTCCGCTACGAGGGCTGGCAGGCGCGCGGCGCGACCACCGGCCTGGCCGCCGTCGAGGCCGCCGCGGCCTGGCGGCCGCACGCCGTGGTGCTGGACGTGATGCTGCCCGACCTCGACGGCCTGGAGGTGCTGCGCCGCATCCACGCCGGGCAGCCCGAGGCGCGGGTGCTCTTCCTCACCGCCCGGGACGCCGTCGAGGAGCGGATCGCCGGCATCGCGGCCGGCGGCGACGACTACGTGACCAAGCCGTTCAGCCTGGCCGAGGTGGTGGTCCGACTGCGCGGCCTGCTGCGCCGGGCCGCCCCGCCCGCCGTGCCCGGGCAGCCGCCCCCGCACGCCCTGGTGCTCGGCGACCTGGTGCTGGACGACCGGGCCCGCGAGGTCACCCGGGGCGGGGAGACGGTCGAGCTCAGCCCCACCGAGTACGCGCTGCTCGCCCACCTGATGCGCCACCCCCGGCAGGTGCTCAGCAAGGCGCAGATCCTGGACGCCGTCTGGTCGTACGACTTCGGCGGGCAGGCGCACATCGTGGAGCTGTACATCAGCTATCTGCGCAAGAAGGTGGACGCCGGGCGCAGTCCGATGATCCACACGGTGCGCGGCGCGGGCTACCTGATCAAGGCCGCGACGTGAGCGGCGCGCAGGCCCGCGACGCGAAGCGCCTGGGGTCCCGCGTCGCCCGGCTGGTGCCCCGCACCCTGCGGGCCCGGCTGATCGCCGGACTGCTGGTGCTGCTCGTCGTCACCTGCGCCGCCGTCGGCCTCGCCACCACCGCCGCGCTGCGCCACTTCCTGGTCGACCGGCTGGACCAGCAGCTCACCGAGTCCGGCGGACGCTACGCCGCGAGCCTGGAGCACACCGCCCAGGGCGCCGGCCCCGACACCCGGGCCCAGACCCCCGGCACCCTCGGCGTACGGCTGCTCGGCGGCCGGGTCACCGCCGCGGGCGTGGTCGACGGGGACGCCGACGACGTGGACAGCCCCGGCGACGAGGACGACCGGGTCGCCTTCACCCCCGACCAGCAGCACGCGCTGGCCGCCCTGCCCGTCGACGGCCCCGCCCGCACCCTCGACCTCGGCCGGGCCCTGGGCCGCTACCGGGTCCGCGCGGTCACCGGGCGGGACGGCGACGTGCTGGTCAGCGGCCTGCCGCTGCGCCCGGCCGAGGACACCGTCGAGCGGCTGGCGACCCTGGAACTCACCGTGTTCGCGATCTCCGTCGCCGCGGCCGGCGCCGCCGGGGCCGCCTGGGTCGGCGTCTCGCTGCGCCCGCTGCGGCGGGTGGTGGGCATGGCCGAGCGGGTCAGCGCGCTGCCGCTCGCCAGCGGCGAGGTGATGCTCGCCGAGCGCGTGCCCGACGACGACCCGCGCACCGAGGTCGGCCGGGTCGGCGCCGCGCTCAACCGGATGCTCGGGCACGTCGGCGGCGCACTCGCGCGCCGCCACGCGGTGGAGGAGCGGCTGCGCGGCTTCGCCGCCGACGCCAGCCACGAGCTGCGCACCCCGGTCGCGGCGGTCCGCGGCCACGCCGAGCTGGCGCTGCGCCACCCCGGGCCGGTGCCGCCCGAGGTGCGGCGCTCACTGGAGCGGATCGACGCCGAGGCGCTGCGGATGGGGGCGATCGTCGAGGACCTGCTGCTGCTCGCCCGGCTGGACGCGGGCCGCCCGCTGGCCGAGGAGGAGGTGGACCTGACCCGGACCGCCCTCGACGCGGTGGCCGACGCCCGTGCCGCCGGACCGGAGCACCGCTGGCGGCTCGTCCTGCCCGAGGAGCCGGTGCTGGTGCGCGGGGACGGGCACCGGCTGAGCCAGGTGGTGGCCAACCTGCTGGCCAACGCCCGGAGCCACACCCCGCCCGGCACCGAGGTCGAGCTGCGGCTCGAACGGGCGGACGGCCAGGTCGAGTTGAGCGTCACGGACGACGGCCCGGGGATCGCGCCGGAGCTGGCCGAGCGGGTCTTCGAGCGCTTCGTCCGGGGCGACCGGGCCCGCTCCCGGGCCACCGGCTCGACCGGGCTCGGCCTGGCGATCGTCCGGGCCGTGGTCGGGGCACACGGCGGCACGGTGACGGTGGCGAGCCGGCCCGGCCGTACGGAGTTCACCGTCCGGCTGCCGTGACGGTCGCCCTGGCAGTGGTGGGGACCGCGGTGGGTGCGGCAGCCGTCCGGAAGCGCTGCCGGTAGTCGGTCGGCGTCGTCCCGAGGCGGCGGCGGAAGGCGCGCACCAGGGTGTCGACGGTGCCGAACCCGCAGGCGGTCGCGATGCGTTCGAGCGTCGCGTCGGTGGACTCCAGCCGGTGGCGGGCCAGTTCGACCCGGGCCGACTCGACGTAGGCGCTCGGGGTGGTGCCCAGCTCCGTCTTGAAGATCCGGGTCAACTGCCGTTCGCTGACGTGGGCGTGGGCCGCGAGGTCCGGGACGGTGAGCCGTCCGGAGAGGTTGCGCAGGATGTGGTGGCGCAGCTCCTCGATCCGCCGGGTGGTCGACACGGGTTCCAGTGGGACGCTGAACTGGCTCTGGCCGCTGGGGCGTTTGAGGTACATGACGAGCTGGCGGGCGACCCGCAGGGCCAGCTCCTCGCCGAAGTCCTCGGCGACCAGGGCGAGCGACAGGTCCAGGCAGGCGCTGATGCCCGCGCCCGTCCAGACCTCGCCCTCGCGGATGAAGATCGGGTCCGGGTCGACCTCGATCTCCGGGTGCTCCTCGGCGAGTTGGCCGGCCGTGGACCAGTGGGTGGTGGCGCGCCGCCCGTCCAGCAGCCCGGCGGCGGCGAGCAGGTGCGCGCCGACGCAGACGCTCGCCACCCGGCGCGAGCGGGCGGCCAGGGTGCGGACCCGGTCGACCACCGCCGGGTCGGTGAGCGCGCGGACCCGGCGGCGCTCGTCCACCTCGACCGAGCCGGGCACCAGCAGGGTGTCGATCCGGCTCCGGGCGGCCTCGTCGAAGGTGAGGTCGGGCAGGATGCGCACGCCCGCCGAGGTGGTGACCGGCGCCGCCGTCTCGGCGGCGAGGACGACCCGGTAGCCGGTCGCGTCGTCGGTCTCCCGGCGGACCAGGGAGAACACCTCGGGCGGGCCGGTCACGTCGAGCAGGTCGACGCCCTCGAACAGCACGATGACGATCAGCCGTTGCGCAGCCGGTGCGGGCACTGCCTGCTCCCCTCGTTCCCCGGGGCGCTCTTCCCCGTCGATGTCGGAATCTGCATGTTAGGCGACATTGCCGACACCCGAGCGCCGCCCGTAGCGTTCTCGAAGCCGGCCGCACCAGGTGTGACCTGCGAGATCCCCGACTCCCGACCGTGAAGGCGGCACCCCATGCCCACGACGACCCTGCGCACCCTCAACGGCCTCGACGAGCAGCCCGCCGCGCTCGGCGACGCGACCCTGATCATGATCGACTACCAGAACACCTACGTGCGCGGCGTGATGGAACTGGAGGGCTGGCAGGATGCGCTCGACGCCGGTGCCGACCTGCTCGCCCGGGCCCGGGACGCCGGCGCCCCCGTGATCCACGTGATCAACGACGGCGGCGAGGGCACCCCGTACGACATCCGGGCCGAGATCGGGCGGATCCACCCGAGCGTGGCCCCGGCCGAGGGCGAGCGGGTGGTGGTCAAGCAGGCCCCGGACGCCTTCGTCGGCACCGAGCTGGGCGAACTGCTCGACGCCGCCGGCCGCCGGGACATTGTCGTCGCCGGGTTCATGACCCACATGTGCGTGGCCTTCACGACGGCCGGCGCCTTCCTGCGGGGCAACCGCCCGACCGTCGTGGCCGCCGCCTGCGCCACCCGCCCGCTGGAGTCGGCGGGCACCGGGCTGACGGCCGCCCAGGTCCACCGCGCGGCGCTGGCGACGATCGGCGACCTGTACGGCGTGGTGGTGGAGACCCCGGCCGACCTCGGCTGAGGCCGGACCGGACCGGACCGGACCGTGCGCGGAGCCGGGGCCGACGGCCGGGGTCCGCTCGGATCGCCACCGATCCGCCGCCGCCTCGTTGACCAGACGGTGCACGGCGAACAGCGGTGCACGGCGCGCGGTGGCGGAGAGGGGTGGGGAACGGGCATGGCGGCGAACGGGGCGGCAGCGGTGGGCGGTCCGCCGGAGCTGGCGGAGTCGTACCGGCTCTGCGAGCGGGAGGTGGCCGCCCACCAGGCCCCGCTGCGGGCGATCAGCGACACGCTGCCGCCCGAGGTGCGGCCGTACTTCCACGCCGTCAACGGCTTCGCCTCCCGGTCCGACCGGATCGCCGACGACGCCGCTGCCGACTCCGACTCCTACGGTGACGAGGACACCCAGGGCGCCGCCGACCCCGCCGAGCGCGAGCGCCGGTTCGCCCGCTGGCGGGCCGACACCCTGGCCGACCTCGTGGCCGGCCGCAGCGACCACCCGCTGCGCCGGGCCTTCGTCGACACCGTGCGGCGCTGGGAGCTGGACCGGGCGCTGGTCGAGGAGTTCCTGGACGCCACCCGGGCCGACGGCGCCCGCCCGCCCGCCTTCGAGACCCACGCGGACCAGCGCCGCCACCTGCGGGGCGTCGCGGGGACGGTCACCGAGCTGTGGGCCCCGCTGCTGGGCGCGCGGGGCCCGCGGGCGGCGGGCGCGCTGTCCGCGCTGGGGGAGGCCTGCCAGCTGGCGGACATCCTGGAGGACCTCCCGCTCGACCTCGCGGCCGGCCGCTGCTACCTGCCGCAGGACGACCTGCGCCGACTCGGCCTGACCGTCGCCGACTTCGGCCGGGACAAGAGTCAGGACGACCGCCGACCCGACCGCCGACCCGATCGCCGCACCGCCCTGGACGAGCTGGTCGAGAGCCAGCAGAGGCACCTGCACCGCCTGCTGGAGCAGGCCCTGCCCGCCACCTGGCTCGCCGCCCCCGGCTGCCGCCCGTTCCTGCACACCCTGCTGCTCGGCGCCCAGCTCCAGTACGACGAAGTGACCCTGCTGCGCTCACGCGTCCTGACCGAGGGCCTCACCCCGCTGAGCTCCGACGGCACCACGCCCCACCGTCGCGCCCGGCCCGCGCCTCCCGAGGGCGCGCCCGCCCACGTCGCCGTGATCATGGACGGTAACCGCCGCTGGGCCGAGGCCCGTCGGCTGCCCGCCCAGTACGGCCACCGGGCCGGGCAGCGGGCCGCGCTGCGCCTGGTCAACGCGGCGCTGCGGCTGGGCATCCGCCACCTGAGCCTGTACGCGTTCTCCACCGAGAACTGGGACCGCCCGCCCGAGGAACTGACCGCGCTGTTCGACTCGCTGGCCGACGGCCTCACCCGCAGTGCGGAGGGCCTGCACGCGCTCGGCGTACGGATCCGCTGGTGCGGCCGGCGGGACCGGGTGGACGAGTCGCTCGCCTCCTCGATCGCGCTGGTGGAGAGCCTGACGTCGAACAACGGCACGCTGACCCTGACGGTCTGCGTGGACTACGGCGGACGGGAGGAACTGGCCGCCGCGGCACGGAGCCTGGCCGCCGAGGCGGTGGCGGGCCGGATCAGCCCGGAGGCGATCGGCCCGGCCGACCTCGCCCGGCACCTGTACGCACCGGACCTCCCGGACGTGGACCTGCTGATCCGCACCTCCGGGGAGCAGCGGATCAGCAACTTCCTGCCCTGGCAGCTCGCCTACGCCGAGCTGCTGTTCGACCCCACGCCGTGGCCGGACTACGACCTGGCCCGGCTGCGCGGGGCGGTCCGGGCGTACGCGGTGCGCGAGCGGCGCTTCGGCGGCGGCGTGCCCGCCCAGTCCCGGACGCCCCGCCGAGACCGGCCCGCTACGGCTTCTGCTCCTGGGCGGCCGGAGGAGGGGTGTACGTCCCCTGGGCCGTGACGTAGGCCAGCACCGTGTCCACGGTGACCGGGTGCGCGCCGAAGTTGGCGGTGTACGCGTCCACCGCCTCCTGGGTGGGGCGCAGCGGCACCCCGCTGAGCCGGACCTTCATCGGCTTCCCGGCCGGCACCGGATCGGCCGTCAGCTTGCCCTCGGTGAGGCCGCAGCGGAAGGCCGAGCGGTGCCCCATCTCCGCCCCGCTCACCTCGCACCGGCCCGAGCCCAGGCCGTCCTTGATCGCACCGGACAGGTTGACCACCCGGTAGTCGCCCTTGGAGGTGCGGACGGAGACCCCGCCGTCCAGCGCCCCGTCGCCGTGCGCCTTCGGCGGGTTGGCGAGGGACGGGTCGCCCACGGCGGAGCGGATCGGCAGGTGGACCGCCGGGCCCCGTTGGTCCAGCACCATGCGCGCCGGGGCGACGACGTCCACCATCGCGTGGAAGCGGTCCAGCTGGGCCTGTGCCTCCGGGGTCCAGCGCACCTCCACCCAGCCGTCGGAGAGCGTGCCCAGACTCCCGGTGCGGTCGGTGCCGCCGTCAACGGCACCGGCCGCCGTCCCGGTGAGCCACCCCAGTAGCGGGGCGCCCAGCGCCGCGCCCAGCAGCGAACGCCGCGTCGTGCCCATCGTCCCGAACCGTCCTTCCCTGGCCGCCCGGTACGGCCCCGGAAGCGATCATCCGTCCACCGACCGTCTCCGGGGCCGAGGCGGGGGACGAAACCACTCGTGCGGGGGGAGCGGGGAGCGGGCCGGGGTGGTTCGTCCAGGCGCGGAAGCCCCCCGGGACGGCCGCCCGCCGGGTGCCCGCCGGGTGTCCGGTCCGGCTCTCGGGCCTCCCGCCCGAGAGCCCTGAATCCGGGCCGGCCGACAGCCCGATGCCCGCCGGACGGCGGCCCGCCCGGCCATGGATTCGGTTCTCGCCGAACGGTCTTGCGGCGGTGCCGCATCCGGGCGACGATCGCGACCGTGCTGCGAATCTTCTTCGGTACGGACGACCTGGAGCGGCTCCGGGTGGCGGAGCGCCCCGACATGTCGATGGAGCTCTCCCTGAGCGTGCACGCCCTGGTCAGCGGGGTGCGCGACCCGCGTTTCCGGGCCTGGCGCGAGCAGCTGCGGGCCTCCTGGAACCCGCGCACCGCGCTGCTCTTCGACCTCTACACCCCCACGGCGATCCCGGAGTTCCTCGCGGTGCGGCGCGACCCGGGCGCCACCGAGAGCGCCACCGCCCAGGCGCCCGAGGCGCCGCTGCGCGACCACCTGCGCTCGGTCGGCGGGGAGCGGCAGTTGAGCGCCTTCGCCCGGGGCGTCGCGGCCGGCGACCGCCGGGCCCGCAGGCTGCTGGGCAACGTCACCGCCGACTACCAGACCCGGGCGATCGACCCGTACCGGCGGCAGATCGAGACCATCGTCACCACCGAGCACGGGCGCCGGCGCCGGATCGCCGAGCCGGACCGGGTGCTCGGCTCGCTGCACCCGACGGTGTCCTGGCGCCGCCCGGTGCTGAGCTTCCCGCTGGCCGGCGGATGCCGGCACGACGTGCGCCTGGACGGCCGGGGGCTGCTGCTCCAGCCGTGCGTGTTCGGCCCCCGCCGGCCCGTCATCGCCCGTTTCGAGGACCCGGCCCAGCAGCCGGTGCTCCTGTACCCCGCCCGGATCGGTGGTCCCTTGCGCGCCGAGCCCGAGCCGACCCCCAGCCGCACCCTGACCGCGCTGCTCGGGCAGACCAGGGCCGCCGCCCTGGAGGCCATCGCGGCCCACGGGCCCTGCTCCACCAAGGACCTGGCGGGTCATCTCGACATCTCCACCGCCTCCGCGAGCGAGCACGCCACCGTCCTGGCCGACTCCGGGCTGACCACCAAGGACCGCACCGGCCGCTCCGTCACCCACCGCCCCACCGCGCTCGGCCACGCCCTGCTGGCCGGCCGCGTCCCGGCCCCGGACCCCGAGGACGACCCGGCCTGACCCCGCCTCCGCCACGCCCGGGGCCCTTCTCCGCCACACCCTGACCCCGCCTCCGCCACGCCCGGGGCCCGCGCTCGCGCAGCGCGGGCCCCGGGCGTTCGCGCACCCCGTCCACCCCTCCGACCCCCGAGTTGAACACGTTCAAAGTCGTGCGCCATGATGAGGACGCGCGAGAACACCCCGCCGCGGCCCGCGGTGAAGGGCGGTCCCGTGCTGCCCCGTCACGCTCCGAACCCCCCTACCCGACCACGGAGTCGACCGTGCGACACCTGCTGCAACGCCACCCCTTCGCGATGCGCACCCGCTTCGCGCACTCGCTCGTCCTCACCTACGCCCTGCCGCCCCGCCTGCTCGCCCCGCTGGTGCCGCCCGGCCTCGCCCTCGACACCTACACCGACCCCAACGGCACCGAGCACGGCTTCGTCGCCGCCGCCGTCGTGGACGCCCGGGCACTGCGCCCGGCCGCCCTGCCCGCCCGCCTCGGCCGGGACTTCATCCTGACCGGCTACCGGGTCTTCACCCGCTTCCCGACCCCCGGCGGCCGCACCATGCGCGGCCTGCGCATCCTGCGCTCCGACACCGACAGCCGGATGATGGCGCTCGGCGGCAACGCCTTCTCCCGCTACCACTACCGGCACGCCCGGATCGGCACCCGGGTGGTCGACGAGACCCTGGAGTTCAAGGTGGTCAGCGGCGACGGCCGCGCCGACCTGCACGTGCGCGCCGACCTCGGCAGCGCCCCCGCCGCCCTCCCGCCGGGCAGCCCGTTCGCGGACGCCCGCGCCGCGCGCCGCTTCGCCGGCCCGCTGCCCTACACCTTCGAGTTCGAGCCGCAGACCCGGTCGATGATCGTGGTCAAGGCCACCCGCGCCCACTGGGAACCCGCCCCGGTGGCCGTCGAGGTGCCCCGGCTCACCTTCTTCGACCACGGCCCGCTGGCCGGCAGCCGGCCGGTGCTCGCCAACGCCTTCCACGTCGCCGGCCTCGACTACGGCTGGCACGCCGGGGAGCGCCGCACCCTCACCGGAGCCGCCCGATGACCGCCCCCGCCGCCCCCGCCGCCTCCGTCCCCGCTCCCGCCCCCGGTCCCGTGCCGGACGGCCCCCGCCCGTCGGGTGTGCGCGAGGTCGTCCGCTACAACTGGCCGATGTACGCCGCCGGCGCGTTCACCGTCGTCGCCGGCGGGGTGCTGGCCCGCCGGCTGCCCGGCCCCGCCGCCGGGCTCGCCCGGGCGGCCGCCGCCACCGCCGCCGGGTACCTCGCCCTCGGCACCCTCGCCACCTGGTGCGTCTACGACCGCTCCGGGCTCCACAGCTACGACTGGCTGCCCGCCCTGCTGCCCGACGGCCCCGGCGACCACCTGGTGATCAGCACCGGCCTGGACGAGGCCGGCCGCCCGCTCGCCGCCCGCCACCCCGGGGCCCGCGGACGGCTCGCCGACCTGTACGACCCGGCGCTGACCTCCAGCGGCTCGATCCGCCGCGCCCGCCGCCACGCCCCGCCCGCCCCCGGCGGCATCCCGGCCCGGCCGGACGCCCTGCCCGCCGCGACGGGCACCCTGGACACCGTGTTCGCCGTCTTCGCCGCCCACGAACTGCGCCGGCCCGCCGACCGCACCGCCCTGTTCGCCGAAGCCGCCCGCACCCTGCGCCCCGGCGGCACCCTGCTGCTGGTCGAGCACCTGCGGGACGCCGCCAACACCGCCGTCTACGGCCCCGGCGCCTGGCACTTCCTGCCCCGGGCCACCTGGCTCCGGCACGCCGCCGAGGCGGGCCTGCACCCGGCCGCCGAACGCCGGATCGCCGGGCTGGTCACCGCCTTCGCCCTCCGGAAGCCCGCCTCATGACCGGGCCGACCGGACTGGCCGAGCTGACCGCCCTGGCCGAACTGACCGGTACGCCCGGACTCCTCACCCTCGAGGCCCAGTTGCGCCTGGTCGGCGCCGCCCTCGTGACCGCCGGCCTGGTCCACGCCGTCCTGCCCCGCGCCATCGGCTGGCCCGCCGACCTCGCCGACACCACCCTGCTGACCCGCCAGGTCTCCTACGCCCACCTCTTCTTCATCGGCCTCGCCTGCGCCCTGCTCGGCCTGCTCCCGCTCTGCCTGGCCCCCGACCTGCTCGCCGGCGGCCGGCTCGGCACCGCCCTGCTGGCCGGCCAGACCCTCTTCTGGGGCCTGCGCTGGCTCTTCGAGTTCGCCTACTTCTCGCCCCGCCTGTGGCGCGGCGACCGCCTGCGCACGGTCGCGCACCTCGGCCTCTCCGCGCTGTGGACCTGGGTGACGGCGGTCTTCGCGGCCGCCCTCTGGCACACGGTCTAGGATCAGTCCCGACCCCGGCAGCCCACACAACCCCTCAAGGATCATGCGGTGACCGTTGCTTTCCCCCGTGCTCGCGCCGTGCGGTCGGCCCTGTCGGCCGGCGTCGTCCTGCTGGCGGCCACCTCCTGCTCCGGTTCGGCCGACGCCCCGCTGACCAGCGCCCAGGCCAAGCAGAAGACCGACACGTACTTCACCGAGATCTTCCTCGCCTTCCCGAAGCCGATCTCGCCGGTCGTCGACCGGGACGCCGAGGAGAAGTGCTTCAAGAAGGACGCCCCCTCGGAACCGGACGGCCGGGTCAAGGCCGTGACGTACCGCTTCCTGCGGGACATCCCGGCCGACCACCACGACACGATCTTCGACACCTTCCGCGGCCACCTCGTCGTGGCCGGGTTCAAGGTCACCGACAGCAGGCCCGGCGTGATCGTCCTCACCAACCCGGACAACGGCTTCAAGGCCTCCATCTCGGACGGCGACAACTGGCCCACCACGCTGGTCGTCGGCTTCGAGTCCCCCTGCGTCTGGCCCAACGGCACCAAGCCGCCCACCGGCTGAGCCGGCCGCACCGCCCCTGCGGCCCTCACGCCCCCAGGTAGCGCAGCACCGCCAGGACCCGCCGGTGGCCGTCCACGTCCACCGGCAGGTCCAGCTTGGCGAAGATGTTGCCGATGTGCTTGTTCACCGCCGCGTCGCTGATGAAGAGTTCAGCCGCGAGCGTGGCGTTGGAGCGGCCCTGGGCCATCAGCGCCAGCACCTCGCGCTCGCGGGCGCTGAGGCGCTCCAGCGGGTCGTGCCGCAGCCGGACCAGCTGCTGGACCACCTCCCGGTCCACCACCGTCCCGCCGCCGGCCACCCGCTCCAGGCTAGCCATGAAGTCGGCCACCGCGCCCACCCGCTCCTTCAGGAGGTAGCCGACCGCCCGTCCGCCGTCCGAGTCCAACAGCCGTGTCGCGTAGGACTGTTCGACGTACTGGCTGAGCACCACCACCGGCAGCCCGGGGTGCTCCCGGCGCAGCCGGACGGCGGCGCGCAGGCCGTCGTCGCGGTGGTCCGGGGGCATCCGGACGTCCGTGACCACGAGGTCGGGCCGCTGCGTGCGCACGGCGGCGGCCAGGGCGTCCGCGTCGCCGACGGCGGCGAGGACGTGGTGCCCGAAGCGGTGCAGCAGGCCGACCAGTCCCTCGCGGAGCAGGACGGCGTCCTCGGCGACGATCACCCGAAGCGGCACGGTATCTCCACGTGGAGCAGGGTCGGGCCGCCGTCCGGGCTGGACACCCGCATCCGGCCGTCGACGGCGGTGAGGCGGTCGGCGAGCCCGGTCAGCCCGCTGCCGAGCGCCGGGTCCGCGCCGCCGCGGCCGTCGTCGGCGATCTCCAGGACGAGCAGGTCCGCGTGGTAGCGGCCGGAGACCCGGGCGCGGCCGGCGCCGCTGTGGCGGGCGATGTTGGTCATCGCCTCGCTGATCAGGTAGTAGACGCCGGTCTCCAGTTGCCGGGGCAGCCGGACGGGCAGGTCCAGGTCGACGGTGACCGGGATCGGGAACCGTCCGGCCTGCTCCCGGACGGCGGCGGCCAGCCCGTGGTCGGCCAGTACCGGAGGGTTGAGGCCGCGTACGATCCGGCGCAACTCCTCGTGTGCGGTGCCGAGTTGCTCCTGCGCACGGGCCAGCTGCGGGCCGAGCGGCGAGCCCGGCGGGACGTCCAGGTGCATCAGCCCGAGGGTCATCCCCAGCGAGACCAGCTGCTGCTGCGCGCCGTCGTGCAGGTCCCGCTCGATCCGCTGCCGCTCGGCGTCGAAGGCGTCCACCAGCCGCGCCCGGGAGGCCTTCACCTCCCGCAGCCGCGCGCCCAACTCCGCGTCGCGCGGGGCGAGCAGGGTGCGGGCGAGGGCCGCGCGGGCGCCCGCCCAGGAGGTCACCGTGTACGGCGAGGCGAGCAGCACGAGGGCCCCGAAGACCGACCACGGCCAGGTGGCGCCGTCGAGCGACGAGAAACAGAGCGCCGGCACCCCGAAGGAGAAGAACAGCACCAGCAGGTCCAGCCACCACAGCGCGGCGGCCGAGAGCAGGGTGAAGCCCAGTTCGCGCCAGGTCACCGGTTCGGTCAGCCGGGTGGCCGCCCAGGCGCGCGGCCCCGGGGCGTCCGGCGCCCGGTGCGGGTCCTCGGCCGGGTCCAGGTCCACCAGCCGCAGCCGCCACCGCTCGACGGCGGCGACCGCCACCGCCGACAGCACCACCCCGACCAGCGGCGCCACCCCGACCAGCACCACCAGCAGCACCGCCCCCGCCACCAGTCCGGCGGCCAGCACCACCAGCGCCGCGGCCCCCACCAGCACCCCGCTCGCCAGGTACGCCAGCGAGCGCCACGGCCACGCGGAGCCGAGGAAGCTCAACGGCCGTTGGGCCATCGCCTGCCATGCCGTTCTCGGACGCATGCGAAGAACGATAGTGGGGTGGTCCGTCGGGCGGGGTAGTGCAGGCACTACCTTCCCGGTGGTGCCCGGATCAGTGCCCCCGGTCCGCGGGTCCGCTGGAATCCTCGGCATGACGAACCATCGGGAACCCAGGGCGGAGCGGGGCGCCGCCGAACCGCACGGCGTGGTGGAGCTGCACGACGTCCGCAAGGTGCACGGCAGCGGCGAAGGGGCGGTGACCGCGCTCGACCGGGTCACGCTCGGCTTTCCGCGCGGCACCCTGACCGCGATCATGGGGCCCTCCGGCTCCGGGAAGTCCACGCTGCTCCAGTGCGCCGCCGGACTGGACCGGCCCACCGGCGGCCGGGTGCTGCTGGCCGGCCTCGACCTCGGCGCCCAGAACGAGCGCCGCCGCACCGAACTGCGGCGCGGGCGGATCGGCTTCGTGTTCCAGGCGTACAACCTGGTCGAGTCGCTGACCGCCGCCCAGAACGTCGAACTGCCCTCGCGCTTCGCGGGCCGCCGGAAGGGCGGGACCGTCGGCCGCGAGGAGGTGGCCGCCGCGCTGCGCGCCGTCGGGCTGGCCGAGCGCGCCGGGCACCGGCCGAGCCGGCTCTCCGGAGGCCAGCAGCAGCGCGTCGCCCTGGCCCGCGCCCTGGTCACCCGCCCCGACGTGCTCTTCGCCGACGAGCCCACCGGCGCCCTGGACACCCGGACCTCCGGCGAAGTCCTGCGCCTGCTGCGGCGGTTGGTGGACGAGCAGGCACAGACCACGGTCATGGTCACCCACGACCCGGCAGCCGCCGCCGTCGCCGACACCGTGGTCTTCCTCCAGGACGGCCGGATCGCCGACCGGCTGGACCTCGACGGCGACCACGCCCGCGCCGCCGCCGCCGTCGCGGCCCGCATGGCCCGGCTGGAGGCGTGATGCTGATCGTCGCCAACGTCCGTGAGCGCTGGTCGAGCCACCTCGCGTGCTGGCTCGCCGTGCTGGTCGGCGTCGGGCTGATCACCGCCACGCTGACCGTCCACGAGTCCGCCCGGCCCGCCGTCCAGCCCCGCCTCTCCGCCGCCACCGCTCTGGTGCTCCCGCCGCAGGCCACCGGCCGCGGCGGCAGTGCCGAGGACCGCGTCCCGTGGAACGCCGCCGAGGCGGGGGCCCTGACCGACCGGCTGCGCGCGGCGCCCGGCGTGGCGGCCGTCGTGGTGGACCGCGCCTTCTACGCCCAGGCCGTCCGGGACGGCAGGCCGGTCCCCGACGAGGGCGCGGCCGAGGCGGGCCACGGCTGGTCCTCGGCGCGGCTGGCCCCCTACCGGCTGCTCACCGGCCGCGGGCCGGAGGCCGCCGACGAGGTGGTGGTCGACCGGTCCCTCGGCGTCCCGGCCGGCGCCCGGCTGACCGTCAACCTCACCGCCGGCCGTACCGAGTTCACCGTCGTCGGCACGGTGGACGGCCCCGGGTACTACCTCAGCGACGCCGCCGCCGCGCAGCGCGACCCGGGCGTCCGGACGATCGCCCTGCTCCCCGCCCCCGACACCCCGCCCGCCCGCCTGGCCGCGGCCGCCCGTACGGCCGTCGGCGACCGGGCGGCCGTGGTCACCGGCGAGGGCCGCGCCGCGCTCCAGCCCCGCCACGTCGAGCACCGGCGCTTCCTCGGCACCCAGGTGATCGCCGCGCTGGCCACCCTCGGCCTGTTCACCACCGGCTTCGTGGTCGCCTCGATACTCGTCCTCGCCACCGGCCTGCGGCGGCGCGAACTCGGCCTGCTGCGCGTCCTCGGCGCCACCCCGGGCCAACTGCGCCGGATGGTGCTCGGCGAGGCCGCGCTGGTCGGCCTGCTCGGCTCGGCGGCGGGCTGCCTCGCCGGGCTCGCGGCCGCCCCGCTGCTGCGGGACGCCCTGCTGCGCCTGGACGTCGCCCCGCCGGGGCTCACCGTGCGGGTGACGGCCTGGCCGCTGCTCACCGCCGCCGCGACCGGCGTCGGCGTCAGCGTGCTCGGAGCCTGGGCGGCGAGCCGCCCCGCCGCCCGGGTGGCGCCACTGCAGGCACTGCGCGAAAGCCGCACGGGGGAAGGGCAGTTGGGCCGCACCCGGCTGATCTGCGGCGTGGTGGTGCTCGGCCTCGGCACCGGCTGCGCGGTGCTCACCGCGACCGCCGCCGCGGACCACCGGATCAGCCTGGCGATCACCGCCACCATGCTGCTGATCGCCGCCGCCGCCCTGCTCGCCCCGGTCCTGGTCGGCCCGGTGGGCCGGGTGGTGACCGCACCACTGCGACGGCTCGGTACGGCCGGCCCGCTGCTGCTGCGGGCCGGGCTGACGGCGGGCGCGTCCCGCGCCGCCGCGGCGGCGGCACCGGTGATCGCGGCGGTCGGCTTCGCCGTGCTGCTCAGCGGCGCGGTGGAGACGATGCGGGCGGCCTACCCGGCCGGCCAGGCGCTGCGGCTCTCCGGCCAGGCGATCGTCACCAACGACGGCACCCCGGGCCTCACCGACGAGGCGGCCGACGCCCACCCGGTCGGCAAGGCCGCCCTGCCGACCCGCGCCTTCGTCCACCGCGCCGACGGGACGACCGTCGTGATCGACGCCCTCGGCTCCCGCGACCCGGCCTGGAGCCGGCCCGGCGAGGCGGTGCTGGGAACGTCCATGGCGCGTTGGCTGGGCGTGACGGCCGGGCAGCGGTACCCGGTCCGCTTCGCCGACGGGGCGACCGTCCCGCTGCGCATCGCCGGGATCCTGCCGGACGACCCGGCCCGCGGCGACTTCGTCCTCGCCCGGAGCCTGGTCCGCGGCCACGACCCGGCCGCGCTGGGCGACGACCTGTTCGTCCCGGCGGAGGCGGATCCGGTGGCGGTCGTCCCGGGCACGGCCGTCCACGACGCCGTCCGCTACGCCCTGGACGACTACGACACCGACGCCCGGCTGACCGACAGCCTGGCCGCCATGCTGATCGCCGTGGCCGTCGGCTACAGCGCGATCGCCACCGCGAACAGCACCGCCCTGTCCGCCCGCGGCCGGCGCCGCGACCTCGCCGTGCTGCGCTCGACCGGCGGCACCGTCCGCCACCTGGTCCTGCTGGCCGCGGGCGAGGCGGCCGTGGTGACCGCGATCGGCACCCTGCTGGGACTGCTGGCCACCCTCCCGCCGCTGGCCGGTCTCGCCTCCGGCCTCGCCCAGAGCACCGGAGCCCCGGTCACGCTCCACCTGGACCCGGCGGCGCTGGCCTCCGTGGTCCTCGCCTGCCTGCTGCTGTCGGGCACGACCGCCGGCCTGGTGACCTGGCGGGTGCTGCGCCGGGCCTGAGGCACCGGCCCCGCGGGGCCGGTGCCTCAGGGGTTGGCCGGGAGGGCCGGGGCGCGGCGGGGCTGGGGCGGGAGGGGGAGGGTGAGGGCTTCGCGGGAGGCGGGTGGGAGGGCGAGGGCGGAGGCGGTTTCGGCGGGGAAGGGGTGGAGGCCGAGGAGGGCGGTGGTGAGGCGGGTGGTGGCGCGGTGCCAGTCGGGGAGGCGCTGGAGCATGGCGTGGCCGCTGCCGGTGACGGTGTAGCCGCAGACCCGGGCGCCCGCGGCGCGGCTGCGGGCGGCGAAGGCGCGGGTTTCGGCGGGCGGGGTGACGGTGTCGCGGTCGCCGTGCAGCAGGAGGACGTCCCGCCCGGCGAGTTGGTCGCACGGGTCCTCGGGCGGGCACCACGGTGCGAGGGCGACCAGGCCGGTGACGGAAGGGTGTCCGCCGGCCTGGAGGGCGGCGCGCCCGCCCATCGAGTGGCCGACCAGGACGGTCGGCACCGGCCCGAGCAGCGCGGTGAGTTCGTCGAGCGCGGCGGTCGCGTCCCGTGCGGCGTCGGCCCGTTCGCCGTTCCAGCCGCGGTGGCGGTAGCGGACGGTGCCGATGGCCACCCCGTCCCGCGCGGTCGCCCTGGTGAGCGCGCGCAGGAAGCCGTGCATCCGCAGCAGCGGGAGGTTGAGGCGCCCGGGCCGGGCGACGTTGTGCTCCTCGCCGCCGTGCAGGACCAGGACGGCGGCCCGGGCCGCTTCCGGTCGGACCCGCCAGTGCAGCGCCCGGTGGTCCACCGCGTGCTCCGCCGCCGTACCGCCCACTTGCCGCACCGTCCCGTCCGTCCCGCCCCGTGGCCCGTCCCCCCGGACCGCCACTGTACGCGTGCGGACGGCCGGAGCATTCACCCGAGGGGACCATCCCGGACACCGGGCGCGCGCGGCCGGGGCGGGCGCCTGCTATCCACGAAGGGTGGGGGGCCGAAGCGCCCGCTCGTGGCGCCGTGTCACCGAGTGGAGGACTCCGTGGCTCAGCAGCTCGCACTGTCCGTCGATTTCGGGTCGGGCTTCACCGAGGCCTGGTCGAAGATCGCCAAGGTCATTCCGCAGTTCATCGCCTTCCTGGCGATCCTGGTCGTCGGCTGGTTCGTGGCCAAGGCGATCGCCAAGATCCTCGACCGGGTGCTGCGCAGGGTCGGCTCGGAACGGGTCGCGGAGCGGTCCGGAGTGGCCGCCCACCTGCAGGGTTCCAAGTACGACATGACCGGCATCATCTGCAAGGTCGTGTACTACATCGTCCTGCTGATGGCCCTGCAGCTGGCGTTCGGCGTCTTCGGCTCGAACCCGATCAGCACGATGATCCACAGCATCGTCGCCTGGCTGCCGCGCGGCATCGTCGCCGTGGTGATCGTGGTGGTCGCGATGGCCATCGCCAACGCGGTGCGCGACATCGTGGGCAGCACGCTCTCCGGCGCCTCGTACGGCCGGACGGTCTCCACCCTGGTCTGGGCGTTCATCGTCGGCCTCGGCGTGATCGCCGCGCTGGGCCAGGCCGGGATCGCCACCTCGATCACCGGGCCGGTCCTGATCGCCGCGCTCGCCACCATCGCCGGTGTGCTGGTGGTCGGTGTCGGCGGCGGCCTGATCATCCCGATGCGCCAGCGCTGGGAGCGGTGGCTGGACGGCGCCGAGCGGGAGACCGCCCGGCTGCGCGGCACCGCCTACCAGGCCGGCCGCTCCGACGCGCTGTCCAACCAGCCGGTCCGGCCGACCACCCAGACCGGTCCGGGCACCCCGCCCGCGCCGGGCATCGAGGGCGACCAGAACCGGTAGCCCGCCGCACCGGGCGGTCCGGGAGGGCCTGCCGGGGCTCAGACCCCGAGCAGGCCCTGCTCGCGGACCAGCCAGCAGATCGCGGTGAGCCGGATCACGGCGTAGTCGTGGCCGACCGGCTCCCGCCAGCCGATCTCGGCGAGCGCGTCCAGGAAACCCAGCGCGTAGTCCGACAACTCCTCACGGTCCAGGGGCCGGGGCGCGAGCTCCGGCCCCTGCGCGTACAGCAGCTCCCGCAGCATCGCCGCGTGCTGGTCGACCGCCGCGACGAAACCGGGCTCGAAGGCGAACTCGGCCAGCCGGGGCGTGAAGGCCGTCACGATGCCGGGCAGCGGACAGCCGGCCGGCTCGTCGGGGGAGCGCCGGAAGGACTCGTCGGGGGTCGCGAACATCCGTCCACGGTAGGCGACCCTCCGAGCGGGAACGGGCGCCCGTGACGGATCCGTACTGAGACCTTGGCCACCCCTGCCCGCCCCACCCGGCCGGATCGGAAACCGTCCGTGGCGCGGCGGACGCGCTGTGCCGATCACCGGTCGGTCCGTACCAGAATGGCCGGCATGGATCTCCGCGTCTTCACCGAACCCCAGCAGGGTGCGAGTTACGACACCCTCCTCAAGGTCGCCCGCACCGCCGAGGAGCTCGGGGCCTTCAGCGCCTTCTTCCGCTCCGACCACTACCTGAAGATGGGCGACGTCGACGGCCTGCCCGGGCCCACCGACGCCTGGATCACCCTGGCCGGCCTCGCCCGCGACACCAGCACCATCCGCCTGGGCACCCTGATGACCGCCGCCACCTTCCGGCTGCCGGGCGTCACCGCGATCCAGGTCGCCCAGGTCGACGCGATGAGCGGCGGCCGGGTCGAGTTCGGCCTCGGCGCCGGCTGGTACGAGGCCGAGCACACCGCGTACGGCATCCCCTTCCCGAAGGAGAAGTTCGGGCGGCTGGAGGAGCAGCTGGCGATCATCACCGGGCTGTGGAACACCAAGCTCGGCGACACCTTCGACTTCGCCGGCGAGTACTACACGCTGACCGACTCGCCGGCCCTGCCCAAGCCCGCCCAGGAGCACGTCCCGGTGCTGGTCGGCGGCCTCGGCCCCAAGCGCACCCCGGCCCTGGCCGCCCGCTTCGCCGACGAGTTCAACCTGCCGTTCGCCTCGGTGGACGACACCGCCGCCCAGTTCGGCCGGGTCCGCTCCGCCGTCGAGGCGGCCGGGCGCTCCGCCGACGACCTGGTCTACTCCAACGCCATGGTGGCCTGCGTCGGCCGCGACGACGCCGAGGTCGCCCGCCGGGCCGCCGCGATCGGCCGCGAGGTCGACGAGCTGAAGGAGAACGGCCTGGCCGGCACCCCGGACGAGGTGGTCGAGAAGATCGGCCGGTACGCGGCGGTCGGCAGCGAGCGGTTCTACCTCCAGATCCTCGACCTGGACGACCTCGACCACCTGGAGCTGATCGCCTCCCGGATCGCCCCGCAGCTGGGCTGACACCCGCCGCCGGGCCTCGGCGCCGCCACGCTCCGGGCCCGGCCGTGGTCGTCCGTACCCGCTCCGACCTCCGCCCTTTACTCGTTCTTGGGAATGAGCGATGCTCCTCGAAGGGGAACGGCGGGGGGAGACCGGGTGAGTGGGACGCGAACGGTGCGGACGGCGGCGGCGCCGAGGGTGCCGCCGCCGCGCACCGCCGGGGAACGGGTCGTCCTGCCCGCGTCCTACGAGTCGTCCGACCCGTCCGCGCCGCACGACCCGAGCGCCCGGCACGAGCTGCGCGGGCCCGGGCCGGCGGTCCTGCGCTACCCGGCCGGGGACCTGCTGGTCGTCACCGGCCTGCCCGGCAGCGGCAAGAGCACCCTGATGCGCCGCTGCGTCCGCGCCCCGCTGATCGACTCCCAGCTGGTCCGCGAGGAGTACGCGGCCCGGCTGCCCGGCCGCCTGCCGTACGCGCTCTACCGCCCGCTGGCCCGGCTCGCCCACTACCTGCGGTTGCGCCGGGCCGTGCTGGACGGCGGGCCGCTCGCGGTGCACGACTGCGGCACCCAGCCCTGGGTGCGGGCCTGGCTGGTGCGGGCCGCCGCCCGGCAGGGCCGCCGGGTGCACCTGCTGCTGCTCGACGCCGACCCGGCCGAGGCGCTGGACGGGCAGCGGCGGCGCCGGCGCGGTGTCTCGCGCTACGCCTTCGCCCGGCACCAGGCCGCCGTCGCCCGGCTGCGCCGCCGGATCCTGGAGGCCGGACGGCTGCCGGCCGGCTGTGCGTCGGCCGTGGTACTCGACCGGGCCGCCGCGCGCGCCCTGCGGGGGATCGACTTCACGGCGTCGTAGTCTCGGCGGGTCCGCGCCGGGCGCCGGCGGGTCCGGCCGGAGCAGGCCACGGGCGCGGCCGACACCCCGTCAACTCCCCTGTCAGGAGCGCTGATGCGCCGTACTGCCCGGGTGCGCTCGCGTGCCCCACGCCTGTTCCCCTGCGCCGCCGCGCTGGTCGCCGCGGCCGGTCTGAGCCAGTTCGCCGCACCGGCCGCGCACCGCGCCGCCGTCGCTCCGGCGGTGGAGCGGTGCGCGGACGACGGCGTCGGTCCGGACGACGTCGTCGGTGCGGGCGGGGTCGCGGCGCGGCTGCCGGCCGGCAGTCGGCCGGACCGGGACCCGAACGCGGTCAGTCCCCGGCAGGCCCGGGCGATGCAGGCGGACCTCGCCCAGCGGCTCGCCGAACTGGGCGTCGGCCGGGTCCGGTCCGCCGCCCCGACCACGATCCCGGTCTACTTCCACGTGATCCACGACGGCGACGAGGGGCGGCTGGACGCGGCCGCCGTCGCGGGCCAGATCGACCACCTCAACGAGAGCTACGGCGGCCAGGGCGAGGGCAACGTCCCGAGCCCGTTCCACTTCGAACTGGTCGGCACCGACTGGAGCGACAACGCCTCCTGGTACACCGGCATGACCCCGGGCTCCTCGGCCGAGCAGGCGATGAAGACCGCCCTGCGCAAGGGCGACCAGGGCACCCTCAACCTCTACACCGCCCGGCTCGGCGACTCCCTGCTCGGCTGGTCGACCTTCCCGAACGCCTACCGGACGCACCCGACCGACGACGGCGTGGTGGTGCTCGACGCCTCGCTGCCGGGCGGCTCCGCCGTCCACTACGACGAGGGCGACACCGCGACCCACGAGATCGGCCACTGGCTCGGCCTCTTCCACACCTTCCAGAACGGCTGCCGGGCCCCGGGCGACTACGTGGAGGACACCCCGGCCGAACGCACCGCGGCCTCCGGCTGCCCCGAGGGCCGGGACACCTGCCCCGGCCCGGGGCTCGACCCGATCCACAACTTCATGGACTACAGCTACGACTCCTGCATGACCGGGTTCACCCCGGGACAGGTCCAGCGGATGGCCAACATCTGGGCGGCCTACCGGAGTTGACGGTGGCAGCGGATCAGCAGCGCACCACGAGGTAGAGCAGCGTCCGGTCGCCGGAGGCCCGGAACTCGTACGCCAGGTACTCCAGGGCGGAGGCGTCCAGCCAGGCGGCCGGCCGCTCCTCGGGGGTGAGCAGGGCGGGCACGAAGACGCCCGGGGAGGCCTCGTGCAGCCGGCCCCACAGGCCCAGCGTCATCTCGTCCGCGTCGACCGCCAGCCGCTTCGCCAGCCGCCGGTCCACCGGGCCGCGGGCCAGCCGCCAGTAGCGCCCCCCGGCGTCCACGAAGCCGCCCGACGCGAGCGGGTCGTCGAGGTTCCAGTGCTCGTGCTCCTCCTTCGGCGGCAGGGCGGCCAGGACCTCGGCGAAGCCGCCGGTGCGGCGGCGGGGCTTGTGCGGCATCCGGGGATCCTCGCAGGCGTCGCGGGCCGCGCGCACTGGAATTGAATGCGGCGGGCCGCTTCCGGCGTGGCAGATACCGACCGTTTGTCCGATTTGATCTATGTTCGGAGGGTCGGGACCGATCAGGAGCAACCGAAGGAGCAAGGGCATGAGTGCCAATCCCCGGATCGTCGTCGGCGTGGACGGCTCGCCCGCCTCGGAGCAGGCGCTGCGCTGGGCGATCGACTACGCGCGGGCCGTCGGCGGGACGGTCCACGCGATCGCCGCCTGGGAGTACCCGGCCTTCTACGGCTGGGCCGGCGCGGGCGTGCCGACCGTCGAGGCCTTCAACCCCGAGGAGCTCGCCGGGAAGACCCTCAGCGAGACCGTCGCCAAGGTGGCCGGCGACGACGCCGGCGTGCGGATCACCGAGAGCGTGATGCCCGGCAACGCCGCCCAGGCGCTGCTGGAGGCCGCCAAGGGCGCCGCGCTGCTCGTCGTCGGCAGCCGCGGCCTGGGCGGTTTCTCCGGCGTGCTGCTCGGTTCGGTCAGCCGCCACCTCACCGAGCACGCGCCCTGCCCGGTGGTCGTGGTGCGCGAGGCCCACGGCGCCGCCGAGCAGTCGGAGTAGCGCACCCGGGGGCGGTGCCCCGGCGGGCCGCCGCGCGGACCAGAATGGAGGCATGCCAGAAGGTGACTCCGTCTACCGCGTGGCGGCCCACTTGCACGAGGCCCTCGCCGGACAGCCGCTGACCAGCGCCGACCTGCGGGTGCCCGCGCACGCCACCGCCGACCTCACCGGCCGCCGGGTGCTGGAGGTCGCCCCGCGCGGCAAGCACCTGCTCGCCCGCTTCGAAGGCGGCCTCACCCTGCACACCCACTTGAGGATGGACGGCCGCTGGGTGGTCTACCGCCCCGGCGAGCGGTGGACCGGCGGCCCGGAGTGGCAGATCCGCGCCGTCCTCGGCACCGACCGGGGCACCGCCGTCGGCTACCGGCTGCCCGTCGTGGAACTGCTGCGCACCGCCGACGAACGGCGGATCGTCGGCCATCTCGGCCCCGACCTGCTCGGCTCCGACTGGGACCCGGTCGAGGCCGTCCGCCGGCTCCTCGCCCGCCCGGGGCGCCCGGTCGTCGAGGCCCTGCTCGACCAGCGCAACCTCGCCGGGATCGGCAACGTCTATGCGAACGAGCTGTGCTTCGTCGCGGGCGTGACGCCGTGGACCGAGGTCGGCGAACTCCCGCACCCCGACCGGCTGGTGGAGCGCGCCCGGCAGATGCTGGAGGCCAACAAGCTGCGCCCCGGCCACATCACCACCGGCGACACCCGGCCCGGCTACCAGCACTGGGTCTACGGCCGGGCCGGACGGCCCTGCCCGCGCTGCGTCACCCCCGTCGTCACCGGGCGCCAGGGCTCGCCGCCGCGCGACCGGACGGTGTTCTGGTGCCCGTACTGCCAGCGCGGCCCGGCCCCGGAGGTCACGGCCGCTCGACCAGCGCGGGGTGGCGCGGGTCGTCCACCCGGACGGTGACGTCGGCCGTCGCGGCGGGCCCGGTCTCCGCCTCGTAGCGGGCGAAGGCGGGCAGCGTCCACTGCTGGTCGGCCGGGGTGCGGCGGGCCAGCGCGGCCGGGCCGAGCGCCAGGTGGACGGTCAGCTCCAGCGGCAGCCAGCGGCCGAGCAGCAGCGCGCCGTCCAGCAACAGCACGCCGCCGGGCGGGAGTTCGGTGTACGGGGCGCGGGTCGACCGGTCGGTGGCCGGGTCGCGCAGGGAGGGCAGGACGCGGCCGCTGCCGCCCGGCTCCAGCGGGTCGAGCACCTCGCGGGCCAGGGCGCCGTCGTCCAGCCAGAGGTCGTGGAAGGCGTCCGCGTCCTGGTGGCCGTACTCCAGCCGGATCGAGGCCGGGCGCAGGAAGCCGTCGGCCGAGACCCGCAGCGTCGGGTGGCCGCGCAGCCGCAGCGGCTCCACCAGCGCGTCGGCGAGCGCCCCGGGGAGGGCGGCCGCAGCGCCGTCCACGGCCACCCGCAGGCGCCGGCCGCGGGCGTCGGGCAGGGCGGCGATGCGGTCGGCGAGCAGCTCGGCCAGGTTGTCGGGGGAGATCGGGCGTACCTGCATCGGGCCGTCCTGCCGTGTCGTGGGGGGCGCTCAGTTCAGGGGGAGGGCGTGCAGGACGTCGTCGTGGCCCGCGTAGAGGCGGGTGCCGTCGAACTGGTGGGCCGCGTCGGTGGCGAGGGTCCAGACGTCCTTCCCCGGACCGGAGTCGTGGAAGGTCCACCCCAGCTCGCCGGTCGCGGGGTGGATCGCGCTGACCCCGCCGGCCGCCGTACCCGGGACGAACAGCGTGTCCCTGGCGACCAGCGGTCGGCTGCGGCGGTCCAGCGGGAACGGCAGCCGGCAGGACCAGAGCTCCGCGCCGGAGGACAGGTCGAGGCAGCTGACGACACCCTGGTCCCACGGGACGTACACCCGGCCGCCGTGTTCGAGGGGCGGCAGCGCCCGCCAGGACTCGCCCCGGTGGGGCGCGTAGGTCCAGCCCGGCTCGCCGGCGGGAAGCAGCCTGCGCACGCCGCCGTTGCCGTCCGGGACGAAGAAGCCCCCCGAGCCGGCCACGCACCAGCGCAGGTCCTCCTCACCGGGGGCGGTCCACAGCTCGCGGCCGGTGGCGGCGTCCCGGGCCACCACCTCGGCGCGGCCGCCGAGGAAGCGGAGGCAGGCGAGGAGGCCGCCACCGATGTGGGTGGCGGGCGTGACCGGCTGCTCCGTCTGCTCGGTGCGGACGGACCAGAGCAGGGAGCGGTCGGTGACCCGCAGCGCGAAGAGGCGGTTCTCCGTCCGGGTGCCGTCGGACCGCGGGCGGCCCCAGGCGTAGCCGTAGAGGATGCCCGGGGCCTGGCGGTCGTAGCCGGCGAGGCGGACCTGCCCCTGGAGCTCGTCGGGCAGCGGCAGGCTCCAGTCGCCGGCCGGGTCGGTGAAGTGCCGGGCGTCGAGGTGGCCCTCGTAGATCGTGAAGAGGTGGTCGGGCCCGACCACCACCTTGCCGAGCACGTCGCCGTCGATGGGCCAGCTGCGGGCGGCCGGCGGGTCGAAGACCAGCAGCCGGGCGGCGGTGCCCTTCTCGTGGTCGAGGATCTGCAGGCCGTTCCTGGAGAGGTAGACCGGGTGGCTCGGCGGGTCGGTGAGGCGCTCCGGGGTCATCGCCTCCGGGCCGCGGTACGTCCAGAGCGGCGTCGGCCCGGACAGCGCGGTCGGGACCGGCCCGGTCGGCCCGGGCGAGGGGAAGGCCCCGCCGACACCCGAACGGCCGAACGCCCAGGCGGCCCCGCCCGCCGCGAGCACCCCGGCCCCGAGCAGCAGCCGGCGCCGGCTCGGCCGCGCGCGCTCCCCGCCGCCCGCGATCACGTCCTCGGGGGCCCCGCCGCCGTCGGTCTCCTCGTCCCACTGCCACGCCGTCCCGCTCGCGGGACCCCCGGACGACGACTGCATACGGCTCTCGCTTCCCCACCGGCGGCCCCACGCCGCCACCCGCCCGGAGAATATCGAACAGTCAGCTATGCATACGAAATGGTGGAAGAGGTGGGGAAAGCGGATCACGCAGGCGGGTGGTCGGCGAGGTCGGCGAGGACGTCGGCGTGGCAGGGGAGCGGGGCGCACCAGCAGCCGAGGCGGTGGCCGCGCAGGGGTGGGACGAGGGCGAGCAGGTCGGGGTGGGCGAGCAGGTGGGCGCGGTACCTGGCGACCATCTCCTCGCGGGTGAGGTCCGGGCCGGGGCGGTACGGGCAGTGCAGCGGGGACTCGGCGAGGTGCCAGCCGCCGCGGTGCATGGCGCGGCCGACGTAGACGACGTCGCGGTACCCGGGGTCGTCGCGGTGGCCCTTGAGGTTGACCACGGTGGTGCGGCGGGGTTCGCTCGGCATGCCGTCCATGCTGGCGCACGGCGGGCCACGGGGCAGCCCGGGGCCGGTGCGGGCTCGCCTTGACACCGGTGCGGGCCGGGCGTAGCAAAAGAGCATGCGCCATCCGCACGCGACCGGCGGGGCCCCTGGGGCGCGGCCGGGCCCGGACCGGCCGCCGGAGCCCGGGGCCGGCGCGGAGACCGGCCGGGCGGCCCCGCCGTCCGTCCGGGAGACGGCCCGGCGGGCGGACCACCGGCGCGACGAGCTGCTCGCCCTGGCCGCGCGCCGGGTGCTGGAGTCGACCGGGGCGTACGGCTCGCTGGTGTACCTGCGCTCGCGGGACCGGCGCTCGCTGGTGCTGCGCACCATCGCGGGCGTGCCGCTGTCGGTGATGGGCCCGTTCCGGCGGGTGGCCGCCGCGGGGCCGCTGCCGGTCGCGGTCGCCTTCCGGACCGGGCGCGCCGTCGTCCTCACCGACGCCGAGGACACCATGCGGCGCTTCCCGCAGCTCGCGGTCGGCCTGCCGTACGACTTCGTCTCCGCCTGCGAGCCGGTGGGGCACGGCGGGGAGACGTTCGGGGTGCTGACCGCGCTGTGGCCGGCCTCGGACGACGGGGTGGCGGCGCCGGCGGCCCGGCGGCTGGCCGAGGCGGCCGCCCAACTGGCCGACGGCCTGGCCGGGTTGGCGGAGTCCGGGCAGTCGGTGGAGCCGGGCTGCGAGGCGGCCGTGGTGGAGCTGCCGCCGCCGTCGGTGCCGACCACCCGGGTCGGGATGTTCGACTGGGACGTGGCCACCGGGTCGCTCGCCGCCGACACCCAGTTCCTGGAGATCTTCGGTTTCGGACCCGGGGAGTTCGACGGCACGGTGGCCGCCCTGGGCCGTCGCGTCGCCCCCGGCGACCTGCCCGGGTTCCGGGCCGCCGCCCGGATCGCGCTGGAGCGCGGCGAGGTGCTGGCCGCCCGGGTCCGGGTGCTCGGCCCGGACGGCCTGCCGTACCCGGTGGAGCTGTGGGCCCGGGTGCCCCGGGCGATCTCCGACGGCCGGACCCACCTGGTCGGCGCGGTGCTGGACCTCCGGAGCCTGACCGCCGCCGCGGCCGCCGTCGACCGGCTGCCCGAGGGAGTGTTCGCGCTCGACCAGGACGGCCGGATCGGCTACGCCAACCGTGCCGTCGAGCCACTGCTCCGGGCCCGCCGCGAGGACCTGGTCCACCGCCCCCCGTGGGAGGCGCTGCCCTGGCTCGCCGACCCCTTCTACGAGAACCGCTACCGCGCCGCCCAGCTCTCCCAGCGGCCCACCGCCTTCCTGGCCGCCCGACCGCCGGACGGCTGGCTCGCCTTCTCGCTCTACCCGGACCCGCACGGCGTCACCGCCCGGGTGGTCGCGGCCGAGGCCCCGCCCGGCGCCGCCGAGCCGGCCGCCGTCCCGCCGCCGCCCGCCGCCCGCACGGGGATGGGCGGCACCCACCACCTGCTCCAACTGGCCAGCGCGCTCACCGAGGCGGTCACCGTCCGGGACGTCTGCCGGGCGGTGGCCGAGGAGCTCCTGCCGGCCTTCGGCGGCCAGGAGCTCGCCATCTACGCGGTGCGCGAGCAGCGGCTGCACCTGCTCTCGCAGACCGGCTACCCGGACGGCTTCCTGGACGCCTTCGAGGGCATCCCGATGGACACCCGGGTGCCCGGCGCGGAGACGCTCCGCACCGGCACCCCGGTCTTCTTCGAGTCGGTGCGCGAACTCGCCGCCACCTACCCCGGCCTGGCCCTGGACGAGATGGGCGCCTGGGCCTTCCTGCCGCTGATCGCCTCCGGCCGTCCGGTCGGCACCTGCATCGTCGGCTTCGACCTGCCGCGCCCGTTCACCGTGGAGGAGCGCGGCCTGTTCACCGCGCTCGGCGGCTTCATCGCCCAGGCCCTGGAGCGCGCCCGGCTGTACGACGCCGAGTTCGCCCTGGCCCGCGGCCTGCAGCAGGCGCTGCTGCCGCACCGGCTGCCCGAGGTGCCCGGCATCCGGATCACCGCCCGCTACCTGCCCGGCACCCAGGGCATGGAGATCGGCGGCGACTGGTACGACGCGATCGTCACCGGCGAGGACGTCACCCTGGTGATCGGCGACGTCGAGGGCCACAGCGTCGGCGCGGCCGCCACGATGGGACAGCTGCGCAGCGCCGTGCGCGCCTTCGCCACCGGTGGCGACCCGCCCGACGAGGTGCTCGCCCGCACCAACCGGCTGCTGCTCGACCTCGACCCCGGGCTGCTCGCCAGCTGCTGCCTGGTCCGGCTCACCCCGGCCGTCGGGCTCGGCCGGATCGCCCGGGCCGGGCACCTCCCGCCGGTGCTGCGCCACCCCGGCGGGCGGGCCGAGGCGCTGTACGTCCCGGGCGGGCCGCTGCTCGGGGTGGACGAGCGGGCCGACTACCCGGTCAGCGACCTGCGGCTGGGCAGCGGAGCGGTGCTCGCCCTCTACACCGACGGGCTGGTGGAGGACCCGGCGGTGGCGATCGACCAGGGCGTGGACCGGCTGCGGGCCGCGCTGGCCCGGGCGGTGGCGGGGGAGGGACTGGAGCAGGCGGCCGAGCGGCTGCTGCGCGAGGTCGGCTCCGCCCGCCGGGTGGACGACGTGGCGCTGCTGCTCACGGCCTTCGGCTGAGCGGCCGCGCCGTTCGGACCCGGCGGCCGCGCCGTGCGGACCGGGCGGGCAGGCCACCGGGACGGGGCCGACCAGGCGACTTTCGTCGGCGGGGGCGGCGACGAAGGAGGACGGCGGACGACCCGGCCGGACCGATAGCCTCGACGGGTGGAAGCGATCGCGCGGGCCTGGAACACGGCGGTACGGACGGCGCTGCCGGGGCCCTGGCGGCCCCGGCGGGTCGTGGGCGAGGCACTGCTCGCCCTGATGATGGGCGGCTTCGCCGCGCTGATGGAGCTGCTCTCCAACACCGGCCAGGCGGTGCTCGTCGGCGTCGGGGTCGCGGTGGCGTGGGTGCTGCGCAAGGGACTGCCGGCCACCGTGCTGGTCGTCGTCGCGGCCGCCGCCGGCTGGGCGGTCGGCCCGATCCCGATGCTGGTCTGCGCGGGCTGGACGGCCGGGGCGCGGATCCGCCGGGTCTGGTCGCTGGTCGGCACCTTCGTGGTGGGCTGGGCGCTGTTCACCATGACGGGCGTGCTGAAGGAGGGCGCCTCGTTCTCGCCGAAGCTGCTGCTGCCGCTGTCGTTCGGGGCCTTCCTGGTGGTGGCCGTGCTGCCCGCGCTCTACGGCCGCTACCGGGCGCAGCGCCGCGCCCTGCTGGACGCGCTGCGCGAGCGCAACGAGCAGCTGCTGCGCGAGCGGGTCATGGTGGTGCACCAGGCGCGGCTGCGCGAGCGGCACCGGATCGCCCAGGACATGCACGACAGCCTGGGCCACCAACTGGCACTGATCTCGGTGCACTCGGGCGCGCTGGAGGTGGACCGGACGCTCACCGACCGGCAGCGCGAGGCGGTCGGGGTGCTGCGGCAGGCGGCGGTCGCGGCGATGCGCGAGCTGCGCGAGGTGGTCGGGGTGCTGCACGACGAGTCGACGGCGGTGCCGGCCACCACCCCGGCGGCCGTCGGGGTGCCCACCGCCGGGTCGGCGGCCACCGGGGCGGGTGCCGGGGCGTCGGCCCGGGGCGGGGTGGACGGGATCGAGGGGCTGGTGGAGTCCTCCCGGGCGGCCGGGGCCGGGATCGACCTCACCGTGGAGGGGGAGCGGCGTCCGCTGGCGGCCGCCGTCGACCACGCGGCGTACCGGATCGTGCAGGAGGCGCTCACCAACGCGCACAAGCACGCTCCAGGCGCGCCGATCGGCGTCGCGCTGCGGTACGAGCCGGACGCGCTGGTGGTGGAGGTCACCAACGCCCGCGCGCCGGAGCTCGTGGGGGCACGCGTCGGGGTGGGCGCGGCCGTCAGCGGCGGTCAGGGACTGACCGGCCTGCGGGAGCGCGCCCGGTTGGTCGGCGGCATGGTGCACGCCGGGCCCACGCCGGAGCAGGGCTTCCGGCTGGCGGCGGTGCTCCCCTATGAAGGGGAGGAGCAGGACGCGGCGGCGGACGGGGCCGAGGACTGGATGCTGGACGGACTGCCGCCCGTCGAGGAGCCGGAGCGCAAGCGGCGCAGTCCGGCGATGGGCTGCGCCCTCGGGGTGGTCGCGATCGCGGTGACCGTGCTCGGCCTGGTGGTCTGGGGCGTGGTCGCCTTCGTCAAGGGCACCAACGACGCGACCGTGCAGCAGCCGATGTACGACCAGATCAGGGTGGGCACCGCCGAGTCCGAGGTGCTGCAGACGCTGCCGCGCGGCAACGACTTCATCACCGACACGTATAAGGGGACAGGGCCCGAGATCCCGGAGGGCGCGCACTGCCGCTGGTTCGCCCTGAACGGGGCGCCCGGCGCCGGCTGGAACGAGGAGCACGTGGCGCGATTCTGCTTCCGGGACGGGGCACTGGTGGAGAAACAGGAGTACGTGATCAGCGGTTGAGTGCCCCCGTGCGCGGGCGGGTGCCCCGGCCGGGCGGGCCGGGCCGGTTTCGGATCACGGTGGTCCGGATCGGGGTGGTTCGGAACGGTCCTGCCGGGATGTGAGGATGGTGCCGCAGCCCACAGCACCGTTCGAGGGGAATGACCAGCGTGATCCGAGTCCTCGTCGCCGACGACGAGCCGCTGATCCGGGCCGGAATCAGGATGATCCTCGGTTCCGCCGAGGACATCGAGGTGGTCGCGGAGGCCGCCGACGGGCGGGAGGCGCTGGAGCTCGCGCGGGCGCACCGGGTGGACGTGGTGCTGCTGGACATCCAGATGCCGGTGATGGACGGGCTGACGGCGCTCGGGGAACTGGCGAAGGTCGCCCCCGGCGCGCGGGCGCTGATCCTCACCACCTTCGGGGAGCGCGAGAACGTCCTGCGCGCCGTGACCGAGGGCGGTGCCGGCTTCCTGCTCAAGGACACCGCACCGCACGAGCTGATCCAGGCCGTCCGGGCGGCGGCGGGCGGGAACGCCTTCCTCTCGCCGGCCGCGACCCGGCACATCGTCGACTCGCTGGCCTCCGGGCGCAGTGCCTCGCTGGCCGCCCGCGCCGTCGCGGCGCGGCGTCGGCTGGAGGTGCTCACCCCGCGCGAGCTGGAGGTGTTGGCCCTGCTCGGAGAGGGTCTGTCCAACGCCGACGCGGGGGCGCGGATCCACATGAGCGAGGCGACGGTGAAGACCTACGTCAGCCGGATCCTGGCCAAGCTGGGCTGCGACAACCGGGTCCAGGCGGCGCTGTTGGCGCGGGACGCGGAGCTCGACGGCCGTCGCTGAGGGTGTTCGCGCGGTCGCTGTACGTGTCGGGCGTGACGGATGCCACTCGACGGCGGCGCGGAACCGGGAACTCCGGGTGCGGTGGTGACGGTGTGTCAGCTGACGGTTCCTCCGCGTGGATGGTGTGACGGCTTTCTCGGGCGGACAGGTGTGAGTGAGGGCACGGAATTTGACCGTTTGATCTTGGAAATCTGGTCAAAAATGGTCAAATCGGGCATGATTTTTTGACCCGTACCGCCGGTAACAGTCAACTGACCTGCGACGTCGAAGAATTGCTTGCTGCGTCCGGGTGATGCCCCCTAGCTTCATTGGCGGCGCAACGAGCGCCACCCGGGTTCACCCCGACGCACTGCCCGCCGACTGACCCGCGGCGTGAGGGCGGTGCCCGCCGACGAGACCGGCTCGAACAGGCCGTCGGCGTGCGGAGGTGACCGGGGCGGCACGGCACGTCCGACACGTGTCCGGCCGCCCGTCGAGTGAGGTGAGCGAAAGACTGCCGGCCCATGTCCCGGGCCTGGTTCCGCATGCCCACCCGGGACTTGTCGAGAGGAACTGTATGAATCCCCGTCACGAGACCGCCGCTGCCACCGACACCACCGCCACCACCAAGCGCCACCGCGTGCGGATGGCGGTCCTCGCGGGCGCCGCCGTCGCGGCCCTGCCGGTGGCCGGCCTCGTCACGGCCACCTCGGCCTCCGCCGCTACCTCCTCGACCTGGGACGCCGTCGCCCAGTGCGAGAGCGGCGGGAACTGGAGCACCAGCACCGGCAACGGCTTCCACGGAGGACTGCAGTTCAGCCCGTCCACCTGGGCCGCGTACGGCGGGACCGCGTACGCCTCCCAGGCCAACAAGGCGACCAAGGCGCAGCAGATCGCCGTCGCGGAGAAGGTCCTCGCCTCGCAGGGCGCGGGCGCCTGGCCCGTCTGCTCGCAGAGGGCGGGCCTGGGCAAGGGCGGCGCCCCGGCCGTCGCCGACACCTCGGGCGGCACGGCGGCCAAGGCGGCCAAGCCCGCCGCGAAGCCGGCCACGAAGGCCGCCAAGCCCGCGGCCAAGCCCGCCGCCAAGCCGGCGGCCGCGCAGCAGGCGCCCAAGGGGCAGCCCTCGGCCAAGCCGGCGCAGTCCGCGCCGGTCGCGCCGAAGAACACCGCCGCGGGCGGCTACACCGTCAGGAGCGGTGACACCCTGAGCGACATCGCGGCCAAGTTCGGCACCGACACGGACAGCCTGTACCAGAAGAACCTGCGCACCATCGGCGCCGACCCGGACCTGATCTTCCCGGGCCAGACGCTGACCGTCTGACCGACTGACGGCTGTCCGACCGCCCGAGCGGCCGCCCCCATCAGGGCGGCCGCTCGGACGGTCCCGGCGCGTTCGCGGTCCGTTCCCGGGGGAGCCCCGGGCCGGGCGGCCGGCGGTCGGACCGCACCACCGGTGGTCGGCGCACACGCCGGGGCACGGGAGCACGTCGCGACTTGGTTGAACGTTGAACGCAACGTCCGAATACCGCCGGAGGTTTGAAGGGCCCCGGGCCAGGATCGAGTCATGTCCGAGATCGGAACGAGGAGTTCTGGAGATATGACGATGAACGGTGCGGCAGCGCTCGACAGCCTCGAGGGCAAGGTGGCCCTGGTGACCGGCGGCAGCCGGGGGATCGGGGCGGCGGTCGCCCTGCGGCTGGCCGAGGACGGCGCCCATGTGGTGCTGACCTACCAGGGCGGCGCGGAGCGGGCCGAGGAGGTCGCCGCGAAGATCACCGCGATGGGGCGGACCGGCTGGGCCGTACGGGCGGACAGCGCCGACCCGGAGGCGGTGCGGGGCGTGGTCGAGGCCGTCGTCGAGCGGTTCGGGAGGCTGGACGTCCTGGTGAACAACGCGGGCGTCGGCGTCCTCGGCCCGATCGGCGACCTCACGCTGGAGGACGTCGACCGGGTCCTGGAGGTGAACGTCCGGGCACCCTTCCTGTACGCCCGGGCGGCCTCCGCGCACCTGACCGAGGGCGGGCGGATCGTCAACCTCGGCAGCTGCATAGCCCAGCGCGTCGCCTTCCCCGGCGCCACGCTGTACGGGACCAGCAAGGCCGCGCTGATCGGCCTGACCAAGGCGCTGGCCCGGGAGCTCGGGCCGCGCGGGATCACCGCCAACCTGGTCCACCCCGGGCCGATCGACACCGACATGAACCCGGCCGGCGGCCCCGCGGCGGAGGGCCAGCGCGAGCTCACCGCGCTCGGCCGCTTCGGCACCGGCGCGGAGGTCGCCGCCGCGGTCTCCTACCTGGTCGGCGAGGGCGGCCGGTACGTCACCGGCGCCGAGCTGGCGGTGGACGGCGGCTTCGCCGCCTGACGCGGGTTCGACGGCAGGCCCCCGGGGCGTGTCCCGCAGGCCCGGCAGGGATCCGCGGGGCGCGCCCCGGGCGGCGGCGGGCCCGGTGTCGCGCCGGGCGGTTGTCGGCGCACGCGCTTACGATCGCCCGGCACGACCCGTGCTCCCGGACCGGGACCCGTACCGAGAGGTGTGCCATGACCGCAGCGGAAGACCCGATCGGGCTGCTCGCCCGGGCGCTCGCGCAGACCGCCGGGCTGATCGACGGCACCGGCGTCGAGCTGGCCGGCCACCCGACGCCCTGCCGCTCCTGGGACGTCGGCGACCTGGTCAGCCACCTCCTGCACGACCTGCGGCAGTTCACCGTCCGGGCGAAGGGCGGGCAGCCGGACTGGTCGCAGCCCTTCGAACGGGTCGAGGAGGACTGGCTGCACGCCTTCGAGGCCGGGGCGGAGGAGCTGGTCGACGCCTGGCGCGCGGCCGGCGACCTCGGCGGCACCCTGGAGGTCCCCGGCGTCGGCACCCTCCCGGCCCGCTTCCCGGTGGACCAGCAGACCACCGAATTCGCCGTCCACGGCTGGGACTTGGCCCATGCCACCGGCCAGTCCACCGAGGGCCTGGACCACGAGGTCGCGCTCGCCGCGCTCGCCTGGGCGACCGGCGCGCTCAAACCCGAGTACCGGGGCGCCGAGGAGGAGCGGCACGCCTTCGGGCCCGCCGTCGACGTCCCCGAGGACGCCCCGGCGTACGACCGGCTCGCCGCCTTCTTCGGCCGCGACCCGGCGGTCACCTGAGGCGTCGGACGCCTACCGGCGGCTCCAGCGGAACTCGATCTCCGGGTGGCGCGGGGACGGGGCGTCGAGGAGCGGGGCGGGGCGGTCGCGGAGGAAGTGGTCGGCGAAGGCCCGGACGTAGGTGCGGGTGAGTGCGGTGGCGCGGGCGGGCGCGATGGTGCCGAGCAGGGCGGCGTAGAGCTCGGGGGGCAGGTGGCCCGGGAGGTTGCCGGGGACGGCGGCGTGCGGCAGGTCGGTGAAGCTGAAGTGGCCCGCGCCCAGGGTGCGCAGTTGGCGGCCCCAGGCGTGGTGGTGCTCGCGCCAGCGCCGCCAGGTGTCGTGGTCGTCGAGCGAGGTGAGCAGCAGGAACGGCCGGTCCAGCCCGAGCTCCGGGACGGGGGAGCCGAACAGGCCGCCGTCCAGGTCGAGGCCGATCCGGAAGCGCGGGTCCTGGCGCAGCGCCTCGGCGGCTGCGGCTCCGCCCATGGAGTGGCCGAGCACGCCGATCCGCGCCTCGTCGACCCGGAACGGCAGCCGGCCGCCGGTCAGTTGGCCGGTCACGAAGCGCAGGTCGCCGACCCGCGCGGCGATCTCCTCGCGCTCGGCGGCGTCCCAGTCCGGCGGCTCCTCCGACAGGACGCTGCGCACCAGCCGGCCGTCCGGGAACTCGACGGCGGCGGCGTCGTAGGTGTGGTCGAGAGCCGCGACGAGGTAGCCGTGCGCGGCCAACTCCTCGGCCAGCGCGGTGCAGTTGCTGCGCCCGCCCTTGCGGCCGTGGCCGAGCAGCAGCAGGGGGAGCGGGCCGGGGTGGGCGGGTGCGCCGGCGCGGGCGGTGGGGCGGACCAGGCCGAGGGTGCCCGGGGCCAGCGGCAGGGCCTGTTCGATCACGGCCGCGACCCGGGGGGTGGTGTACGGCGCGCGGGGCCGGCCGGCGGTGCCGCGCGCCGGGTACCAGAGCTGCACCATCAGCTCGCGCGGGCCGGGCGTGGGCGCGAAGGGGTCGAGCCGGTCGTGGTCGACCAGGTGCAGGCTGGTGGTGCCGACCGGCCGGCCGACGGTGGGCGCGGGGAGGTCGATGGTGCGCGGCGGGGCGGTCGGAGCGACCGGCGCGGCGAGGGCGGGCGCGGCGGGCAGCAGGGCGGCGGTCCCGCCCAGGCCCGTGAGGGCGAGCAGTGAACGGCGCCTGATCATGCGTCATCCTTGCCGGCTCGGCGACGGGGCCCGGTCAGTCTAGGCCCTCTCTTTCGGATCACGCCGGGCGCGCGACGCCGGAGCACGCACCTCGCCGCGTTGTCGTCGGTCGCCGATGCTCCGCATGGACTCCCTCCTCCGCCTTGCGATGCACGCACTCCGACGCCGCGCGCTGATCCGACGTGATCCGAAAGAGAGGACCTGGGTGGTCTGGACCGGTGACGCCAGGGTTCGGAGCGGCGGAGGACCGACGGCAAGTCGGCGGCGGGACCGAACCCGAAGCCGAACCCGGGCCCAGGGCTCAGGGCTTGGCGCCCTGCCGGGTGGCGGCCTGCTTGATCGCCTCGCGGATGCGCGGGTACGTGCCGCAGCGGCAGATGTTCTGGATCTGGTCGATGTCCGCGTCCGTCGGGTTCGGGGTGCGGCGCAGCAGGGCGACGGCGGTCATGATCTGGCCCGGCTGGCAGAAGCCGCACTGGGCGACGTCGCAGGCGAGCCAGGCCTCCTGGACGGGGTGGAGCACCTCGCCGTCGGCCAGGCCCTCGATGGTGGTGACGGTGTGGCCCGCGCAGTCCTTGACGGAACGGGTGCAGGGCTGGAACTCCTGGCCGTCCAGGTGGCTGGTGCAGGCGCGGCAGACGCCCACCCCGCAGCCGTACTTGGGGCCGGTGACGCCGAGCTTGTCGCGCAGCACCCAGAGCAGGGGCATGTCGTCCGGGGCCTCGACGGTCACGGGCTGCCCGTTGAGGACGAAGGTGTGGCTGGGCATGGGGGTCGCGGTTCCTCGGCTGGCTCGGCTGGTGGTCAGAAGTTGATCGGGAAGGAGCGCGGGCTGGTGCCGGTCGCGCGGGCGTAGGCGTTGGCGACGGCGGCGGAGGCGGCCGGGACGCCCAGCTCGCCCGCGCCGCCGGGCGGTCCGCTCGGCGGCATCAGGTGGATCTCGACCACCGGCGGGGTGTGCCGCTGCCGGGCATAGTGGAAGTCGCCGTAACTGCCTTCCCGGAAGGCGCCGTTGTCCAGGTGGTTGCCGGCCTGGAGGATCACCGAGATGCCGTCGACCAGCGCGCCGGTGAGCTGGGCCTCCAGGCCGGTGGGGTTGATCACCCGGCCGACGTCGGCGACGACGACGGCCTTGGTGACCCGGGGGTTGGCGCGGTCGGTGGCGTCCAGCTCGACGAGGTAGGCGACGCAGGCGCTGTGCTCGTCGTGGTAGCCGATGCCCTGGGCCTGACCGGGGGGCATCGGGCGGCCCCAGCCGCCCCGCTTGGCGAGCTCGTCCAGCACCGCCCGCCCGGTGGCGCTGCGCATCCGGTCGCGGCGGAAGGCCAGTTCGTCCTGGCCCATCCGGCGGGCGAGTTCGTCCATCATGATCTCGTCGGAGACCCGGACGGTGCCGGAGTAGACGGAGCGCCAGCTGCCGGTGTGCAGTTCCAGCGGCACCTCGGCGAGCAGCTGGTTGGTCACCCCGACGTCGTACGGGATCTTCTCGGTGAGCAGGAAGAACAGCTCGGCGCCGGTGAGCCCGGCCAGTGGGAGCTTGTAGCCGGCGGCGGTGAACATGTCGCCGAGGCCGTGCCCGAGGTCGGTGCGGACGCCGGCCACGTGGTGCTCCCAGCTGAACACCTGGCCGAGGCCGTAGGTGGCCCGGACGATGTGGTGGCTGGCGGGGCGCATCCGGCCGTGGCGCATGTCGTCGTTGCGGGTCCACATCAGCTTGACCGGGCGGCCGGCGGCCTTGGAGACCTGGGCGGCCTCCAGGGCGGCGTCGAAGAACAGCCGGCGGCCGAACGAGCCGCCGCCGCGCACCACGTGGACGGTGACGGCGTTCGTCGGCAGTCCGAGTTCGGCGGCGATGGTGCCCTGGGCGAGGATCGGGCTCTGCGCGGCGAACCACAGCTCGGCCCGGTTCGGCCGGACGTCGGCGACGGCGGTGAGCACCTCCATCGGGGCGTGGTTGACGAAGGCGAAGTCGAACTCGCCCTCCAGCCGGTGGGAGAGCAGCGGCGGCGGGAGGGACGGCAGGTGGGCGGCGCGCAGCCGGGACCGTACGTCGGCGTCGGACAGGCCGGCGACCGGCCCCGGGTTCCAGGTGGTGCGCAGTGCGTCGCGGGCCTTGAGCGCCTGGTCGAAGGTCTCGGCGAGGACGGCGACGCCGGTCGGGATCCGCACCACCCCGAGGACTCCGGGCATGGCGCGGGCGGCGGAGGCGTCCAGGGACTTGAGGGTGCCGTTGACGGTGGTCGGGCGGGCGACCACGGTGGGCACGGCGCCCGGGACGTCGAGGTCCCCGGCGTACTTGGCACGGCCGGTGACGATGTCGCGGGCGTCGATCCGGCCGGTCGGCCGGCCGACCAGGCGCAGCTGGTCGGGGGTCTTGGGGAGGGCCGGGACGGCGGGTGCGGCGACGGTGGCCGCCTCGGCGGCGAGGTCGCCGTAGCCGAGCCGGCGGCCGTCGGGGGCGAGGACGGCGGAGTCGGCGGTGCGCAGGGTGGGCGCGGGAACGTTCCATCGCCTGGCGGCGGCGGTCACCAGCCGGGCCCGGGCGGCGGCGGCCGCGGCGCGCACCGGGTCGTACAGCGAGCGGATCGAGTTGGAGCCGCCGGTCAGCTGGTTGAAGAGCAGTTCGGGGCGGGCGTCGGAGAGCGGGACGTCGACGTCGGAGAGCCGGGCGTCGAGCTCCTCGGCGACGATGACGGCGATCGCGGTGGTCAGGCCCTGGCCGACCTCCAGCCGGGGCAGGTGCAGCACGGCGCGTCCGGCGGGGGTGACTTCGAGGACCAGCAGGTGGGCGGTCGGCAGCCCGGCGATGATCATCGCGTCGCCGAGGTCGACGATGTCCGGGATGCCGGGCAGGCCGATCAGCTGCTGGGGGAGGGCGGTCTCGCGGACCGGCACGGCGGCCGCGGCGGGGGACGGGACGGGGCGCGGGGCGGCCTGTGCGGTGGCGGGTGCGACGGCGTCGGCGCCGAGGCGGGCGCCGACGGTGAGGGTGGGCGCGGCCAGCAGGTAGGTGAGGAAGCGCCGGCGGCGGGTGCCCTCCGGGCCCGGGTCGGCCGGAGCGCCGGAGGTGCCCGGGGTGTCCGTGGCAGCAGCCGTACCGTGCGGGTGCCCGGCGTCGCGCGGTCGGCCGTTGGAGTCCGAGGGGGCGAGGGAGGTGCTGATGGGAGGACACCCTTCGGGCCGGAGACGGCGACGGAACGGGCGGGCGGGGCGGCCCCGGGCCGGTGCCGGATCGCGAACGCCGTTGAGCATAAAAGGAGGCTACTGACGGGTCAACACGGTCAAAGTTGGCCCTTGGTCGGCCCGATCACGGTTGTGCGACGGTCGGCGGGAGCGGAGTCGGAGCGGGTACGGACGGCGCTTCGGAGCTGCGGGCGGGGCCGGAGCAGGGCCGCCGGGACGGGCTCGGAGGCGCCAACTGGCGCCCCTCGCACGTGGGTTCAGGGGTCGGTCGACGGTGCGGCGGCAGGGGGAATTGGCCCAGGAAATTCCTTGATCACTGGACCATTCCACTGGGCCGGTTCTTCCGTAGGCTGGGGGCGCACCCGAACCGGCGGTTGCGAGGACCGACTCCGCGCGCCGCCCGTCCGGGGGCCGCGAACAAGGGTGACGGTCCGTGAGGCGTTTACGGCCGCGGGGCGTTGACGGCCCTGGGGCGCGTGCGGGTGACCGCCCGGACGCCTCCGGCCGGTGGCGCCCGCGAACGAGTGAAGGAGGGGCATGCCGTCCGACCGAACCGCCCGTTGGGGCGCCCTGCCGCCCGCCGGGCCCCAGCGGACCCTCGCGGCCGCCCAGTTGGCCGCCGCCGTGGGCGACGGCGCGTACTACACCTGCTCCGCCCTCTACTTCACCCGCGTGGTCGGGATGTCCCCGACCGCCCTCGGGCTCGGCCTCACCCTCGCCTGGGCGCTCGGCTCCCTCGCCGGCGTCCCGCTCGGACACCTCGCCGACCAGCGGGGCCCGCGCCGCACCTCGATGGCGCTCGCGCTCGGCACGGCGGCCGTGGTCGCCGCCTTCCTGGTGATCCGCTCCTACCCGCTGTTCCTGCTCGCGGTCTGCCTCTACGCCACCGCGCAGTCCGGCCTGACCGCCGCCCGGCAGGCGCTGGTCGCCGCCCTGGTGCCGCCCGCGCAGCGGACCGCGCTGCTCGCCCACATCCAGTCGACCCTCAACGGCGGACTGGCCGTCGGCGCGGCGATCGGCGGCATCGCGCTCAGCGTCGGCACCCGCGCCGCCTACCTGGCCGCCTTCGCCGTCACCGCGCTCGGCTTCCTGATCGGCGCGCTGGTCCTGCGGCGGCTGCCCGAAGCCCCGCCCGCGACCGGGCCGTCGGACGCCGGGCCGCGCCTGGCCGTGCTGCGCGACCGCCGGTACGCCGCCGTCACCGCGGTCAACGCCGTCCTGCTGCTGCGGATGCCGCTGCTCAGCCTGATCATCCCGCTCTGGATCGCCGCGCGCGCCCCCGGGATCGGCTGGCTCGGCTCGGCGCTGTTCGTGCTCAACACCCTCGCGGTGCTGGCCTTCCAGGTCCGGGCGGCCCGCGGCATCACCGGACTGGAACCGGCCGCCCGGGCGGTCCGCTCCGCCGGGCTGCTGCTGCTCGGCTCCTGCGCCGTGTTCGGGCTGTCCGCGCTGGACGTGCCGGTCTGGGCGGTCGGCGCGCTGCTGGTCGCCGCCTCCGTCCTGCAGGTGGCCGGGGAGATGCGGCAGTCGGCCGGCAGCTGGCAGATCGCCTTCGACCTCGCCCCGCCCGGGCGGATCGGCCAGTACCAGGGCTTCTTCGGTACCGGCGTCGCCGTCGCCCGCACCCTCGGACCGCTGCTGCTCACCGCGCTGCTGCTGGAGGGGGGCCTGGCCGGCTGGCTGGTCCTGGGCGGGGTGTTCCTCGCGGCGGGGTACGCGATGGGGCCGGTCGCCCGCTGGGCGGCCCGGGACCGCGGTCACGCGGTGTCGCCGCCGGCGCCCCCGGTGGTGGCGGGAGCGGCGCCGGGGGCCTGACCGTACGGGACGGGAACCCCCAAGGCGGCCCGGGGAGCGTCCAACGGGACCGGGCCGGAAACCCGGTGGCCCCGGGCCGCCGCCCGCTGGCATGCTGGCCGCGTGGACCGACCCCAGATCCAGCTCGACTTCGCCCCCGAGCTGCACCTCTTCGTCTCCGCGCCCCGGCGGGCCGGCCGTACCGCGCTGCGCACCGACGGCGCCTCCACCCTCGGCCACGTCGTCGAGTCCCTGGGGGTGCCGCTCACCGAGGTCGGCGCCCTGCTGGTGGACGGCCGGGCGGTGCCCGACAGCCACGTCCCGGCCGACGGCGAGGAGATCACCGTCCGGGCCGTGGCCAGGCCGCAGCCCTCGCCCGTCCCGGCGCGCTTCCTGCTGGACGTCCACCTCGGCACCCTCGCCCGCCGGCTGCGCCTGCTCGGCGTGGACGCCGCGTACGAGAACCCCGACATCGGCGACGCCGCCCTGGCCGCCCGCTCGGCCGCCGAGCAGCGGATCATGCTCTCCCGCGACCGCGGCCTGCTGCGCCGCCGCGAACTGTGGGCCGGCGCCTACGTCTACAGCCACCGCCCCGCCGAGCAACTGCGCGACGTGCTCTCCCGCTTCGCGCCGCCGCTCGCCCCGTGGAGCCGCTGCACCGCCTGCAACGGCAGGCTGCACCCGGCCACCAAGACCTCGGTGCGCGAGCAGCTGCGGGACGGCACCGAGCGCTCGTACGACGCCTTCGCCCAGTGCGAGGACTGCGGCCAGGCCTACTGGCGCGGCGCCCACCACGCCCGGCTGGAGGCGATCGTCGCCGAGGCGGTGCGCGACTTCGGGCCAGGCCGGGCGGGCGGACCGGGCCAGGAGCCCGGGCCGGTCGGGGAGTTCGGGGAGGTCCACGGGTCCGGGGAGGGCCAGGGCCGGATCGGGGTCGTCTCAGGGTAGCGCGCTCTGGCGGACGGCCCGGCGCCCGTGGTCCCATCGGCGGTGGGGGACGAGACCACGCTACTCACTCGCAGGAGAGAGGCCAGGTCGTCGTATGAGTACTCAGCCAGGGCAACAGCCCTTCCGCACCACGGACACGGGGGACACGGACACCGCGGTGGTGACCATCCCGGTCGGGGCCGAGGCACGCCCGGAGGAAGACCCCTGGAAGGCGACCGTCCGATGAGGCGGGGAGTGCTGCGCCGCCCGCTGGCGGCGCTGGTCGCCGCCGCGGCCGTGCTCGGGCTCTCGGTCGCCCCGGCGGCCGCCGCCGGGAGCGCCGGGCCCGTCGAGCCGCATCTGCGGTCGCGCTACGTGACCATGCCGGACGGGGTCCGCCTCGCCGTCGACGTCTACCTGCCCGAGGGCACCCGGGCCGGCGCCGACCTGCCCACCGTCCTGGTCACCCAGCGCTACTGGCGGGCCAGGGTCAAGGCCGGCCAACCCGGCGGCACCAGTGGCGAGGCCGAGCGGTGGACCGCCCGCGGCTACGCCTACGTGGTCGCCGACCTGCGCGGCACCGGCGCCTCCTTCGGCACCCTCACCTCCGAACTCGGCGCCGACGTGACCGCCGACAGCGGCCCGCTCAGCGACTGGATCGCCGCCCAGCCCTGGTCCAACGGCCGGATCGGCACCACCGGCATCTCCTACGGCGGCGACACCGCGATGCTCGCCATCTCCCTCGGCAACCACCACATCACCGCCGCCGCCCCGATCTCCTACGACTTTGACCCCTACGAGGACCTGGTGCGCCCCGGCGGCCTGCTCATCGAACCCCGGGTCGCCCCGTACGCGCTGCTGCTGCGCATCCTCGACCAGGCCGGTGGAACCACCTGCGAGACGGACGAGGACACCCGGCAGCTCTGCGCGCGCATCGGCCTCACCGGCCTCCAGCCCCGGCCGGTCGACGGGCCCGACGGCCCCGCCCTGCTCGCCGCCGCGCGCGCCGAGCACGCGAACAACGCCAACCTGGTCGAGATGGCGCACTCCGGCGTCCACCGCGACTACCGGGACGGGCCGAAGAGCTGGACGGTCGGCAGCGTCGGCGAGCGGACCGACGCCGTCGAGGCCGGCGGGGTGCCGGTCCTGACCAGGGCCGGCTGGCTCGACGCGGGCACCGCCAACGGGGTGCTCTCCCAGTTCACCGGCCTGTCCAACACCCAGGACGACTGGATCGGCCCGTGGAACCACGGCGCCGGCTGGTTCGCCGACCCGTTCCAGCCCGCCCGCCCGCTCACTGGGCAGGAGCACCAGGAGAACGACCAGCGGGTGCTCGACTTCTTCGACCGCTACGTCCGCGGCGACGCCCGCCCCGACGGCACCCGGCGGGTGCACTACTACACCTTCAACGAGGGCGTCTGGCGCACCACCACCCGCTGGCCGGTGCCCGGCACCCGCACCCGGCGGTTCGACCTCGGCGCGGGCCGCTCGCTCACCGACCACCCGCCCACGGGCCGTTCGTCCGTCGACGGGGCGGACGACCGCCGCGGCGGCTCCGACCAGCTGCTCCTCGACCCGACCGCGGGCACCGGCCCGCTGGACCGCTGGAACACCAACCTCAGCGGCGACGAGGTCAGTTACCCCGACCGCGCCGCCGTCGACGCCAAGCTGCTCGGCTACACCACCGCACCGCTGGGCGCCGACACCCGGGTCACCGGCAACGGCAAGGTCACCCTCGACGTCACCGGCCTGGCGGGCTCGGCCCGCGGCGCCCTGCACGTCTACCTGGAGGACGTCGCGCCGGACGGCCGGGTCACCTATCTGACGGAGGGTCAACTCTCGCTGGCCGACCGGGCGGTGGCGGACCGCTCGGACAATCCCGACTGGCGCCGGCTGCGCACGCCGCGCAGCTACGCGGCCGAGGACGCCGAGGACTTCCCGCAGGGCCGCGCGCAGCGCGTCACCATCGACCTCCAGCCCGTCTCGGTGCTGTTCCGGGCCGGTGAGCGGATCCGGCTGACCGTCGCGGCCGCCAACCCCGACTCCTTCCAGCTGCTCCCGGCCGACGGGAAGGCGGGCTACCGGATCGGCTGGGGCGGCGACCGCGGCTCGGCGCTGGAGCTGCCCGTCGTGCGCTGAGGGGTGCGACGCGGGGCACCCGGTCTCGGCCGGGTGCCCCGCGTCGGCACCTCACCTCACGTCGTGTCGCGCCGGGTCACGCGTCCACGACCTCCAGGCCGTACGCGGTCACGGCCTGCCGCAGCCCGCCCGGGTACCCGGCGAGCGCCGGGGTGAACTCCCAGTCCCCGGAGGGCTCGCGGTCGAACCGGCCGAGCCGCATCGCGGTGTTGGTCTCCGCGCCGTCCGCCAGGTGCACCACGGCCGCGTCCTGTCCGGCGCCGGCCTCCAGGATCAGCGCGGGCCCGGCGAACCCGCCCATGGTGGCCCCGGGGTGGTTCTCGGTGTCCGCGGCGGCGATGACCACCAGCCGGTCGACGTCGGCGGGCAGCGCGTCGAAGTCGACCATCAGGCAGGCGTTCGCGTCGCCGTAGCCGGTCACCAGCCGCACCGAACCGTCCGGCGTGGAGCCGTTGTTGTAGAACACCAGGTGGTCGTCGGAGAGCGCCACGTTGCCCCGGCAGACCAGGGCGGCGATGTCGTACTCCTCCTCCCCGGTCCAGTGCAGGAGCAGCCGGGAGGGCTCGGCGGCCACCTCGATCGCGGGCAGTCCGTCCAGGGCGCCGGCCTCGGCGGAGGCCTCGTCCTGGACGGCCGCGAAGACCTCGTGGAAGCCGTGGTGCTTGAGCAGACCGACCAGCTCGGAGCCGTTCAGCAGGGTGATCGGCTTGCCCGCGACGAACTGGTGCGAGCTGGGGCCGAACCTGCTGGTGGTGACCAGGACGGCCTTGGTCGCGGCCTGGTCGTGGCGCAGCGTCCCGTACAGGTCCCGCACCGCGGTGGGCGCCACCGTGTCCCGGTACCGCTTCACCTGCACGATGACGTTGCCGCCGCGGAACGGGTCGGGGTCGATGCCGCGGACGTCCACCCCGCCGTCCCGGGACCGGGCGGTGAGCTCGACCTTCATGCCCATCGCCTCCATCAGCCGGGCGATGAGGCCTTCGAACTCGACCGGGTCCATCGCCAGCAGGAGCTGGAGTTCGCGGACGCGCCTGGCCATCCGGCCGCGGTTGGCGTTGGTGTCGTCGCGGAGGTGACGGAAGAGCGCGCGCTGGGCGCGGCGTTCGTCGGCGTCGGGGTTGCTGAGGCGGTGGAGCTTCCGGCTCCGGGACATGGGCGTGCCCCCTCTTGCATGGTGACGGCTGTTGCAGGCGTCACCGTAGAGGAATCGTGGACGAAGAATTGTCGGGCCGTCACTTCCGCCGCACAATCGAGACCTGGCGCACGGGCACCGGCGTGCGCACGGGCCTCGGGCGGCGCGGGGGCGGCTCGACGGCGGGGGTGCTTCCGGTGGCCGTCCGGACGGCGGACAATCCCCCCAGGAGCCGAGGAGGAGGCCAGCGGTGGAGTTCGAGGTCATGATCGAGACCCCGCAGGGGTCGCGGAACAAGTACGTGATGGACTTCGTGGCGGGCCGGATCCGGCTGGACCGCACCCTCTTCACGGCCACCGCCTACCCCGCCGACTACGGCTACGTCGAGGGCACTCTCGGCGGCGACGGCGAGCCGCTGGACGCCCTGGTGCTCGGCGGCGAGCCGGCCGTCCCCGGCTGCGTGCTCACCTGCCGGGCGGTGGGCGTGTGGGTGATGCGCGACGAACGCGGCCCGGACCAGAAGGTGCTCTGCGTCCCGGCCCACGACCCGCGCTACGCCGACCTGCGGGACATCGGCGACCTGCGCGAGTTCGACCTGCTGGAGATCACCCACTTCTTCCAGGTGTACAAGGACCTGGAGCGCGGCAAGTCCGTCGAGGGCTCGCACTGGGCGGGCCGCGACGCCGCCTACGCGGAGATCGCCGAGTCGCGGGCCCGCGCGGCGGGCACCCGCTTCGCCGACCCGGCGTAGCGGGCGCCCCCCGGGCGGCCCCGGACCGTCCCCGGGGCGTGCCCGGACGGTCCGTCAGAGCCTGGCGGCGCTCAGGATCGCGCGGACCTCGTCGCCGATCGCGGCCTCGTTCTGCTCGAACTCGGGTGCGGTGAGCCGCTCCGGGTCGGCCGGCAGGCCGTTCAGGACCGGGGTGTGCAGATGGCCGCCGGGGAGGTCCGGGGCGAGGAGCAGGCGCAGCCGGTTGGAGCGGTAGGCGACCTCGTTGGAGAGGTACCCGCCGCCGCCACCGGAGACCGCGCGGGAGCCGGGGGTGGGGCCGTCCGGCCGGAAGACCGGCCCGGTGCCGCCCGCCGGGATCTCGGTGACGAAGGTGTTGAGCAGCACCGGGAAGGGCTGCTGGACGGCCCGCATGGCGTCGGTCGGCAGGGTGGTTCGGACGAACTGCGGCCCGGGGGCCAGCCCCGGGGCGTCCACCGGGTGCTGGGAGGTGCCGCCGGAGAGCGCGGCGACGTTGTCGGTGGCCGGGTCGGCGGAGCGGGCGCGCCCGGCCCACTCCTCCAGGGTGAACTTGCCCGGGTAGCCCTGGCTGATGCTGGTGATCAGGTCGGCGGACTGCCGGCCCGGCCGCAGGTGCGGGGTGAAGGCGCGCTCCACGATGCCCTTGTCGAAGTCCCCGTAGCGCACCGGCAGGACGACCGCCCGGACCTCGGCGGCGCTGCCGTCGGCGAGGGTGATCCGCTGCCCGTGCAGTTGCAGGACGGCGGACCCGGAGGGGTTGGCGCGGCGCGCCTCGGCGTCCAGGCCGAACGGGTCGAAGCCGCTGACGAAGATCCGCCGGACGCCGGGGGCGGCGCTGAAACCGTCGTCCAGGCCGCGCGAGGCGTCCTCGAAACGGGCCCGCAGCGCGGCGTGGTCGACGTCGAACCGGGGCTGCCAGCGGGCGAGCTGGACGGTCATGGCGAGCCTGGTCCAGTACAGCGGGCGGTCGTCCCGGGCGGGCAGTTCGCCGCTCGGCCGCCGGCCCTGGGCGCGGTCCACGCCCGCCTGCCAGAGCGTCCGGCCCCAGGTGTCGGCCACCCGCTCGGCCTGCCGGGCGTTGCGGGCGGCGCACAGCGCGGAGGGGAAGCCGCCGAGCAGCTCGCCCAGGCCGGAGCGCTCGGTGAAGCCGGCCGTGCGGGCGTCCTGGAGGCGGGCCTGCTCGGCGTCCAGCGGCACCGTGGCGGAGGTGCGGCAGCCGGCCGGGGCGGCCTGGGCGGCGGCCGGGGCCAGCAGGGCGACGAGGGTTCCGGCGAGCGCGGCGGCCAGTCCGGCGGTGCGGCGTAGACATGTCATGTGCGCTGACAATAGGTCCGGACCTGACGGCCCGCCAGAGTGCCGACACGGCGCGCCGTACGCCGGTCCGGGGGCCGCCGGACCGGCCCGCCCGGTACCGGGAGGCGCCGCCGGGGGCCCCTCGGGCGGCGTTCCGCCGCTGGTGGGACGGCGTTCCGGCCCGGACGGAAAGCCGGCGGTTCGACCGGGAACCGCCGCGAGTTCTACAGCGTTGTCGTGGTCGAACAGCGGTACTCGTACGGTGGTGGAGGAAGTTCCATGAGCGTGGCCCTGACGAAGGGTGGCAACGTCTCCCTGGGCAAGCAGGCCCCCGGGGTGCGGGTGGTGCGGGTGGGCCTGGGCTGGACGGCCGGTGACGGGTACGACCTGGACGCCAGCGCGCTGCTCTGCGGGGCGGACGGGAAGGTCGCCTCGGACCAGCACTTCGTCTTCTTCAACAACCTGCGGAGCCCGGACGGCTCGGTCCGCCACCTGGGCGGGGCCGGCGGCGGCGCCGACCGCGAGCAGGTCGAGGTCCGGCTCGCGGAGGTCCCCGCCGGGGTGGAGAAGGTCGTCTTCGCGGTGGCGATCTACGACGCGGCGCAGCGGCGGCAGTCCTTCGGGCAGGTCCGCGGCGCCCACATCCGGGTCGTCGACCCGGACAGCGGCACCGAGGTGGCCCGGTACGACGTGGCGTCGGAGGCCGGCAGCGAGACGGCGATGGTGTTCGGCGAGCTGTACCGGCACGGCGCGGACTGGAAGTTCCGGGCGGTCGGGCAGGGGTACGCCGACGGGCTCGCGGGCATCGCCACCGACTTCGGGGTGGACGTCCTGCAGCCGGCGCCCGCCGCCGCCCCGCCCGCCCCGGTGAAGCCGCCGGTCGCGCCGCCCGCCCCGCCCGTGGCTCCGCCCGCCGCGCCGCCGGCGCCGGTCGCGGCCCCGGTGCCGGCCGTGCTGCCCGCCGCCGCGCCCGCCGTTCCGATGACCCAGCAAGGACCAGGGAGTTACCCCGTGACGTGTTTCTTCGACCCCTCGCACGGCGCCGGCACCACGGCGGTGTACTGGTCGCCGCAGTGGGGCGTGCCGCGCCAGATCGAGGCCTGCGTGGCCTGCGCCCAGCGGGTGCAGACCAACGTCCCGCCGTTCTACACCCCGGCGCAGGCGGGCTACCCGCAGCCGGTCCAGCAGGGCCAGCCGCCGCAGGTGCCCGGCCAGCAGGCCCAGGGCGGACGGCGCTTCGGCACCGGCGCGCTGATCGGCGCCGGCGCGGCCGGCCTGGTCGGCGGTGCGCTGCTGAACGAGGCCTTCGACGACGACCCGCAGGTGGTCGTCAACAACTACTACGAGGACGACGGCTTCTTCTAAACCGTCTTCTGAACCGTCAGGTCACGGTCGCGCCGAGGGCCGCCGGGGGAGCCCCCCGGCGGCCCTCGCCGTCGGTCGGATGATGTCGGAGCGTCGTTCCGGCCTTCCAGGGCCCTCGCCGCGCCCGGCGGCCGCACAACGCTTCGGCGCTGTGCGGCCGTTCGCGTTCCTAGTCGTCCCCGCGCCGGTACGCCCCGGCGCGGGCCGCCGCCTCGGCGGCCTCCGCCGCGCGGTCCGCGGCCGCCTCGTCCAGCGGCTCGGCGGTGGTGAGCATCCGGTAGTAGAGCGGTGCCGAGACCGCCCGGACGACCTCGAACCCGTCGGTGTCCGGCGGGAGTTCGCCGCGCTCGACGGCCGCGGCGACGCACGGCGCCCACTCCTCGACCCGGCGCCGGTAGAAGTGCCGCAGGGCCTCGGCCGCGTCCGGGTCGCAGGTCGCCGCCACGATGACGGCGCGGAACAGCGCGCCCTGCCGGGGGTCGGCCAGGGTGCGCTGGACGAGCCGGGCGTTGGCCCGGAGGTCCCCGGCGAGGGAGCCGCTGTCGGTGCGCGGCAGCGACTGCTCGGCCATGTCCGCGAGCAGGTCGGCGACCAGCGCGGTGGTGCTGCCCCAGCGGCGGTAGAGGGTGGTGCGGCCGACCTCGGCCCGCTGGGCGATGTCGCCGAGGTCGAGGCCGCTGAAGCCGCGCTCGACCAGGGCGTCCTCGGCGGCGCGCAGGACGGCGGCGCGGACCCGGGCGGTCCGGCCGCCGGGGCGGACCGTGCCGGGCGTGGAGGGCTCGACGGCCATTAACGGGATTCCTGTTCCATTAGACGGGTGGGCTCTGCTAGGTTCAGAGCATCCTAACGGAACAGCGGTCCCATTAGGGGCTTCGAGGGGAGAAATCCGCCATGACCATCGCCACCGACATGGAGTACCGCCGGCTCGGCGCGTCCGGACTCAAGGTGCCCGCGCTCAGCCTCGGCACCGGCACCTTCGGCGGGCGCGGCCCGCTGTTCGGCGCCTGGGGCACCACCGACGTCCAGGAGGCCCGCCGGCTCCTCGACATCTCCATCGATGCCGGAGTCACCCTCTTCGACACCGCCGACGTCTACTCCGACGGCGCCTCCGAGGAGGTGCTCGGCCAGGCGGTCCGAGGCCGCCGCGACCAGGTGCTGATCTCCACCAAGGCCGGACTGCCCACCGGCGACGGCCCGCAGGACGCCGGCACCTCCCGCGCCCGGTTGGTCCGGAGCGTCGACGACGCGCTGCGCCGCCTCGGCACCGACTACCTGGACCTGTTCCAGCTGCACGCCTACGACGCCGGCACCCCGATCGAGGAGGTGCTCGCCACCCTGGAGGACCTGGTCCGGGCCGGCAAGATCCGCTACACCGGCGTCTCCAACTTCTCCGGCTGGCAGCTGATGAAGTCCCTCGCCCTCGCCGACCGGCACGGCCGCCCCCGGTACGCCGCCCACCAGGTCTACTACTCGCTCGTCGGCCGCGACTACGAGTGGGAACTGATGCCGCTCGCACAGGAGGAAGGCGTCGGCGCCCTGGTCTGGAGCCCGCTCGGCTGGGGCCGGCTCACGGGGAAGATCCGCCGCGGGCAGCCGCTCCCGGACGGCAGCCGGCTGCACGACACCGCCGACTACGGCCCGCCGGTGGAGGACGAGCTGCTGTACCGGGTGGTCGACGCGCTGATCGAGGTCGCCGCCGAGACCGAACGCACCGTCCCCCAGGTGGCGATCAACTGGCTGCTGCGCCGTCCGACCGTCTCCTCGGTCATCATCGGCGCCCGCAACGAGGAGCAGCTGCGCCAGAACCTCGGCGCGGTCGGCTGGTCCCTGACGGAGGAGCAGGTGGCCCGGCTGGACGCGGCGAGCGCCCGCACCGCGCCGTACCCGTACTTCCCGTACCGGCGGCAGGAGGCGTTCGCCCGGCTCAACCCGCCCCTGGCGGGCTGAGGCGCGCAGGGGGCGTGGCGATCAGCGGAGGCCCGAGCGGCGTGGGCCCCGGCCCGGGAGATGTCCGGGCCGGGGCCGGACCGGCTGTCGCGGGGCGGCGGTCGGCCCCGTGCCGGTGGACTCCGCGTCGGCGCCGCTACCGCTACCGCTGGTGCCAGGCGGCGAGGAGTTCGGCCTCCCGCTCGGGGTCGAGGGTGCCCGGCACGCGCTCGAACGGCTGGATGTCGCGGGCGCTGTCGGCCACCGGCCGGAGGGCGAGGCCGGTGGCGAGGGCGGCTGCCGGGTCGGCGGTGCTGGTGGCGCGGCTCTCCGGGTCGGCGGGCCAGAGCGGGAGGGCGCGCTCCTGGACGCCGGCGGCCCGGAGGAAGTCCTCGTCCACCCAGGTGAGGGTGGTGCCGGGCGGGGCGACCGCCGTGGCGACGGCGTCGAGCAGGTCGCCGATGCCGAACGGCGGGGGAGTGGCGGCGTGGTAGGCGCCGGAGGCGCCCCGCTCCAGCAGGGCGAGCATCCAGGCGGCGAGGTCGCGGACGTCGACCACCTGGAGCGGCGCGTCCGGCCGGCCCGGGGCGAGCACCTCGCCGCCCCGGGTGAGGCGCTCCACCCAGTAGTCGAAGCGGTGGGTGTAGTCGCGGGGGCCGATCACGTACGTCGGGCGGACCAGCAGGGTCTCCGGGCCGAAGGCCTGCCGGGCGGCGCGCTCGCACTGGACCTTGAGGACGCCGTAGGTCCCGGCGGTGATCTCCTCGGCCTCGGGGCCGTCGGCGGGGAGCAGGGCGGAGTCCTCGGCGTAGCCCGGGGCGGCCGGGACGTCGTACACCGAGAGCGAGGAGACCAGCAGGTAGCGCCCGGCGGCGCCGGGGTCGAGGGCGGCCGCCAACTCCCGTACCTGGCGCGGGTAGTAGGCGCAGAGGTCGACGGTGGCGTCCCAGTGCCGGCCGCGCAGCGCGGACAGGTCGGCGTCGCGGTCGGCGATCAGGTGGGTGGCGTCCGGGAGGAGTCCGGCGCCGGAGCGGCCCCGGTGTACCACCGTGACCTCGTGCCCGGCGGCCAGTGCCGCCTCGGCGAAGTGGAATCCGATGAAGCGGGTGCCGCCGATGACCAGAATGCGCATTCGGACATCGTGCCAGTCCGCCCCGGGGCGGGGCCAGCCGGTGGCCGGTTGTTGCCCAAGTTGTGGGTGGGGTGGGTGAGTCGGGGCCCGGTGTGGACGGTTCCGGGGGGAAGAGTGTTCGACGGTCAACGGTGCGGTACGGTGACGGCCGGGGGCGGCGGGCCTCAGCAGGCGGATCGGCGCTGGTCAACGGCTCGACGGCCGGGGCCGGATGAGCAGCCGTGACGGCCTCGTAACGTCTGATCTCCTGTCAAAGTTCCTTGTTTCCCGGCGAACTTGTGTGAAGTCCCTTTAAGCTCCCGTTAACAATGGCGGCTTTCCGCCACTCGCGAACTCGCTCCCGAGGTCGGGCGGCAGGCCCAACTGGATGATGAGAGCAGGGATGACGACGACAAATGATCGAACCGTCGGTGCCGCGCGCGGCTCCGGCGGGCGGCGGACGGGTCCACCCGGCCGCCGCGCCGCGGGCCTTCGCACCGCGGGCGGCGCGGTGACGCTGGCCGTACTGGCCGGTTCCTGGTCCCTGGCGGCGGCCCCGCCGGCCTTCCCCCAGACCGGCGACGGCACGGTGGCGGTCCACGTGATCCGGGCCGTGGACACCGACGGTGTGTGGACGCCCGGGCTGGAATCGGGCATGGCGGGCGTGAAGGTGACGCTCACCGACGAGGCCGGGGTCGCCATCGAGGGCACCACGGCGGCGGACGGCACGGTGACGCTGGCGCCGGCCGCGAGCAAGCTGACCGGCGGCAAGTACCGCGTCCAGGTGGTGAACCCGAAGCCGGGCGTGCTCTACCCGGCCTTCGCCTCCCGCGACGGTCTGGACGGCGGGCCGAACAAGCTGAGCTCCAACGAGGAGTTCGTCGACCTCTCCGGCGGCAAGAAGGTGGAGATCACCACGGGGCTCTGGAGCCCGGGTGACTACTGCCAGAAGAACGCGCCGCTGGTGTCGACCTGTCAGAACCCGCCCCAGGACGGGGCCGCCCAGCACACGCTGGTGTCCTTCCCGTACGAGTCCCGGGGTACGGCCGGCACCGGCTTCACCCTGACCGACGTGGCCACGGCCGGGCAGACCGGCAACCTGTACGGCATCGCCTGGAACAAGGCCGACAAGCGGGTGTTCTCCTCGGCCCAGGCCAAGCGGACCACCGCCTACGGCCCCGGCGGCCCCGGCGGGATCTACGTCACCGACTGGGCGACGAAGAAGACCACGCTGTTCGCCACCGTCCCGGACGCGGGCACCACCCCGCACGGCCCGGGCAACGACGACGGCTTCCTGGCCCCGGTGGGCAAGGAGAGCCTCGGCGGCATCAAGATCACCGACGACGGCAAGGACCTCTTCGTCGTCAACCTGAACGACCGCAAGCTCTACCGCTACGACGCCACCGCGGCGACGGCGGCCGCGCCCAAGGCCGCCTACGCCATCCCGGACCCGGGCTGCCCGGCGCCGGGGGACTGGCGTCCGTACGGCCTCGGCATCCAGGACGGCACCGGCTTCCTCGGCGGCGTCTGCTCGGGCGAGTCCACCGGCAAGGCCACGGACCTGCGCGCCGTGGTGCTGCCGTTCGACCTGTCCACCGGCGCGTTCAAGCCGGCCGTGCTGAACCAGCCGCTCGACTACCCGCGCGGCACCACGGTCGGCGGCCCGTGCCCGGGCACCGCCTGGTTCCCGTGGCAGGACACCTTCCCGACCACCCAGAACGGCCAGGCCTGCGGGGCCAACTACCTGGCCAACCCCGAGCCGGCGGTCGCCGAGATCGCCTTCGAGACCGACGGTTCGATGCTGCTCGCCTTCCGGGACCGCTTCGGCGACCAGTCGGCGGCCAGCCCGACGGGCAGCGCGATGTCCAAGGTCCTGCCCGGCGGCGACCTCCTCAAGGCCTGCCCGGAGAACGGCACGTACGTGCTGGACACCAACCTGGGCTGCGGGTCCAAGGCCCGGGGCCAGCGGTTCTTCGACAACGCCCGGATCGGCCACAACAACCCGGCCAACGCCGGGATGGCGTTCTCGAAGGTCGAGGACTCCATCGTGACCTCGGGCTACGACAGCGACAGCCAGGCCTTCGGTTACGGCAGCGCCTTCCAGAAGCGCGACGGCAAGGCGGACGGCGGCGTGCGGCTCAACACGGGCCCGGGCATCCCGCCGTTCGGCAAGGGCGCCGCGATGGGCGACCTGGAGGTGCTCTGCGACCAGGCACCGCTCCAGATCGGCAACCGGGTCTGGTACGACCCCGAGCGCAGCGGCCTCCAACTGCCGGGCCAGAAGCCGGTTCCGGGTGCCACCGTCCACCTGTACGACGAGTCGGGGAAGCTCGTCGGCACCACCAAGACGACCAAGCGCGGCGAGTACTACTTCGACGACAGCAACGTCGACGGCGGCCTCAAGCCGAGGACCAAGTACACGATCAAGCTGGACAACCCGGCGGACTACGCCAAGGACGGCCCCCTCTTCCAGTGGGTGCCGACCGACCACGACGTCGGTGACAACCACTTCATCGACTCCAAGGGCATCGTTCCGAAGGACGGCAGGTTCCCGGAGCGGGCGCTGACCACCGGCGGCCCCGGCGAGAACGACCACACCTACGACTTCGGCTTCCGGCTCCAGGAGGGCGCGCTGCGCCTGGTCAAGCACGACCAGGACGGCAAGCCGCTGGCCGGCGCCAAGTTCCAGCTGTGGCACGAGACCAACGGGACCGACGGGCTCCAGCCGACCGGCGACAAGCCCGACACCAAGGTCGGTGAGCCCTGCACGACCGGCGCCGACGGCATCTGCCAGGGCACCGGCGTGCCGGGGACGTACTACTGGCAGGAGCTGAGCCCGCCGGACGGCTACGCGGCGCCGGAGGTCACCGTCTTCGGCCCGCTGAAGCTGACCTCGGCGAACCTCGACGCCGGTGTGGAGGTGACGGCCGTCAACAAGCTGATCCCGACGCCGACACCGACGCCCACCCCGACCGAGACGCCGACCCCGGCGCCGACGACGGCGGCCCCGGTGCCGCCGGCCCCGGCACCCCCGGCGTCCGGGCACCTGCCCAACACCGGTGCGGGTGAAGGGATGCCGATCGTGTTGACCAGCGCGGCGGCGCTGATCGCCCTCGGCACCGCCACGGTGCTGGTGGCCCGCAGGCGCAAGGCCGCCCAGCGCGGCTAGGTGCGTGCCCCGGCGTCGGCCCGCAGACGCGAGTTCGACGACAGGCCCTAAGCCCCGGACGGGGTGTTCGTACCGGGCCCGGTGCGGGGAGACCGGCACCGGGCCCGAATCGGGCGGGTTCGTGGGACCGTTGGTCCCCGGGCCCGCCCGACTGTCGTGTCCGACCGAGGAGAGGGAGCGGCTGCATGCCCCGCAAGACGAAGGCCGACGGCCGCGGGCCCCGGCGGTCCCACTGGCTCAAGGCCCTGATCGCGATCGTGGTGTGCGGCGCCGCGGCGGGCGGCGTGGCCGTCTACCGGACGGTCTCCGACGAGGCCGTCGAACGCCCGGTGACCACCGACGAGGCCGGCCGGCTCGCCCTGTCGCGGCTGAACCTCTACCAGGCGAGCCCGGTGGCGGTGACGCTCACCGCCGAGGAGGGCGGGGGCGTCACCATCCGGGTCGACGGGGTCGTCGACTACCGCAACCACCGGGGGGTCGGCCGCTACCGGACCACCGGCGCGAGCGGGGCGCTGGACCACGGCCTGATCGTCTGGGACACCGGCGGCCTCGGGCTGGCCCCCGACCAGGCCGGCACCGCCCCCGCCACCGACGCCCCGGCCTGGGAGCAGGCCGAGCGCATCCCGCGCCAGGGCTGGTCGCCGCGCACCTACACGGCGGATCCGCTGGACGCCGGACTGAACCTGCTGGTCCAGCTCGGCGCGGACCGCCCCGACAACCCGCTGCTGCTCGCCCAGTCCGGGGCCCGCTGGCTGGGCCGGGACCGGATCGACGGCAAGGGCTACGACCGCTTCGCCGGTCCGCGCGCCCAGGGGGCCGCGCCCGACGGTGCCCGTTCGCCGCTGACCTACTGGGTCGACGGCGACGGCGGGCTGCGCCGGGTGACGATGCGGATGCCGGGGCTGGGCACCCCCACCACCGTCGAACTCGCCGGACGGCAGCCGGACGCCAAGCTGCCCGAGGCCCCGTGGCTCACCGGCTGACCGGCGCACCGGTCGGTCGGCTGACCGGTTGACCGGGCGACCAGGCCGGCCCGGTACGGCCGGAAGCCGCAGGACAGGGCGGTCAGCCGTACAAAAATCGTTGGTGAGGCAGCAATAGCTTCATCATCTTCCGTTCACCCGGACCCGGCTGCCAGCATCGGCGCACCGTCACCGCCCGAGGGAGTAGCCGATGAACCGCCCCCGTTCCCTGCGCTGTCTGGCCGCACTGTCCCTGGTCGTCCTGGCCGCCACCGCCTGCGGGCGCTCCGACCAGGGCGGCTCCCCGGCCGCCGGCGCGGCCCAGGCCGCGCAGAACGCCGGGAAGAGCGCCGCCGAGCTGCTCCCGGCGAAGAACAAGCAGAGCGGCGTGCTCAGAGTCGCCACCTCCGTCGGCTACCCGCCGATGGAGATGTACAAGCCCGGCACCACCGAGCTGACCGGGGTCGACCCGGACCTCGCCGCCGCCGTCGCCGGGAGGCTCGGCCTGAAGCTGGAGCTCGCCAACTCCTCCTTCGACGGCCTGATCCCCGGCCTCCAGGCCGGCCGCTACGACCTGGTGATGTCCTCCATGACGGACAGCGCCCAGCGCCGCCAGGCCGTCGACTTCGTCGACTACTTCCGCACCGGCGGCGTGATCATGACGAAGAAGGGCAACCCCGAGGGCATCAAGTCCCTGGAGGACCTCTGCGGCAAGAAGGTGGTCCTCGCCAAGGGCAGCTCCAACCTGGAGATCGGCGAGCAGCAGAACGCCAAGTGCGCCACCAGGATGGCGATCTCGCAGAGCGAGGACGCCCCGACCGGGCTGCTCCAGCTGGACAGCGAGCGGGCCGTGGCCACGATCGTGGACTACCCGGTGGCGCAGATGTTCGTGCAGAACAGCGGCTCCTACGAGGTGCTGCCGGACCAGTACGGGACGGCGCCCTGGGGCATCGCGGTGGCGAAGAAGGACTCCGGGCTGCGCGACGCGGTGCAGAAGGCGCTCCAGGAGCTGATCGAGAGCGGCGAGTACCGCAAGGTGCTGGACGCCTACCAGGTCGGCGGCAGCGCGGTGGAGCGCGCCACCGTCAACGCGGCGCAGTGAGAACGGCGGCACCGACGAGATGAGCACCGACATGAGAGACCCCGCGATGCCCGCACCGGCCGGCCGAGTCCCGACCGCCGAGGCGGCGGCCGACGACGACCTGGCCTTCGAGGTCACCGGCCGGCCCCGCCCGGCGCGCTGGTTCGCCGTGCTGGCGGCGGCCTTCGTCGCCGTCTGGCTGGCCTGGACGATCATCGTCAACCCCAACCTGCACTGGGACATCGTCGCCCGGTACCAGTTCGACGGCGTGATCCTGGAAGGGCTCTGGGTGACGGTCCAACTCACCCTGATCTCCCAGGTGGTGGGCATCGTCATCGGCGTGGTGGTCGCGGTGATGCAGCTGTCCGACAGCCCGGTGCTGCGGACCACCGCCGGGGCGTACACCTGGTTCTTCCGCGGCACCCCGCTGCTGGTCCAGCTGATCTTCTGGTTCAACCTGGCGCTGCTCTTCCCGGAGATCAGCATCGGCATCCCGTTCGACGGGCCCAAGCTGGTCAGCTGGCAGTCCAACACCCTGATCACCGGCTTCGTGGCGGCACTGCTCGGCCTGTCGATCAACGAGGGCGCCTACATGTCCGAGATCGTCCGGGCCGGCATCCAGAGCGTCGACCCCGGGCAGCGCGAGGCCGGCGCCTCGCTCGGCATGTCCAACCGGCAGATCCTCACCCGGGTGGTGCTGCCGCAGGCGATGCGGGTGATCATCCCGCCGTTCGGCAACCAGTTCATCTCGATGCTGAAGACCACCTCGCTGGTCTCCGTCATCGCCGGCGCCGACCTGATGACCGTCTCCCAGCACCTCTACCTCGCCAACTTCGAGGTGATAGCGCTGCTGATCGTCGCGTCCCTCTGGTACCTGGTGCTCACCACCATCGCGAGCGTCGCCCAGCACGCGGTGGAGCGGAAGTTCAACCCGGCCGGCGCTCCGCCGGCCCTGCACCGCCGGGTGCTGGCCAACCTGCGGCCGGGGCGCGGCGCAGCACAGAAGCGCGTGAAGAAGGGGGAGGGCAAGTGACGGGTACGGATCCGGCGAAGCCGACCGCCGAGGTGGTCCTGTCGGCCCGGAAGGTGCGCAAGCACTTCGGGGAGCTGGAGGTGCTGCGCGGCATCGACCTGGAGGTCCGGGCGGGGGAGGTGCTCTGCGTGATCGGCCCCTCCGGCTCCGGCAAGTCCACCCTGCTGCGCTGCTTCAACCACCTGGAGAAGATCGACGCCGGGCGGATCGAGGTGGACGGCGAGCTGGTCGGCTACGAGCCGCACGGCGCCTCCGGCAGCAGGCTGCGCGAGCGCCGGCCGCGCGACATCCGCCACCAGCGCGAGCGGATCGGCATGGTCTTCCAGCGCTTCCACCTCTTCCCGCACCGCACCGCGCTGCAGAACGTGATGGAGGGCCCGATCGCGGTCAAGGGGCGCCCGCGCCAGGAGGCCGAGCGCCGGGCCCGCGAGCTGCTCGCCCGGGTCGGCCTGGCCGACCGCGCCGACCACTACCCGGCCCAGCTCTCCGGCGGCCAGCAGCAGCGGGTGGCGATCGCCCGGGCGCTGGCCATGGAACCGACCCTGATGCTCTTCGACGAGCCCACCTCCGCGCTCGACCCGGAGCTGGTCGGCGAGGTGCTCGGCGTGATGCGCGACCTCGCCCGCAGCGGCATGACGATGATCGTCGTCACCCACGAGATGGGCTTCGCCCGCGAGGTCGCCGACCGGGTCGTCTTCATGGACGAGGGCGCCGTCGTGGAGGCCGGCAGCCCGGCCGAGGTGTTCACCGCCCCGCGGCACGACCGCACCCGGGCCTTCCTCTCGACGGTGCTCTGATGGGAGCGACAGGACTGATGGGAGCGGACGTGACCACGACCCCGGTCGACCTGCTGCTGCGCGGCGGCACCCTGGTGGACGGCACCGGGGCGCCCGGCCGCGCGGCCGACCTCGCCGTCGCGGGGGGCCGGGTCACCGTCCTGCCGCCGGGCACCGCGGTGGCCGCGGCCGAGACGCTGGACGTCACCGGACGGGTCGTCACTCCCGGCTTCATCGACGTCCACACCCACTCGGACGCGCTCGCCGCCCCCTTCGGCGGCGGCACCCACACCGACGGCGACGCCCTGGACGAACTGCGGCTCGCCCCGCTGCTCCAAGGCGTCACCACCGAGATCAGCGGCAACTGCGGGATCAGCCTGTTCCCCGCCCTGCCCGAGCGGCTGCCCGAACTGGCCGGGCACCTGCGGGTCTCCTTCGGCCTCGGGCCGGTGCTGCCCGCCGAGGACTTCGACGCCTTCGCGGCCGGCCAGCGGCCCGAACTGCGCCGCAACCACATCGCCTCGCTGGTCGGCCACGGCACGCTGCGCGCCGGGGTGATGGGCTTCGAGGACCGCCCGCCCACCCCCGAGGAGCTGGCCGCCATGTGCGACCTGCTCGACCGGGCGCTGGCCCAGGGCGCGGCCGGCCTCTCCACCGGCCTGATCTACCCGCCCGGCGTCTACGCGGACACCGAGGAGATCGTGGCCCTGGCCAAGGTCGCCGCGCGGCACGGCAAGCCGTACGTGACGCACCTGCGCGACGAGATGTCCCAGGTGGAGAAGGCCCTGGAGGAGGCGCTGGAGATCGCGGTGCGCTCCGGCGCGGCGCTCCAGGTCTCCCACCACAAGACCGCCGGGCGGCACGCCTGGGGCGCCACCCTGCGCACCCTGCCGCGCCTGGAACAGGCCCGCGCCGACGGCGTGGACGTGCTCTGCGACGTCTACCCGTACACCGCCGGCAGCACCGTGCTGCACGCGATGCTGCCGCCGTGGACCAGCGAGGGCGGGCCGGCCGCCCTGCTGGAGCGGCTGCGCAGCAAGGAGGTGCGGGACCGGATCCGGGCGGACATCGCGAACGGCGTCGAGGGCTGGGAGAACACCGTCGGCAACGGCGGCTGGGACCTGATCTCGGTGGCCGCCGCGCCCGCCCGCCGTACCGCCGAGGGCCGCCGGATCGCCGACCTGGCCGCCGAGCGCGGCGCCGACCCGGTCGACTACGTGAGCGACCTGCTGCTGGAGGCGCAGGGCGAGGTGACCATCATCAGCCACTCGATGCGCGAGGACGACGTCCGCCGGGTGCTGGCCAGCCCGCTGTCCATGATCGGCTCGGACGGCGTGCCCAAACCCGGCCGCCCGCACCCCCGTTGGGCGGGCAGCTTCGCCCGGGTCCTCGGCCACTACGGGCGCGAGCAGGGCCTGCTGCCGCTGGAGCTCGCGGTGCACAAGATGACCGGCCTGCCCGCCGGGCGGTTCCGGCTGGCCGGGCGCGGGGTGGTCCGGGACGGCGCCGTCGCCGACCTGGTGGTGCTGGACCCGGCGGCCGTCCTGGACGGCGCGACCTTCGAGCGGCCGCTGCTGGCGCCGGCGGGCGTGGAGACCGTCGTGGTGGCCGGCCGGGTCGCGGTGCGCGGCGGCCGGCCGACCGCGAGCCGGGCCGGAGAGGTGGTGCGGGTCCGATGAGCCTCGCCCAGGTGGCCGCCGCCGCGCGCAGCTCGGCGGCGCTCCCGCTGACCCTCGCGGTGGCCGCCGTCGACGTGGACGGCGGCGAAGCGGTCGGGGTGGACGACACCGTCGTGCTGCCCGTCGCCAGCGCCTCCAAGCTGCTGCTGCTCGCCGAGGTCGCCCGGCGGCTGGACAACGGGGAACTGGCGGCCGGGCAGCCGGCCGCGATCCTCCCCGAGGACGTCACCGGCGGCACCGGCCTGCTCGGCCGGCTCAGCCGCCCCGGCTGGACGGTGGAGGACCTGGCCTGGCTGACCGCCGCGGTCAGCGACAACACCGCCACCAACGCCCTGCTGCGGCTGGTCGGCCTGCCGGCCACCGCGCGGCTGGCCCACGACCTCGGGCTCGAGCGGCTCACCCTGCACGACCGGGTGCGCGACGAGCGCGGGCCGGACGTCCCGCCGGTCTTCGCCACCGGCACCGCCCGCGACCTGGCCCGCCTGGTGGCCCTCGCGGTCCGGGGCACCATGGCCACCCCGGGGGCCTCGGCCCGGCTGCTCGGCTGGATGCGCGCCAACACCGACCACGGCCTGGTGCCCGCGCTGATCGACCACGACCCGTACGCCCCCGGCTTCCCCGAACCGCTGCCCGGCCGCCTGCTGGTGGCCAACAAGACCGGTACGGACACCGGGGTGCGGGCCGACGCGGGCGTCATCGTGGGCGCCCGGCGGGTGGCCTACGCGGTCGTCGCGCACTGGGACGTGGCGCTCGGGCCCAGCACCGAGCGGGCCGCCGTGCACGCCATCCGGGACGTCGGCGGCGCCCTCGCGGCCTGGGCGCAGCGGCCGGCCTGACGGGCTCCGGGCCGGGGAGGTCAGGGCCGGGCATGGTCCGGGCCGGGGGACGTCCGGGCCGGGGAGGTCAGGCCCAGCGCATGTCGAGCAGCGACCTGATCTCCCCGGCCGCCGCGCCGAGTTCGGCGAGGAAGGACCGCAGCACCGGGTTGCGGTTGGTGGTCCGGGTGGCCACCCCGATCCGGCGGTGCAGCTGCGGGTGGTCCAGCCGGCAGACGTGCACCCCGGCGCTGTCGGCCAGGCCGAGCGCCGGGATCAGCGCGACGCCCATGCCGGCCCGCGCGAGGTTGATGGTCACCTGGTAGTGGTCGCTGCGGCAGCGCACCCGGGGGCGGAACCCCTCGGCCGCGCAGGCGCGTTCGAGCACCGGCTCGCCGGTGCTGCCGCCGTGGGTGCCGATCCAGCTCTCGCCCTCCAGCTCGGCCAGCCGCACCAGCGAGCGCCGCCCGAGCCGGTGCCGCAGCGGCACCACGACCAGCTGCGGCTCCTCGAAGTACATCCGCACGTCCACCGCCGCCTGGCGGCACCACGGGTCCAGCGGGTGCTCGAAGACGACGGCCGCGTCCAGCCGGCCGGCCTCCAGGTCCGGGACCAGCTCGTGCGGCTGGCCCATGATCAGCTCCAGCTCCACCTGCGGGTTCGCGGCGGAGAACGCGGCCAGCGCCCGGGGCAGCAGGTCCAGCCCGGCGGAGGCGAAGAAGCCGATCCGCAGCACCCCGGCCGCGCCCTCGGCGTGCGCCCGCAGGTCGTCCTGGGCGACGGCCATCAGATCGGCGATCGCCTGGGCGTGCTCGGCCAGCCGGACACCCGCGGGCGTCAGGCGCAGGGACTGCGGAGCCCGTTCCACCAGCGCGACACCCAGCTCCTGCTCCAGGCGGGCGAGCTGGTGCGAGATGGCGGACGGGCTCAGGTGCAGGGCCTGCGCCGCGGCCACGATGGTGCCCCGGCGGGCGATCTCCAGGAGGACGTGCAGTCGGGCGCTGTTCAGCATCGGCCCAGGTTAGACGGCATGCGACCGCTGCGCAGCCACCGGTTCCCCGAGGCCGTCGCCGGCGGCCACGTCCAGCCGGAGCAGGTCGTGCTCGGTCTCCCGGCGCACCACCAGGCGGGCCTCGCCGTTGCGGACGAAGACCACGGCGGGCCGCGGCAGCTTGTTGTAGTTGGACGCCATGGCGTAGCCGTAGGCGCCGGTCACCGGGGTGGCCAGCAGGTCGCCGACCCGCAGGTCGGCGGGGAGCGCGGCGTCGTCGATGATCACGTCGCCGCTCTCGCAGTGCTTGCCGACCAGCCGGGCGTGCCCCGGCCGGGGCGCCTCGGGGCAGCGCGGCAGGAAGGCCTCGTAGCGGGCGCCGTACAGCGCCGGGCGCAGGTTGTCGCTCATCCCGCCGTCCACGCTGACGTACGTGCGCACGCCCTCGATCCGCTTGACGGTGCCGACCCGGTACAGCGTCAGCCCGGCCCGGGCGGCGATCGAGCGGCCGGGCTCGACGCCCACCTCGCCGCTCCAGCCCGCGCCGCGCACCGCCGCGCGGACCCGCTCGGCCCAGACCGCGAAGGAGGGGGCGCTCTGCCCGCTCAGGTAGGCCACGCCCAGGCCGCCGCCGACGGTCAGCCGGCGCAGTCCGTGCTCCACCGCGAACCGGGCCACCGCGGCGGCGCCGTCGGCCAGCTCGGCCGGGTCCAGCACCTGGGAGCCGACGTGGGCGTGGACGCCCTCCAGCCGTACGGCGGCGGAGCCCCGGGCGCGGCGCACCGCGGCCGCGGCGGCGCCGTCGGCCAGGCCGAAGCCGAACTTGGAGTCGTGGCCGCCGGTCTGGATGGCCTGGTGGGCGCCGGCCGCGACCCCGGGCGCCACCCGCAGCTGGACCCGGGCCGGGGGCAGGCCCTCCTCGCGGTGCAGCCGCTCGATCCGGTCCAGCTCGTCGAAGCTGTCCACCACGATGTGGCGCAGGCCGACGGTCAGCGCCGTGCGCAGCTCGGCCTCGTCCTTGTTGTTGCCGTGCAGCACGATCCGGTCCGGGTCGACCCCGGCGTACAGCGCGGTGCGCAGCTCGCCGCCGGAGGCGACGTCCAGCAGCAGGCCCTCCTCGGTGGCGAGGCGGGCCATCGCGGTGCAGAGGAAGGCCTTGGAGGCGTAGGCGACGTTGCCCCGGCCGAAGGCGGCCACCGCCTCCCGGCAGCGTCGGCGCAGGTGCTCCTCGTCGTAGACGAACAGCGGCGTGCCGTACCGGCGGGCCGCCTCGTCCAGGAGCACGCCGCCGACGGCCAGGCCCTCGGGGCGGAATTCGGCGGTGAGCGGCAGCAGGCCCGGGTCGACGGGCGGCAGGGCCGGGTCGAGGGGCGGCAGGGCTGGGGACACAGGGGACAAGGCTTCCTCCCGGCAGGCTGGTTGGCCCCGCCCATCCTCGGCCCTGCGGGAGGGGGTGAGAAAGCGCATTCTTCCGGCCCTGAGCAGTACCGAAACCGATGCTCCGGCCCGGTTCACGGCTCTGTCCCGACTGTTGCATCTAAGCTTGCATCTATGGTGCTACGGTGTGGTCCATGGCCGACACCCCGCCCCCCGCCCGCGTCCCGGCCGCGGACCGCGCGTACGACCTGACCAAGGACCTCATCCTCGGCGGCGGCCTCCCCGGCGGCACGCTGATCAGCGAGGGCGAGATCGCCGAGCGCGCCTCGCTCAGCCGCACCCCGGTCCGGGAGGCCTTCCTGCGGCTGCAGGCCGAGGGCCTGCTCCAGCTCTTCCCCAAGCGCGGAGCCGTGGTGGTGCCGGTCGGCCCCGGCGAGGCCGAGGACGTGCTGGAACTGCGCGAGGCGCTGGAGAGCACCGCCGTCCGCCGGATCACCCGCCGCCCCGACGGCCTCGACGCGCTCGTCCGGCAGCTGTCCGAGCTGATCGACCAGCAGCGCGAACCCGCCCGCCGGGCCGACCTCGGCGCCTTCGCCGACGCCGACGAGGCCTTCCACCGGGGCATCGTGACGGCCTCCGGCAACGAGCTCGCCGAACGGTTCTACGGGGCGCTGCGCGACCGCCAGCGCCGGATGGCCGTGCAGCTGCTCCAGGTGCAGCCGGAGGGGCAGCGGCAGCGGCTGGCCTCGCTGGTCGAGGAGCACACCGTGCTCGTCGAACGGATCGCCGCCCGCGACGCCGAGGGCTTCACCGCCGCCCTGCGCGCCCACCTGGACGCCCACCGCGCCGTCACCGACCGCTGACCTTCCCCCATCGCGCGCCGACGCGTTCGCGCACCGACGGGCGTTTCGCGCGCACAGCCCCGACGGACCGCCGGGACCTCCCATCCGACAAGGAGCAGCACCACCATGAGCACCACCCGGCCACCGTCCGCCGGTCCCGTCGCACCCTCCGGCCGGGGGCGGCCGTGGCTGCTCGCCGCCCTGGCCATGTTCTGCTGCGGGTGGGGCGGCAACCAGTTCACCCCGCTGCTGCTGATGTACCGCCACCTCGGCGGCTACTCGGAGGTCACCGTGGACGCCTTCCTGGGGGCGTACGTCCTCGGGCTGGTCCCCGGACTGCTGGTCGGCGGCGCCGCCTCGGACCGCTACGGGCGCCGCCCGCTGATGATCGGCGCGGTGGCCGCCTCGCTCGCCGCCAGCGGGGTGCTGTGCGGCGGCGTGACCGGTGAACTCCCCATCTACGCCGGGCGGTTCCTCACTGGCATAGCCGTCGGCATCGCGATGGCCGTCGGCACCAGCTGGGTCAAGGAGCTCTCCCAGGCCCCGCACGACCCGACCGCCGACCAGGGGGCCGGCGCCCGCCGCGCCTCCCTCGCCCTGACCCTCGGCTTCGGCCTCGGCGCCGGGGTGGCCGGCGTGCTCGCCCAGTGGGGCCCCTGGCCGATGGTCACCCCGTACCTCGCCCACCTGCTGGTCACCCTGCCCGCGTTGTTCCTGCTCCCGAAGGCCGTCGAGACCCGGGCGCGGGCGACCGCCGCCGTCCGCGGCCTCTGGGCCGACCTCAAGGTCCCGGCGGCCGGGCACCGGCGCTTCGTCCGGGTGGTCCTGCCGATGGCCCCCTGGGTGTTCGGCTCGGCCGGCGTCGCGTACGCGGTGACCCCGCAGCTGGTCGGCGACCGGCTCGGCCACTGGTCGCTGGCCTACGCGACCCTGCTGACCGTCCTCACCCTCGGCACCGGCGCCCTCGTCCAGCCCTTCGCCAAGCGCCTGGACTCGCTCTCCTCGGCGCGCGGCGTCATCGTCTCCATGGTGCTGATGGCCTGCGGCATGGCCGTCTGCGCCGCCGACGCGGCGCTGCGCTCCCCGCTGCTCGGCCTGGCCGGCGCGGTCCTCCTCGGCGCCGCCTACGGCATCGGGGTGGTCTCCGGCCTGCTGGAGATCCAGCGCATCGTCACCCCCGACGACCTGGCCGGCATCACCGGCGTCTACTACGCGCTCTGCTACTCCGGCTTCCTGCTCCCCGCGGTGCTCGCGGCGCTCTCCTCGCTGGCCTCCTACACCGTGATGCTCAGCGTGGTGACGGCCCTCGCCCTCGCCAGCCTCGCCGTGATCACCCTCTCCTCCCGCCGCACCGCCCCCGCCGAGGCCTCCCGCTGACCCCACCGCCGCCGCCCCCGCCGCCCGCGCCCATCCCCGGGCGGGGGCGGCCTGCTGTCAGACCTTGGCGTCGTCCTTGGGGCGGGCGTGGGCGGGGAGGCCGTTGGCGAGGTCCTCGACCAGGAGGCGCCAGGCGATGGTGTCGGCGGCGGCCCTGAGCTGGGGGCTGCGGGGGCGGCCGGCGTCGGCGTCGAGGCGGGCGTTGAGCCAGTCGGACCAGGCGCCCGCGAGGGTGCGGACCTCGTGGGTGCCGGCCTCGGTGGGGGAGAGGCGGTCGCCGTCGCGGCGGAGGTAGCCCTCGGCGGCCATCCGGTCGAAGACCGGTTCCAGGACCTCGGGCGGTACCCGTTTGCGGGCGGCGATGAGGTCGAGCGAGGCGTGGCCGACGGCCTTCTTGTGGCCGGCCACCTCCATCAGCGCCCAGGCCCCGGCGAGGTCCACCCGGGTGTCGGCGCCGGAGACGATGGTGCGGACGGTGTCGAGGTCGACCCCGCGGACGATCTTGCAGACCGAGTACTCCAGGTGCGGGTCGGAGTCGGCGGTGGTCGGCTGGGCGAAGCCCTCGCCCATGTCGGTGGAGCCCGCTCTGGCGGTGTCGCGCAGTTGCACCTGTTTGAGGAAGAGCGCCACCACGAAGCCGACCACGGCCACCGGGATGGTCCACAGGTACACGGTGTGCAGGGCGTCGGAGTAGGCCTGGACGATCGGCGCGGCCTGGTCGGCCGGCAGGCGGTGCAGGCCCTGCGGGCTCTCCGCCGCGTGGGCGAGCACGGCCGGGTCGGCGCCGGTGAGCCGGGCGGCGGTGCCGATCCCGTGGGCGAGTTCGGTCTTCAGACTGTTGGCGTAGATGGTGCCGAACACGGCGGTGCCGAAGGAGCTGCCGATGGTGCGGAAGAAGGTCACCCCGGAGGTGGCGGTGCCGAGGTCGGCGTAGTCGACGGTGTTCTGCACGGCGATGGTGAGGACCTGCATGCTCAGCCCGATGCCGGCGCCGAGCACGAACATGTAGAGCGAGGCCAGCGCGGTGCCGGTGCCCGGTTCCAGCCGGGAGAGCAGGTAGAGGCCGACGGCCATCACCGCGGTACCGACGATCGGGAACAGCCGGTACTTCCCGGTCTTGCTGACGGCGTTGCCGCTGCCGACCGAGGCGATCAGCAGACCGATCACCATCGGCAGCGTCCGGACGCCGGAGACGGTCGCCGAGTCGCCGTCCACGTACTGGAGGAAGGTCGGCAGGAAGGTCAGCGCGCCGAGCATGGCGAAGCCGACGATGAAGCTGAGCACCGAGCAGACCGTGAACACCGGGTTGCGGAACAGCCGCATCGGCAGCATGGGTTCGACGGCCCGGGTCTCCACCCAGCAGAACAGGCCGAGCGCCAGCGCGCCGCCGACGAACAGGCCGATGATCACCCCGGAGCCCCAGGGGTACTCGTTGCCGCCCCAACTGGTCGCCAGGATCAGCGCGCCGGCGCCGACCGCGACCAGCACGATGCCCAGGTAGTCGACGACCGGGCGGGTCGCCGAGCGGACCGAGGGGATGGTCCGGGCGGCCGCGGCGACCACCACGACCGCGATCGGCACGTTGACGTAGAACGCCCAGCGCCAGGACAGGTGGTCGGTGAACAGCCCGCCCAGCAGCGGCCCGATCACCGTGGCCACGCCGAACACCGCGCCGATCGCGCCCTGGTACTTGCCGCGCTCGCGCAGCGGGATGACGTCCGCGATCAGGGCCATGGCGGTGACCATCAGGCCGCCCGCGCCGAGGCCCTGGACGGCCCGCCAGGCGATCAGCAGGGTCATGTTGGTGGACAGCCCGCACAGGAACGAGCCGCCGACGAAGACGATCGCCGAGATCTGGAACAGCAGCTTGCGCCCGTACAGGTCGCCGAACTTGCCGGCCAGGACGGTGGCCACCGTCTCGGCCAGCAGATAGGACGTCACCACCCAGGACATGTGCGCGGCCCCGCCGAGGTCCGAGACGATGGTGGGCAGGGCGGTGCCGACGATGGTCTGGTCGAGGGCGGCCAGCAGCATGCCGAGCACGATGGTGGCGAAGACGACGTTCCGCTGCCGGACGTCCAGCACCGGAGGGGCGGAGGGCGGGGGCTCGGTGGCGACGGTCATGCCGTCAGCCTCCGGGGTGCGGGCGGTGGCCGCGATCCGGTTCGGCCGTCCGGGTGAGGCCGGGTGACGGCGGCCCGGGCGGCCTTCCCGGTCGAGGCCCGGTCGAGGCCCGGCCGGTGACCCGGTGGCGGTCCCGGTGGCGGCCCCGGACGGGCCGGGCGACGATGAGCCGGACGAAGCCGAGCGAATTCGAACGAATCTGATTCGAAGCCGGTCGAAGCCGACCGACGTTCGTCCGGGTGCCACGACGCCCCGGCCCCCGGGAAGGGGCTCCCATGAACGCCGACCCCCCGCGCAGCACCGCGCACCCGGCGCAGCCCGGCGCCACCGCCGTGGGCGGCCGGGCCGCAGCCCGTCGCTGGCGGGCGCTCGCGGTCTGCCTGGTCGCCGGCTTCATGACCCTGCTGGACGTCAGCATCGTCAACGTCGCGCTGCCGACCGTACGGGCCGGGCTGCACATGTCCGACAGCGGCCTGCAGTGGGTGCTCAGCGGCTACGCGCTGGCCTTCGGCCTGGTGCTGGTGCCCTCCGGGCGGCTCGGCGACGCGCGCAGCCGGCGGGCCGTCTTCCTCGCCGGGCTCGCCCTGTTCACCGTGGCCAGCGCGCTCGCCGGGGCGGCGCAGAGCCAGGAGTGGCTGGTGCTGGCCCGGCTGTTCCAGGGCGCGGCCGGCGGGGTGCTGGTGCCGCAGGTGTCCGGCTTCATCCAGGTGCTGTTCCAGGGCCCCGAGCGCGGCCGGGCCTTCGGCGCGCTGGGCGCGACGATCGGGCTGTCCACCGCCGTCGGGCCGCTGCTCGGCGGGCTGCTGATCCACGTGGTCGGCCCGCAGGACGGCTGGCGCTGGGTGTTCCTGGTCAACCTGCCGATCGGCGTCGCCGCGCTGCCCGTCGCCTACCGGCTGCTCCCCGCGCCCCCGCCCGCCGGCGACCGGGCCGGGCACCGGGACTTCGACCCGGTCGGCGTGCTGCTGCTCGGCGCCGGGACGGTCTCGCTGCTGCTGCCGTTCGTCCAGGCGCAGCAGTGGCACGGCCCGACCCGCTGGCTGCTGCTGCCGCTGGCGGCGGTGCTGCTCGCCGCCTTCGTCGGCTGGGAGCTGCACTACGGGCGGCGGCGCGAACCGCTGGTGAGCATGGCGCTGTTCGCGGTGCGGCCGTACGCGGCGGGGGTGCTGCTGTCGCTGGTGTACTTCGCCGGGTTCACCGCGATCTTCTTCATCTTCACGCTCTACCTCCAGGCGGGCCTGCACTACTCGGCGCTGACGGCGGGCCTGGCGATCACGCCGTTCGCGGTCGGCTCGGGGGTGTCCGCGGCGGTGGGCGGGCGCCTGGTGAGCCGGCTGGGGCGGCGGCTGGTGGTGGCCGGACTGGTGCTGGTGCTGGCCGGGCTGCTGGCCTCGGCGCTCGCGGTGCAGCTGTGGTCGGGGCCCCGGGTGGGCTGGACGACGGCGCTGCCGCTGCTGGTCGCCGGGGTGGGCAGCGGACTGGTGATCGCCCCGAACCAGACGCTGACCCTCCAGCAGGTGCCGGTGGCCCGGGCGGGCAGCGCGGGCGGGGTGCTGCAGACCGCGCAGCGGGTCGGCTCGGCGGTGGGCATCGCCGTCGTCGGCTCGGTGTTCTTCGCCCATGCCGCGGGGCCCCGCCCGGACTGGTCGCTGGCCTTCCAGCTGGGTGTGACGGTCGCGGCCGGGCTGGTGCTGGCGGCGCTGCTGGTGGCGGTCGCCGACCTGGCCTCGGGCCGGGGCGGCCGGCCGTAGGAGCGCACCGGCGGGCCGTGGCGCGCCGGCCGGGCGGCCCGGCGCGCGGATCGGCCGTCAGCGGTCCCGGCGGTGGTCCCGTCAGTGCTTCCGTCAGTGCTTCCGTCAGTGGTCCCGGCGGTGGACGGCGGCCGCCGCGACGGTGACCGAGGCCAGCGCCCACACCGCGTAGGTGGTCCAGGCCCCCGTGACGGTGGCCGGGTACTCGGACGGCCGCAGGCCCGTCAGGGTGGTCCGGGCCAGGCGCTGCCAGGCGGACAGCGGCAGGGCGTGCAGCAGGTCGGCGCTCCACCGGTAGCGCTCGGTGACCAGCGAGGGGATGAAGAACAGCACCACGACGGTGCCCACCACGGCCCCCGCGCTGTGCCGGATCAGCGCGCCGAGGCCGAGTCCGACCAGGGCGCAGACCGGGCCGAACAGCACCGCCGCCGCGACGTACCGCAGCGCGGCCGGGTCCGTGACGGACTGCCCGATGCCGGTCCCGGACAGGACCGCCTGGCTGATGCCGAAGGAGGCGCCGACGGCGAGCACGCCGTAGCCGGACAGCACGGCGGCCAGCACGCAGGCCTTTGCGGCGAGCACCGCCCGGCGGTCGGGCACGGCGGCCAGGGTGGTGCGGATCAGCCCGGTCGCGTACTCGCCCGTGATGACGAGCGCGCCGAGGCCGCCCGCGACCAGCATCAGGATGTCGGCGGAGGCGGCGCCGAAGGCGTTGTTCAGCGCCACCTGCGCCATCATCACCGGGTCGTCCTCGCCCGGCGTGTAGTGGTCGCGGGTGTACAGCGCGGACTTGAGGCCGGCGGCGACGATCGCCAGGGCGCTGAGGCCGAGCACCCAGGGGACGGAGCGCAGCGACCAGAACTTGATCCACTCGGCGGCCAGCAGGTCGCCGAACCGGGCGCGCGGCTCGGCGGCGCGGGTGCCAGTGCGGGGGTCGGTGCGGGTGCCGGTGCGGGGGTCGGCGGGAACGGTGCCCAGCGGGGTGTTCGAGGAGGTGTTCAACGGGGCTCTCCGGCGGGGTACTCGACGCTGTCGGCGGTCAGGTCCATGAACGCCTCCTCCAGGGAGGCGCCCCTGGGGGTCAGGGCGTGCAGCAACAGGCGGTGCTCCAGGGCGAGTTCGCCGATCCGGGTGGCGCCCACGCCGGTCACCGCGAGGGCGCCGTCCGGGCCGGGCCGCACGGTGGCGCCGGCCGCCGTCAACACGGCCGCCAGCCGGTCGGGTTCGGCGGCCCGGACGGTGACGGTGCCCCGGCCGGCCCGGGCGGCGAACGCGGACAGGCTCTCGTCCGCGATCAGTCGGCCGCGTCCGACCACCACCAGGTGGTCGGCGGTGTGCTCCATCTCGGCCATCATGTGGCTGGAGACGAAGACGGTGCGCCCCTCGGCGGCGAGCCGGCGGAACAGCCCGCGCACCCAGAGCACGCCCTCCGGGTCCAGCCCGTTGAGCGGCTCGTCGAAGAGCAGCACCGGCGGGTCGCCGAGCAGCGCGCCCGCGATGCCGAGCCGCTGCTTCATGCCCAGCGAGTAGCCGCCGATCCGGCGCCCGCCCGCCTCGGCGAGCCCGACCTCGTGCAGCACCTGCTCGACCCGGGCGGCCGGGATCGCGTTGGTGCGGGCGAGCGCCCGCAGGTGGGCCCGGCCGGTCCGCCCGCCGTGGGCGTCGCCCGCGTCGAGCAGCGCGCCGGCGTGCCGCAGGCCGCGCGGCCTGCCGCGGAAGGGGCGGCCGTCGACGGTGACGGCGCCGGAGGTGGGGGCGCTCAGGCCGAGGACCAGCCGCAGGGTGGTGGACTTGCCGGCGCCGTTGGGGCCGAGGAAGCCGGTGACCCGGCCGGGCCGGACGGTGAAGGAGAGACGGTCGACGGCGGTGCGGACGCGGTGGCCGCGGCCGTAGCGCTTCGTCAGCTCGGTGACTTCGATCATGGGCTCCACGGTGCCCGTCCGGCCCGTACGGCAGCATCGGACCGGCGTCGACAGTGCCCGTCACCCCCGGCCGTACAACCACGGCTGGATGACGGCCTCGCCGGACCGTCGTTACGATCTTGGACCATGTCACCGACGCCCTCCCCGCCGCTGCTCCGGCGCGTCCCGCCCGAGGTCTGGGTCGGCCTCGCCTGGTGCGTGGCCGCCGGCTACCCCGCCGTCCGGCTCGGCGGCGACGCCTCGCAGCACCCCGGCGCCGCCGCGCACGGCGGCTGGGCGTTCACCCTGGCCGACACGGTGGTGGCCTTCGCGGGCGCGGCGCTGGTGCGACGGCTGCCGGTGCTCTCCGTCGCCCTGCTGCTGATCGCCGCGTTCACCGAGACCGACGGGTGGGCCGGCGGCGCCCAGGTGCCGCCCGGCGCGCTGCTCGCCGTGGACGTCGCGCTCTGCCTGATCACCGCGACCCGGCCGCGCCGCACCTCGCGGGCCGCCTTCACGCTGGTGATGGCCCTCCTGGTGGCGCACATCGGCATGGTGCACGGCAACACGGTGGGCATCTTCACCGGCACCCACATCGGCTCGGCCGACGGCGCCGCGCTGCTCGCGCTGGTCGCCTGGCTGGTCGGCCGCTCGGGACGGCAGAACCGGGAGCACGCGGCGGCGCTCGGCGCCCGGGCGGCCGAGGAGGCGGTCACCGCCGAACGGCTGCGGATCGCCCGCGAGATGCACGACACCGTCGCGCACAGCCTCGGCATCGTCGCCCTCCAGGCGGGCGCCGCCCGCCGGGTGATCGACCGTCGGCCGGAGCGGGCCAAGCAGGCGCTGGGCGAGATCGAGGCGGCCGGGCGGGACACCCTGGCGGCGCTGCGCCGGATGCTGGTCGCGCTGCGGGAGGCCGACGGCGAGGCCTCGGCCCCGGTGCCGCAGGGCCTGGCCGACCTCGACCGGCTGGCCGGGGCGACCACCGCGGCGGGGGTGCGGGTGGAGCTGCGGCGGCGCGGTGAACCGGGGCCGCTGCCGCCGGAGGTGGACCTCGCGGCCTTCCGGATCGTCCAGGAGTCGGTCACCAATGTGGTGCGGCACGCGGACACCGACGCCTGTGTGGTGGCGGTGGACCACCGGACGGCGGGGGAGCTGTCCGTCGAGGTCACCGACCGGGGCCGGGGCCTGGGTCCGGTCCGGGGGGCCGGCGGCGGGTTCGGGCTGGCCGGGCTGCGGGAGCGGGTCGCCCTGCTGCGCGGGGAGTTCGAGGCCGGGCCGCTGCCCGGGGGCGGCTTCCGGGTGGCCGCCCGGCTGTCGGTGCCGGTGGCGGTGGCGGTGTCGGTACCGGGCTCGTCGGGCTCGTCGGCCGGGGAGGCGGGCGCGTGATCCGGGTCCTGCTGGTCGACGATCAGCCGCTGGTGCGCGCCGCGCTGGAGATGGTGATCGCGGAGACGGCGGACGTCGAGGTGGTCGGCGAGGCGGGCACCGGGGCGGAGGCCGTCCGGCTGGCCGCCGAACTGCGGCCGGACGTCGTGGTGATGGACATCCGGATGCCCGGCATGGACGGCATCGAGGCGACCAGGTTGGTGACCGCCGACGGCGGGCCGACCAGGGTGGTGGTGCTCACCACCTTCGACGAGGACGAGCACGTGTACGCGGCGCTGCACGCCGGGGCGTCCGGCTTCCTGGTCAAGGACATGGCGCTGGACGACATCCTCGGCGCGGTGCGGGTGGTCGCCGCCGGGGACGCGCTGATCGCGCCGAGCGTCACCCGGCGGCTGATCGGGGCGTTCGTCGGGGGCTGCCCGTCGCGGTCGGGGACCGGCGGGCCCGGGCCGGGTGCCCGGGGTGTCACCGCTGCGGCCGCCGCCGTCGCAGCCGAGCGGCGGCTGGCGGCGATCACCGGGCGCGAGCGCGAGATCCTGACCCTGGTCGGCCGGGGCCTGTCCAACACCGAGATCGCCGCCGAACTGGTGCTCAGCATCGCGACCGTCAAGACCTACATGACCCGGCTGCTGGCCAAGCTCGACGCCCGGGACCGGGTGCAGCTGGTCATCCTGGCCTACGAGGCGGGCCTGGTCTCGGTGTCCGGCTGACCGGGCCCGCCGCAGAAACGATTCAGCGCTTGATCGCCACGCCCGCGTACATCGCGATGTCCTGGTCGCGGACGGGCGCGGCACCGGCGTCCGGCCGCCAGTGGTGCACCAGCGTGACGCCCGGGTCGAGCAGCTCGTAGCCGTCGAAGAAGGCCTCCGTCTCGGCCTTGTCGCGGATCTGGAGCGGGATGCCGCGCGCGTTGTACTCGCGGCCGACGCCGCCCACGCCCACTGGGTCGGTGTCCCCGGTGAAGACCGTCAGGGCGAGGAAGCTGCCGGGGGCCAGGGCGTCCATGAAGCGGCGCACGATGCCCTGCGGGTCGTCCTCGTCCAGCACGAAGTGGACGATCGCGATCAGCGACAGCGCCACCGGCTGCGAGAAGTCGAGCACCTCGCGCAGCCGGGGGTTGCCGATGATCGACTCCGGGTCGCGGAAGTCGGCCTCCACGTAACAGGTGCGGCCCTCGGGCGTGCTGTCCATCAGGGCCCGCGCGTGGGTCAGCACGATCGGGTCGTTGTCCACGTAGGCGACCCGGGCCTCGGGGTCGACCGCCTGGGCGACCTCGTGCACGTTCGGCGAGGTCGGGATGCCGGTGCCGATGTCGAGGAACTGCCGTACGCCGTACTGCTCGGCGAGTCTGCGCACCGAGCGCTGCATGAACTCGCGGGTGGTGCGCATCGAGGTCGGCAGCGCCGGCCAGGCCCGCACCGAGGCGTGCGCCGCGACCCGGTCCGCCTCGAAGTTGGTCTTTCCGCCGATGAGGTAGTCGTAGACCCGGGCGGAGTGCGGAACGTCCATCCGCAGGTCCACCGACGGGTAGTCCTCGCGCGGACCGTGCTCTGCCCGGACCTCGTTCGCCATGTTCGTTCTCCCGCCGCTGGGCATCCGTCACCAACCGCCCTGGTGGCGGTTCATGGTGCGCATGGTAACGGTCGCCCGCCGCACGGGAATGACAGGGTCTCAGGCGTGCGCCTCCGGGTGCTTCGGGTCGAGCGCGTCGGCGCCCGGCTGACGGGGGACCACGGCGCTGTCGGCGTCGCGCCGCCCGTGCGCCGCGAGTTCGAGGGCGGCGCCCGTCCAGGCGAGGCCGAAGGCCCAGGTGGCCAGCCACTCGCCCAGGTACAGCGGCCGCACCGGCCAGTCGGAGCCGACGCCTGTCACCCCGGCCAGCAGCGAGAGCGCCAGGGCGGCCAGGATCACCACCCCGGCCACCAGGTACGCCGTGCCCACCCGGGCCGGCTGGGCGGAGCGGGGGTTGCGGAAGGAGTAGAGGCAGAAGACCGCCAGCATGACGAACAGCAGGCCGGCGAAGACCAGGTGGAACACCCCGACGGTGCGGTCGAGGCCGGACCCGCCCCCGGTGTACGTCGGGCAGAGCGCGACCCCGAGCGCGAAGAACCCGGCCGCCGTGCTCCAGCGGTCGTCCCGGCGGTCGAAGCGGTAGCAGATCAGGAACACCCCGAGGGCGCACAGCGCGCCGACGAAGACGTTCCGGGTGTCGGTGTAGTACGCGCCGCTCATCGAGTTCGGCCAGAAGCCGTCGGTGCTGCGCCCCGTCAGCTCGGCGGCCAGCCAGTTGCCGAACGGCAGGGCCACCGGCAGCAGGATGCCGATCAGGCCGACGCCGAGGCGCAGGATCGCGATGGTCCGATCGTCCTGGGTGCTCCGCCGGACAGCGGGGGAGTTCTGCGTGCGCACGTCGTGAGTCACGGACGCCTCCTTGCCTTTCGCACGGGCGCGTGGGCCCGCTCGTCCTCCGGCCGCGCGGGACGGGGTGGGGCGGCGTCGGACGGGCGCCGCCACACACCTGAGCGACCGTCAACTGGTGTACCCGCATTGGCGTTCGAAGCACCACCGATTTGAGCGGTTTAGACCCCCGATGACCGTCCGGAGCGCCCCGGACGACCATCCACTACGGACCCGGAGGGCCCGACGGTTCAACTCCCGCGCGGAGAGCGGGACAGCGGCTCCCACCAGCCCCAACCGTGCCTGGACGAGCCGGGATCGATCTGTACCATTCCCTTCCGATCGGTGATCGGATCTGACAGCATCGTCCGGCGACCGGTCGCCGGTGATCCGTGCGCGGTGCGCGCACGACGTGTCCACCCGCGGCCCCTCCGGCGGCCGCCGTCCTGCTGCGCCTCGTGGAGGAGACGTGACCGCCAAGGCCGGCACCCCCGGGGCCGCCCACCGCCCGGCGCACTGGGTCCGCACCCGGCTGCGCGCCGACCCGGGCACCGCCCTGCTGACGGCGGCCCTCGCGTTCGTCACCGTCCTGCTGTCCGTGGCCGTCCCCCGCGTCACCGACCGGGGCGCGGACGCGGCGCTGCGGGACTACGTGCACCGGCAGGGCATCCACGCGACCAGCCTGCACTTCTCCTCCAAGGCCCGGCCGAGCGACACCGCCGCCGACCTCGACGCCGTCGACCGGCAGCTCGTCGAACGGGTCGGCGGGAAGCTCGCGCTGTCCCCGGCGGGCCTGGCGCACGGCTCCGTGACCGATTCCGTCCCGATGTTCAACCCGGGCTACCGCCGGGTGAGCGACAGCGCCCCGCCCAGGCTCTCCCTGGCCCACCTGGCCGGCCTCGCCGACCGGGTCACCCTGACCGAGGGCAGCCGCCCGGGCCCCGCCACCGCCGGAGCCCCGCTGCCGGTGATGGTCAGCCGGACGGCCGCCGAACTGGTCGGCATCAAGGTCGGTGACGTCGTCGACAGCGGCAGCACCGGCCCCGACAGCCGGCGGACCGCCGTGGTGACCGGCCTGTTCCGGGTCAACGACCCGCTGGACCCGTTCTGGACCGGCCTCGGCTGCCCGGACCGCCCCTGCCTGAACATCGACCTGGAGCACGGCAACTGGCTGGGGGCCACCGGCTTCGTCGACGGCGACAGCCTGGCCGGGCTGACCGGCTGGGGCACGTCCGTCCAGAACTTCTGGCGGGTGGCCGTGGACCCCGCCCCGCTGCGCGCCGACCGGCTGGAGCGGACCCGCGCCGACGTCCTGCCCCTCGTGTCCGGGCCGGGCGTCGCGGCCCTGGCCGACGCGACCGGGCGCGCCGACCTGCGGTCCGTCTCGACGCTGCCCGTCATCCTCGACCGGGCGGCCGAGCGCTACCGGGCCGCGATGGCGCTGAGCGCGATCGGGCCGGCCGGCGTCGCGGGCGTCGCCGTGGTGGTGCTCTGCCTGGCCGCCGCGCTCGGCACCGACCGCCGCGCCGCCGAACTCGGGCTGCTCCGGGCCCGCGGCGGCTCGCGCGGCGGGGTGCTGCTGCGGCTGCTCGGCGAGGGCGCGGTGACCGTGCTGCCCGCCGCCGCGCTCGGGGCGGTGCTCGCCCTGGTGCTGCTGCCCACCCCGCGCTGGGGCCTCGCGGTGGCGGCCGGCCTCGGCACGACCCTGCTCGCGCTGCTCGCCCTCCCGGCCCGCGCCGCCCTGCTGTGGGACCGCCCCCGGCCGACCGGCCGCGGGCGCCGGGTGGTCGGCGAACTCGCGCTGCTGGCCGTCACCGCCGTGGCGGTGGCCGAGGTCCGCCGGCGCGGCGTCGGCCACTCCGGCCGGGGCGTGGACCCGCTGCTGGTGGCCGCCCCGCTGCTGCTCGCCGTCGCCGGCGGGCTGCTGCTGGCGCGGATCGAGCCGGTCGCGACCGGCCGGCTGGCCGGGCTCGTCGGCCGCGGCCGGGGCCTGATCGGCTTCCTCGGCCTCGCCCGGGCCGCCCGGGACGGCTCCGGGCGCCGCCGGCCCTCCGCGCTGCCGCTGCTCGCCCTGCTGATCGCCGTCACCGCGACCGGCTTCGGCGCCACCCTGCTCGCCTCCGTGGACCACGGCAGGCTGCACGCCGGACGGGTCGCGACCGGCGGCGACATCGCCGTCTCCGTCCCGGACTACGCGACCCTGCCGGACCCGTTCCTCAAGGCCGTGGGCGGACTCCCGGAGGCCAGGAGCGCGACCGCGGTCCGGGTGGACCAGCGCGCGCGGTTCGTCGGCGCCGGCCCCAACGACTACACCAAGGTGACCCTGGTGGTCGCCGAGCCGACCGCGTACGCCGCGATCGCCCGCACCCTCGGGGCGGGCGCGTTCGACCCGGCGAAGCTCGCCGGCACCCCCGGCGGCCCGGACACCCCGGTACCCGCGCTGTTCAGCCGCGACCTGGCCGCGCGCCTGGCCGCCGGCGCGCCGACGCTGCACCTGTCCACCGCGAGCGAACTGCGCACCACCGTCGCCGGGATCGTCACCGCGACCCCGGCGCTGCCGGAGCCGGAGCAGCCGTTCGTCGTGGTGCCCAGCGGCCCCGCCGTGGAGCGCCTGCCGGAACTCGGCCGGTGGACCGGGTGGCTGGCCGTCGGCGACGGCCTCGACCCCGGACGGATCAGGTCGCTCCTCCTGGAGCGGGGCCTGGTCGAGCCGACCGGCCTCGACAAGCTGATCGCGGACGAGGCCGCGGCGGCCGGCCGGGGCAGCCACGGACTGCCGCCCGCCTACCGGGTCGGCAGCAGCCGCGAGTACGCCGCACAGCTCGCCGACGACCCGTTGCAGCAGGCCGCCGGACGGCTGTTCTGGTACGCGGCCCCGGCCAGCGCCGGATTCGCCGTCCTCGCTGTCCTGTTGACGCTGCTGCGGGCCGCGCCCGACCGTACGGCGGTGCTCGCCCGGCTGCGCACCATGGGCCTGCGGCCCCGGCAGGGGCTGGCGCTGATCATCGCCGAGGCGCTGCCGCGGACCCTGGCGGCCTCCGCCGGCGGCGCCGGGGTCGCGGTGCTGGCGGCCGTCCTGCTGGGGCCGGCCTTCGACCTCTCGACCCTGGTCGGGGCCGGGACGGGCGGCTCCCTCGATCCCGCGCCGCTGCCGGTGCTGCTGCCCACCGCGGGCCTGACGCTGGTGGCCTGCCTCGGGGTGGTGCTGGAGACGCTGGTCGCCGGACGGCGGCAGATCGCCACCGAACTGCGCGCGGGGGAGTCCTGAGGGGAGCGGGGGTGAGTGCGGCGAGGGGAGTCGGAACGGCGAGGCGGCCCGGTCGTGGTGACCGGACCGCCGGGTATCCCGCCGCCGAAACGATTCAGCCGGTGGGCTGCCGGGTGCGGGCGATCAGCGCGTTGAGCAGTGCGGCCCCGCGCTCGGCGTCGTCGACGCTGACCGCGAAGTCCGTGCCCCGACGGGTGCGGACCACCAGGCAGACGCCCGGGCGCACCATCACGGTGGTGCCGAGCCCGTTGATCCGGTAGCCCCAGCCGCCCGACTGCGCGGCGGTGCGCCGCTCGGCACGGGCGGAGTCGAGCTCGGCGGGGGACCAGCGGCGGGCGGGCCACCCGAACGGGCCGAAGCCGACGGTCAGGCCGCGGGCGGTCACCCGGGTCCGTACCGAGGAGCAGCCGAGGAGCGCGAGGGCGCCGACGGCGAGCGGCAGCACCAGCACCCAGTCCAGGTCGACGACCCCGCTCGCGGTGAGCAGCACCCCCGCCACCGAGAGCAGCCCGAGCACCGCGGCGGACAGCTGCAGCCACGGGTTGGCGGCCTGGGAGAGCCAGACGACCTGCTCGCCTGGCGGCACCTCCAGCGCCGGTGCCCCGGCCGCCGGGTGCCGCTCCGGACGGCCGCCGTAGCGCCGGCCGGCCAGCACCGCCAGCACCCCGGCGAGGCCGGTGGCCAGCAGGATCAGGACCACCTCGATGCCCATCGGGGCGGCGTCCTGCCAGCGGGCGCGGTCCAGGTTGGCGTGCACGATGGAGGCCTGCGCCCCCGTCAGCAGCACCCCGCCGGCCGCCAGCATCGCCGACGCGGCCCCGGGCGTCCGGCCGGCCCAGTACCGCCGCAGGACCACCGAGATCAGCACCAGGACCGCCCAGAACGCGGCCGGGAAGACCGTGGCCGCCGTCAGCGACATCGAGCCGTCGGGTTCCCGCCCGCCCCAGTGGGTGGCCAGTGGGTCCGGCAGCCGGTGGCGCGCCACCAGCGGCAGGGCGACCAGCAGCGCCAGCACCCCGACCGACCAGGCCGCCGCGGCCCAGACGGCGCCACCGGGTGCCGGTGGCCGCGCGGCGGCCGGCTCCGTGGTCGGTTCCGTGGTGTTTCCCGAGTCCGTCACGACATCCCCCTGATCATGTCCACGAGATCGTTCCTGCTGTAGCCGGCCCGGGCCGCGTCCTCGACCAACTGCCGTACCCGGTCCACAAGTTCGGAGCGGGTGTCGGCGCCGGTCGCGATCGTGATGCCGCGGCCCCGGCGGAACTCCAGCACCCCCTCGTCGCGCAGCGTGCGCAGCCCGCGCAGGACGGTGTTGGTGTTCACCCCCAGGGCCCGGGAGAGCTCCCGGGCCGGGGGCAGCTTGTCCCCGGGGGCGCACTCGCCCTCGGCGACGGCTCGTCTGATCGCGCCGGCGACCTGTTCGTGCAGTGGTCGGGTGTCCCCGATGTCCAGCTTCAGCAACATGGTGCTAGTGACGATAGCACCATTCACGTCTGGTGCCACGGCCCCGGGACGGCGGAACGGGCAGCGGTGGGGGGGGGGGGGCCCGGCCCCCCCCCCCCCCCCCCGCCCCCGCCGGCCGGCGCCCCGACCCCAGCCGCGGCCACGAGAAGCCCCCAAACAACCAAAAGAGGCCCCAGGCCAGGGGGGCCCAC
>NZ_JBHJSJ010000024.1:0-33035 GCF_042268845.1 Kitasatospora sp. NPDC056273 | reverse complement strand
GGGGGGGGGGGGGGCCCCCCCCCCCCCCCCCCACCGCCGTCAGCGCCGACAGCGCGCTCCGGCTACCTCCGCTCGTCCTCGATCAGCCCGAACTCCTGCATCAGCTCGCCGATCTCGGTGGCCTCCAGCCGGCGCAGCAGCCGCTTGCGCAGGAACTCCGGCCCGGGCAGGTCGAGTTCGGCGCCGTCCCGGAGCCGGGTGGTGGCGGCGAGCAGCTTGCGCACGTCGTAGGTGGAGTTGAACACCTCGGGCACGCCGCGCTCGACGTCGAGCAGCCGGTAGACGGCCTCCATGCCGGTGCGCACGGAGTACTCGGTGGTGAAGATGCAGTCCCGGGTGGTCTCCGCGAACTGGCCGATGAAGGCGAAGTTGACGGCGCCCTCCGGCACCACGTCCGGCCGGTCGCCCGCGTGCCGGGGCAGGAAGAAGGACGTCACGTACGGCATCATCACCGGCACGCAGCGGGCGGCGTTCGCGGCCAGGTCGGGGATCTCGCCGACCGGGACGCCCAGGTGGTACAGCCACTCCTGGGTGATCTCCTCACCCGTGCAGTCCTGCATCGGCTTCTTCACGAAGTCGCCGGGTCGGTCGACGAACAGCGAGTAGACCCAGACCACGATCCGGTCGGCGGGCTGCTGCTTGAAGTGCGGCTGGCGGTTGACCGTCCAGCTCAGCAGCCAGGAGGAGTCCCGGGCGGTGACGATGCCGCCGGTGACCACCCCGCCGCCGAACGGGTCGCGCCGGGCGACCTTCTGGATGTAGCGCGGGATGCGCGGGTCCAGGGTGGTGACGGTCGCCGACTCCCACTTGCTCTCCGGGATGTTGCCGCAGAACACCTCGGGGCGGCCGAAGGCCGGGTCCTTGGCGGCGATCCGGCGCCACAGGTCCCAGGCCGGGGCGGGGCCCTCGTCCAGCCGGGCCGGGGTGTGCTGGTCGCCGTCGTCGGAGTTCTCGGTGAGCGAGCCGATGGTGGTGAACACCAGGTCGTCCGGGCCGAGGTCCACCCCGCCCTCCCGGCCGGCCTCCCGCCAGTGGATCCGGGTGGCCTGCTTGCGGCCGGGGGAGCCGTCGCTGCCGGGGGCGAGGTCGAAGTCGATGTCGGTGACCTCGACCTCGTAGCGGAACCGCACGCCCTGGTCCGTCAGCCAGCGGGTCAGCGGCAGGACCATCGACTCGTACTGGTTGTACTTGGTGAACTTCAGCGCGGACAGGTCCGGCAGGCCGCCGATGTGGTGGATGAAGCGGTGCAGGTAGAGCTTCATCTCCAGCGCTCCGTGCCACTCCTCGAAGGCGAACATGGTGCGCCAGTACAGCCAGAAGTTGCTGTCCAGGAAGTTCCGCGAGAAGACCTCGTCGATCCGCTTGCCCTCCAGCTCCTCCCGGGTCGCGAGGAAGACCCGGACCAGGTCCTTCTGCGCCTTGTCGTCGAGCGCGAACAGGCCGTCGGTGCGCGCGTCCTGGCCCCGCCGCTCGGTGACCCGCTGGAGCGAGAAGTTGGGATCGTCCTTGTTGAGCCAGTAGAACTCGTCGAGGACGGAGGCGCCCTCGACCTCCAGCGAGGGCACCGAGCGGAAGAGGTCCCACAGGCACTCCATGTGGTCCTCCAGCTCGCGCCCGCCGCGGACCACGAAGCCCTTCTCGGGCACCTCGATCCCGTCCAGCGCGCCGCCGGCCAGCTTCAGCCGCTCCAGGACCGTGATCCGCTCGCCGGGCACCTGGCCGTCCCGGACCAGGAACGCCGCCCCGGCCAGCGCGGCGAGCCCCGACCCGACGAACCAGGCCCGCTTGCGGTCGGCCCCCTCGGGCTTCCTCGGCCGGGCGAACGCCTCGTAGTTGCCGCTGCTGTAGTACAAGCCCGTGCTCCCTAGAACGTTCGACATCGAACCGCCCGGCGGGCATGCCGAATCCCGGCGGGCCGTCTCCATCCACCCATCCGGCGGTGATCTTCGCCCGCTGAGTAGGCCGAACGGGTGAGACGCGGGTGGTCCCGGCGGCGCGGGAACCCGGCGGGCCGCGTATGGAGCGCGTTGGGAACGCCCTCCGGGACGTCAGGAAGCCGTCAAGGAGCGCAGGTCAGCCCCGGCGCGGCGGTTGGCTGGGGGGCGACGGAGAACACGACCACACGAGGACGGAACATGCACGGCAACGGGCGGCACGAGGACGGCGCGGCACCCAGGGTGGTGGTCGGGGTCAGCGGCTCGCTGGGGAGCCTGGCCGCACTGCACCGCGGCGCCGCCGAGGCCCGCGACCGCGGCGCCGTCCTGGTGCCGGTGCTCGCCTGGGAGCCCCCCGGCGGCGAACACGGCTACCGGCGCTCGCCCTGCCCGCCGCTGCTCGCCGCCGTCCGGGAGGCCGCCGACCAGCGGCTGCGGGACGCCCTCGACGCGGCCTTCGGCGGCGCCGACCCCGGCGTGCCGATGCGCCCGGTGCTGGTCCGCGGCGACACCGGCCCGGCCCTGCTGCACATCGCCGACCGGCCGGACGACCTGCTGGTCCTCGGCCACAGCGGCGGCCCGCTGCGCCGCCGGCTGCGGCGCGCGGTGCCCGCGTACTGCGCCCGGCGGGCCGGCTGCCCGGTGCTCACCGTCCCGGCCCCCGAGCTGCTGCACGACCTGGAGGCCCTGCACCGCCGCACCCGCTGGCACCTGCCGGTCGGGCCCGCGCCCGAACTCCTCGCGGCGGAGCGGTAGTCCGCGGTGCGGATGTACTCGGCCCGCCCCGGCGGCACCCGCTACCACCCCGTGCTGGAGCGGCTGTCGGCCGGCACCGCGGGCAGCGTGGCGCTGCTCGCGGGCGGCGGAGTGGCGCTGGTGCTCGGCGTCCTCGGCGAACTGCACTCGGGCCCGCTGCCGTACGCCGGCTACCTGGCGCTGTGCGCCCTGGTCGGCCGCCGCTCCCGGCCGGCGGCCGCGCCGCTGATCGGCCTGGCCGCCTGGCTCTGCCGCAACGCCTTCGCCGAGCACCACCACGGCGAACTCGGCTGGGCGGGACCGTGGGTGGAGGCCGGGCACTACGCGGTGTTCACCGCCGCCGCCCTGCTGGCCGCCCTGCCCGCCGCCCTCCCGCGCCGCTCGGTGCGGGTGGCGCTGCTGCGCCCGGACCGCCCGGTCTGAGGCGCGGCCCGTGAACGGTCCGCCCGTACGGACGGACCGCGCCGAGGAGCCGGGGCTCCGGCCGGTATCCGGAGCCCCCCGGCGAACCGGTGGGGACAGGTGGCCGGGCGCGCGGAGCGGTCGACGGTTCGGACAGCGGGCCCGCCCGTACGGACGGGCCCGCCGCGACCGCCCCGCGCGCCCCGGTCACAGGCGCGTCCCGGTCGGACGCGCGGGGACGTGCGGGGACGCGCGGGGGACGCGCGCCTACAGCGTGAGCATCGTGCGGTGCGCCACGGTGGTGTCCTGCAAGGGTTTGAGCGCGAGCCGGACCAGGGCCAGGGCGTTGTCGTCCCCGGCGATCCGGTTGGCGCTCAACTCGCCGCAGGACAGGCACTGGTGGATGATCATCCACTCGCCGTCGGCGCGGACCGACAGGCTCAGCACCGTCATCCGGCCGCCGCAGCCGGCCGCCCGGTCGCCGGGTGTCCGGCCGTCGACATGACGGCTGGCCAGGCAGTTCGGACAGTGGTTGCGGTGGGCGGTGCCGGGGGCGTCCAGCGGGACGTCCAACCGGCAGTCCACGCAGCGGAAGGCGTGCGCCCGGTGCCCGCCCTGCCCGTGCAGGACGTCCTTGTACCGCTGTGGGCGGCGGTCCCGCCGGCCCCCGCCGCCGGTGTTCTTGCGTCGTGGCATGGTTCGGTCCTCCCTCTTCCGGGCGCGCTTCAGAGGGTGCCGAACGCTTCGAGCGGGAACGGCGGTTGGGCGAGCGGACGGACGGCCATCCGCATCAGGACGAGCTGGTTGTCGTCCGTGCAGACCGGGGTGGACGTCAGCTCGTCGCAGCGCACGCACCGGTGGACGACCGTCCAGTCGCCGGTGCGCAGCACGGCGATGGCGATCGGCGACATCCGGCCCAGGCAGTCGCTCGGCCCGCCCTCGACGTGGTCGAGGACGTGCTGCGAGTGCAGGCAGGACGGGCAGTGGTTGCGCCGCGTGCCGTCGGCGGCGTAGGTGGAGACGGTCAGACCGCACCAGGCGCAGGCGAAGGTGGAGGTCTTCAGAACGGGGGGAGTGCTGGAGGTGCTGGACACCCGGGGTGCTCCTTGCTGGGGGGTTCGTGCAGTGGCAGCAAGAGCAGGCCGAGCGGCCTCGACTGGTCGTCAGGCGATGCTCGTCAGACGGTGGTCGTCGGACGGTGGCGAGGCGCACTCGGCGCGATCCGGGACATCAAGACACCCTCTCCGGTTGGGCGGCAGCCCGGGTCGATCGGTACGGAACGGCGTCAGCCTAATCACGCCGGTCGCCCGGGCGCCAACGGTTTTCTCCCCGCTCGGGCCCTTGCCGCGGCGCCGGACATAAGGGCGCGCACGATGTCGGTATGGAGGTGACCAGGATGCCGTCGGCGCTCGGTCCCGGCCCCGGCCCTGCCGACGGTCCGGGCTCCCGGTCAGTCGTCGGCGGGCAGCTCCGCCGGGACGGCGAGCACGTCGACCAAGGCCTCGCCGCGCAGGACGGTGAGCGGGAGCGGGCGGCCGATCGCATCCGCCAGCATCAGGTGCTGGAGGGCCTGGGCGCTGCCCATCGGCTCCCCGGCGGCGGTGAGCAGCAGGTCGCCCTCGTGCAGCCCGGCGCGGTCGACGGGCGCGCCGGGCACCACCTCGACGATCCGCAGGCCGGTGCGCTGCCCGGTGCGGTGGCGCAGGGCGGGCGGCAGGGGCGCGGGCACCCCGGCGAGGCCGAGGTAGGCGCGGCGGATCCGGCCGTCGGCGAGCAGCGCGGCGACGATCCGGCGGCTGGTGGCGTCGATCGGGACGGCCAGGCCGAGCCCGTTCCCGGCCACCGCCGTGGTGATGCCTACCACCTCGCCGTCCGCGGTGGCCAGCGCGCCGCCGGAGTTGCCCGGGTTGAGCGCGGCGTCGGTCTGGATCACGTTGTCGATGACCCGCACCGCGCTGCCGGAGCGGGCCGGGATCGAGCGGCCGAGCGCGCTGACCACGCCCGCCGTGACCGACCCGGCCAGGCCCAGCGGGTTGCCGACGGCCACGACCAGCTGCCCGACCCTCAGGCCGGTCGCCTCGCCGAGCGTCACCGGCGACGGGGTGGGCCCGTCGGCGCGCAGCACGGCCAGGTCGGAGAGCGGGTCGGCGCCGATGGTGTGGAAGGGGGAGGTGGTGCCGTCGGCGAAGGCCAGCGTCCCGGCGTCGGCGTGGCCGACCACATGGGCGTTGGTGAGCAGGAACCCGTCCTCGGTGAAGACCACCGCCGAGCCGAGCGCGGTGCTGAACCAGCCGCCCCGGCCGCGCCGGGGCACCTGGAGCGCGGCGACCCGCGGGGTCAGCGCGGCGGCGACGGAGGTGACGACCCGGGAGTAGGCGTCCAGCGGCGCCTGCGCCTCGGGGACCAGGCCCGGCCCGGGGAGCGTGTCGGCCATGGTGCTCACCCCTCTCGCGGGCGCGGTTCTCACGATGGCACCAGATGGCAACAACGGTGGGGCGCCCGGTCTTCCGGGCCTGCCGCCGGCGCCGTCCTGACGCTTTCTTGACGTGCGGAAAATGCCCAAGAGAAGGAAAAGCGAGCGTATAGTCCGAGTAAAGCCGCAGTCGTGGGAGGGCCGATGGAAACGACCGTGCCGGAGCCGGACCGGCGGGACTCGCCGGTCTCACCGAACCCACCGAACCCACCGGACTTGCCGGATTCGCCGGTCTCGGCGGGCGACCCGGCCGCGCCGGGTGCCCTCGACCCGCTGCTGCGCCCCACCCGGGAGGCGCTGCTGGCCCGCCGCGCCCACCCGGCCCCGCGCTGGAAGCGCCTGCTGCAGCCGGGCCCGTCCGGTCCGGCGGCCTGGATCCGGCCGGAGGCCGACGCCCAGGCCGAGCGCCTCGGACGCCGTACGCCCGGCACCGAGCACGTCCTGCTCGCCCTGCTGGCCGTGCACGAGGTGGCCCGCCACGAGCCGCGGCCGGTGGAGGAGGACGGCGCCGGCGAACTGCTCGCCGGTCTCGGTCTCGACTACGCCAGGGCGCACGCCGCGCTCGACTCCGGCGAGGTGACGCTGCCCGCCGACCCTCGCTCGGTGGAGGCCTACCTGGCCGACGTCGCAGGTCAGGGCACTGATCGGTTGCTCCGGGCGTTGCTGGAGGAGGACACCCGGGCCCGACGCCTGGTCGACGCCCTGCGGGGCTGAGGGCTACGCGCCTGGGGCCCGCGTGGCCGCGACAAGCCGAGAAGCCGAGAAGAAGGGACACCCCGATGCACGTCACCCTCGCCGAGGAGCTGATGCTGCTCTCGCTGGACGACGAGTCCGGCGTGGCGAAGGACGCCGCCACCGCCGCCTGGGCCGCCGCGGGCGGCATCCTGGCCGAGCTGGTGCTGGCCGAGCGGGTCGCGATCGAGGAGGGCCGGCTCACCGTCACCGACCGCACCCCGACCGGCGAACCGCTGGTGGACGGGCGGCTGGCCCGCCTCGACGAGTGGGCCGCCGGACGCCGCTCCGGCAAGGCCAAGGCGGCCGACTGGCTGACCAGGGACCGGTCGACGGTGGTCGCCGACACCGTCGCGCGGCTGTGCGAGCGCGGCCTGGTGGTCGAGGAGCGCCGCCGCGCGCTGGGCATCCTCCCGGTCCGCCGCTACCCGGAGGCGGACGGTGGCGCGGAGCGCGAACTGCGCGCGCGGCTGGCCGCGGTGGTGCTGGACGGCGCCGAACCGGACCTGCGCACCGCAGCCCTGGTGGCCCTGCTGCACGGCTCCCGGCTGCACGGGCTGGCCTTCCCCGACCTGCCCCGCAAGCAGGTCGAGCCGCGCTTCGCTGAGATCGCCGCCGGTGACGGGGCGGCCGATTCCGTCCGCGAGGCGATCCGGGCCGTGCAGCTCACCATGGCCGCCGTCACCATCGCGACCACCGTGGCGGCGACCACCGCGGCCACCATGTGAGTGCGTCGGGCGGGTCGGGCGAGGCCCGCCCGCCCGCGTGCGTCGTACCGCTCAGAGCACCGCGGCGCCGAGGGTGATCGAGCCGAGCACCACCAGCACCCCGAGCGCGAGGAACCCGTACTCCAGCCCCGCGCGCTCCCGCCCGTCCACCAGCACCTGCCGCGGGTCCGCCGGGTCGTAGCGGACCGGGACGAAGCCGCCGTCCGGCAGCGGGTGGCGGGCGGTGGAGGGGACGGGGGAGAAGACCTCGACCACCCGGCCGTCCTCGGTCTCGAACTGGAGCAGTGGCCGCGGCGGCAGCGCGCGGTCCTCCGGCGCCGCGGCACGCTCGCGTACCAGCGCCCGCACGGGGACGCCGACCCGGCGCAGCCTCCGCAGTTCGCGCAGGCCGACCACCCCGGCGAGGTAGGCGACCACGCCGCCCAGCGCGCCGAACACCACCACGGCGAACCCGGCCGTACCGCCGCCCATCGCCGCCTCCCTCTCCGACCGTCCGACCCCGACCGATCCTGACCGACCCTGTCCGAGGCTCCCCCAGGGCTCCAGTATCGCGCGGGGAGGCACTCTTGACGCCTCGGAATGGTCCAGTCCACTCTGGGCGACGGCATGTTCCTGTCGCCACCGGCCCCGTCCTCCGGCCGGCCCCGACCACCGCAAGGAGCACCGTCCGTGACCAGGCGCCCCGTTCTCCTCGCCGCGCTCACCGTCCTCACCCTCGGCAGCGCCGCCCCCGCGGCCGTGGCCACCGACTCCGCCGCCCCGGCGGCCGTGGTCAAGGTCGGCACCGCCAAGCAGCTCCAGAGCGCGCTCGCCGCCGCCGCGCCCGGCCAGACCATCCAGCTCGCCGACGGCACCTACACCGGCACCTTCAAGGCCACCACCCCCGGCACCGCCGCCGCCCGGATCACCCTCACCGGCTCGGCGAAGGCCGTCCTCACCACCCCCACCGGCGGCGGCTACGGCCTCCACCTCGACGGCGCGAGCTACTGGACCGTCCAGGGGCTGACCGTCACCGGGGCCCAGAAGGGCATCATGGCCGACTCCGCCGACTACGTGGTCCTCGACGACGTGACGGTCCACCACACCACCATGGAGGGCGTGCACTTCCGCAACTCCAGCGCCCACGGCACGCTGCGCGGCTCGCGCATCCACGACACCGGCCTCAGCCGGGACGGCATGGGCGAGGGCGTCTACGTCGGCACCGCCAACACCCTGACCGACCACAGCGACTACGTGCGGATCACCGGGAACACCTTCGGCCCGAACATCGGCGCCGAGAACGTCGACCTCAAGGAGGGCACCGTCGGCGGCCTCGTCTCCGGCAACACCTTCGACGGCGACGGCCTCACCGGGCGCAACTACGACGACTCCTGGGTCGACGTGAAGGGCAACGGCTACGTCATCGAGAACAACACCGGCCGGCGCACCACCGACGACGGCTACCAGGTCCACAGCGTCCGGCCGGGCTGGGGCTGCGGCACCGTCTTCCGGGGCAACCGCTCCGACCTCACCGGCGCCACCGGCCCGGACCGCTACGCGATCGACGTGACCGACTACGACGCGGCGAACTGCACGGTGACGATCGGCGCGGGCAACACCGTCACCGGGGGCCGGGGGCTGGTGAACCCCGGCATCCCGGTGGGCTGAGGCCGGACCCTACAGGTCCCCGAGCGGCACCTTCGGGTCGGCCAGCGCCTTGGTGTCCACCACCCGCCCCGAGCGCACCAGTTCGCGGATCGGGTCGGTGACGTCCCAGACGTTGACGTTCATCCCCGCGAGCACCCGGCCGCCGGAGAGCCAGAACGCGATGAACTCGCGGGTGGCCGGGTCGCCGCGGAACACCACCCGGTCGTAGCCGTCGGGTTCGACGTAGCCGACGTACTCCATGCCAAGATCATATTGATCCGTGAAGAAGTACGGGACCCGGTCGTACACCGCATCGGGCTGCCCGAGCAGCGCGCGGGCGGCGGTCTGCGGCTGGTTGAGCGCGTTGGCCCAGTGCTCGACCCGGACGTGCTTGCCGAACAGCGGGTGGTAGGCGTTGGCGACGTCGCCGGCCGCGTAGACGTCCGGGTCCGAGGTACGCAGGTGCTGGTCGGTCTTGATCCCGTTGTCGACCTCCAGCCCGGCCGCTTCGGCGAGGCCGGTGGCGGGGGCGATGCCGATGCCGACGACCACCGCGTCGGCCGCCACCGTCGTGCCGTCGGCGAGCTTCACGCCGGTCACCGAGCCGCCCTCGCCGGTCAGTTCGGCCACCTTCACGCCGAGGCGCAGGTCCACCCCGTGCTCCCGGTGCAGGTCGGCGAAGACCTGGGCGACCTCCCGGCCGAGCACCCGCAGCAGCGGCAGTTCCAGCGCTTCCAGCACCGTCACCTCGGCGCTCGCCTCGCGGGCCGCGGCCGCCACCTCCAGCCCGATCCAGCCCGCGCCGATCACCGCGATCCGGGCCCCGGGCCGCAGCGCCGCCCTGATCCGGTCGCTGTCCTCGACCCGGCGCAGGTAGAGCACCCCGTCCTGGTCCGCGCCGGGCACCGGCAGTCGGCGCGGCACCGAGCCGGTGGTCAGCAGCAGCTTGGCGTACTCGATCCGGCCGTCGTCGGCGAGCGTCACGGTGTGCCCGGCCGGGTCGATCTCGGCCACCGCCGTGCCCAGCCGCAGCGTGACGTCGTGCTCCGCGTACCACTGCGGCGGGTGGACGTAGATCTTCTCCCGGGGCGTCTTGCCCTGCAGGTAGCCCTTGGACAACGGCGGCCGCTCGTACGGGCGCTCGTGCTCCTCGCCGATCAGGACGATGCCGCCCCGGTACCCGGCCTCGCGCAGCGCCTCGGCCGCCTTCGCGCCACCCAGGGACGCCCCGACGACGACGATCGGGCGCTGCCGCCCGCCGCCCGCTCCGGTGGTCCCGGTGTCCGTGCCCGCCATGCTCGACTCCTCGTTCTCCGGCCGTGGTCGGGGTCAGCCTGCCGCCGTCCGGGTGGTCTGTCGAGACCGCGCCTGGCGCGCCGCGCCGCGCTCGCCCGTACGAGTGAACGCGGGCGTCGCGAGGGTCCCGTGCGGGCCTCAGGCCGTCATCGCCTCCCTGACCAGCGCGGTGTCGGTGAACTGCTCGAAGCGCACGATCCGGCCGCCGCGCACGGTGAAGTGGTGGGCGACCCGCACCGCGAGCGGTTTTCCGGTGGCCCTGTGGACGGCCGTGTAGCGGGCCAGGACCACGACGTCCTCGCCGTCCACCACGTAGCTGTCGTCGTGCGCCGTCCAGTCGTCCCAGTCGGCGGCCAGCCGCTCCATCACGTTGGTGGTGACGCCCTTCGGGGTGCGGTAGGTGCCGCCCAGCGGGAAGCCGGCCATCTCGGTCCACTCCACGTCCTCGGCCAGGGTGGCGCGCAGCGCGGCCAGGTCGCCCCGGGCGGAGGCCAGGTACTGGCGGCGCACCACGTCGGCGGGGGACTGCGACTCCGCGAAGGAGGCGACGTCCCGGGGGATCTCGATCACCGTCCGCTCACCCCCACGCCATCTCGCCCATGACGACCTTGGTGCCGATGTCCACCGCGATCCGCAGCCCCAGCGTCGGGAAGCGCCGCTCCAGCGCCTCCTTGGCGGCGGCCGCGTCCGCGGCCCGGCCGATCTCGGTCTCGAAGGCGCGCAGGTAGGCCCGGGTGTGGTCGACGGCGTTCAGGTCCGTGGGCGCGCCGGCGATCCGGTGGCCAGCCGCCACCCAGGTCGGGTGGAGCGCCTCGATGCCGTCCAACAGGTCGATCCAGGCGGCCCGTTGGGCGGAGGTCGGGGTGTCGGCGGTCCACACGTGCAGCCCCTCGAAGAGCAGCACCCCGCCCAGCACGGCCCGGTGGTGGTGCTGCCAGAGGTAGTGCCGGTCCGGCAGGTGGAAGTCGGCGCCGCGCAGCTCGAAGCGGTGGCCCTCGAAGACCAGCTCGTCCCCGTGCAGCACCTCGGGCCGCACCAGCCGGGTGGGCAGCTCCGGGCCCAGGTGGGCCCAGGCGCGCAACTTGGACTCGTACGTCTCCTGGATGTGCTCGACGGTCGTGGCGGTGGCCAGGAAGCGGGCCCGCGGGAAGGCGTCCTGGACCTCCTGGGCGCCGAAGTAGAAGTCCGGGTCGCCGTGGCTGACGAAGACCGTGGTCAGCTCCTTGCCGCTCGCCCTGATCCGTTCCACCAGCCGGCGCCCGTCGGAGCGGGTGAACCCGGCGTCCACCAGCAGCGCGTCCTGCGGGCCGGTGACCAGGACGGAGGTCTTGTTGAGCGAGCTGTCGGGGCTGTCGATGATCTCGAAGTCGAGTGCGCTCATGCTTGATTGGTCCTTCCTCGGGCCGGTCACGCCTCGCCGTCAGCATCACCGGTCCGCGGCCCGTCCGCATCCGGAAGGCCTAGGGCCTGTCTTCAAACTCCCGGCGTCGCCCCGCAGACGCGAGTTTGAAGACAGGCCCTAGCCGCGGGTCCAGAGCGTGAGGTCGCTGCTGGTGGCCACCGCGAGGGTCCGGCCGGTCGGGGAGAAGCCGGCCGCGCGGAAGGTGGACCAGGAGGAGTCGAGGACCAGCCACCAGCTCTCGCCGTGCTCGCCCTGCCACGGCCCCCGGCCGCTGGCGAGCAGCACCCGGTGGTGCGGCCACTCCGGCGCGACCACCTCGATGTGCCAGCCCCCGTCGGCGGCGGTGTGCAGCCCGCCGCCCCACGTCCCCGCCACCGGGATGCGCACGTCCGCGACCTGGCCGAGGCCGGGGCAGGCGAGGTCCTGGCCGTCCGGGTCCTCGGCGGGTTCGTGGTCGCGGGCCAGCTTGAGGCCGGTCACCGCGTCGAACAGGCCGTGGCCGCTGTGCGAGACCGTCAGCACCAGGTCGTGCCCGCTCTCCGGGTGGACGGCGAAGCCGATGCCGAGCAGTCCGCCGACCGCGATCATCCCCCGGCCGACGGGCCGCCACGGCTCCGGCGGAGCGGTCACCCCGGCGGCCATGATCCGGTCGCGAAGGTGCTGCTGGTGCGGGGTGAGAGCCATGGGGCCGATCATCCCACCGGGGTCGGGGCCACGGCCTTCACCGCGGACCCAGCCGCAGCACCGCCAGCGCCCCCAGCGCCGTGGCGGCGGCGAGCGACGCCCACAGCGCCCCCGGTCCGGCGGCCAGCAGCGCCGTCAGCACGGCCGGCGCGGCCGCCCGCCCCACTCCCGAGGACAGCTCCCAGCGCGCCAGTGCCCGGCCGAGCAGGTGCGGCGGGGCGACGGACGCCACCAGCGCCGTCCCCGAGCCGGTGTAGAGGATCTCGCCCAGCGTGTACAGCACCGAGACCGCCGCGACGCCCGCCGCCCCCGGCACGCCGCCCAGCGAGCCGACCGCCCAGAAGGCCAGGTACGACACCGCCAGCAGTGCCCCCGAGGCCGCCAGCACGGTGTGCCGCGAACGGTCCGCCAGCTTCAGCACCAGCGCCAGCTGCAGGGCGATCACCAGCACCGTGTTGCCGACGAAGACGCCCGAGGACCAGGCCGGTGAGGCGTGCAGGTGCAGCACCAGCAGCGCGGGCAGCGCCACCTCCAGCACGTCGAAGCAGAACGCGTACGGCACGTTGGCGAGGCTCAGCAGGGTGATCCGGCGCAGCGGCTCCGCCCGCTCCCGGGTGTCCGCCGGCCGCTCCTGCCGTGGGGCCCGCACCCGCAGCGAGCCCACCAGGGCGGCCGCGACCAGGCAGGCCGCGCCTGTCACCCCGGCCAGCAGCCGGATCACACCCGTTCCGCCGCTCACCGCCACGGTGGCCAGCAGCGCGCCCGCGCCCATCCCGGCGTTGCGCAGCGACCGCCCGGCGGCCAGCGCGGCGTCCCGCAGCCGGCCCTCGGTCAGCGTGCTCACCACGGCCGCGTGGGTGGTCGGCCAGGACTGGCTGCCCACCCCGAACAGCACCGCCGCCGCGGTGAACCCCGGCTGGCCGTCCGCGAGCAGCAGCGCCAGCGCACCCGCCGCCCGCACCAGCAGGGTGACGGCGGCGGGCAGGGTGCGGGCGCCGCGGTCGATCCAGCGGCCGGTCAGCGGCACCACCAGCAGGCCCGCCACCATCCCGGCGGACAGCGCCAGCCCGGCCGCCCCCGCGCCGAGGTGCAGCACGCCGATGCCGTACAGCAGCAGGAACGGCCGCAGCAGGCCGCCGCCCACCGCGTCCACCGCCAGCGCGACGGCGTACCGGGGCCCGCCGGCGGCGGTCAGCAGGCCCAGCAGCGCGGACGGCCCCCGGCGGCCCGTGCCGATCGGCGGGGCGGGCGGCTCGCCGTGGCGGGCGGCCGCGTGGTCGTGGACGGACTTCTCCCGGATCAGGCTCATGGCCGGTACCGTCCGCCCAGGTCGGACCGCCTGGCACGCGGATTGACGCTTACCGTCAATCCGCGGCGGAGGCCGTCGGGCGGGGTGACAGGATCGAACGCGTGAGTGAGCTGAGCGAGCGAACCATCAGGAACAGCGCGTGGGCGCATGCCCCTGCGGAGCGCCGGGGGTACCCCCGGCCGGAGGCCGGGGGAGAGGCGGGCGCATGAGCCTGACGATCGACATCACCGGCCTGCCCGACGAGCGCCTGCTCTTCACGCCCTCCCCGCTCGGCGAGCTGAACGCCATGCTGCACGTGCTCGCCGAGCCCGCGCACCACCCCGCGCTGCACGGCTGGGCCGGCTGCACCGCCGCCGTGATCCCGCCCGAGCTGTCCGAACGGCTCCTGGAGGCCGACTTCCTCTGGCGCTCCTCGCGCGCCGACTTCCTCGTCCCCGGCCTGCCCGGCGCCACGCTCGACGAGGAGCTCGACGCCATCGACCGGATCGACGACGAGCTGTACGTCGCCGCCGCCCTCATCACCACCTGCGGCTCCTCCCGGCTCACCCGCCGGATGGGCTCCCCGCTCACCGACCCGGACGCCAACGAGCGGGCCCGGGAACTCGCCCTCGCCCGCGGCCCCCGGCAGGCCGCCTTCGCCGACCGGCTGCTCACCGACCCGCCGGCCGTCCGGGCCCTGGTGCGGCGGATGCTGGAGGACTGCCGGTCCGCGTTCTTCGCCGACGCCTGGCAGCGCGTCCTGCCCGACCTCGCCGCCGACGCCCGGCGCAAGGCCGACCTGCTCGCCCGCCGCGGCCTCGCCGAGGCGCTCGCCGACGTCTCGCCCTCCGTCACGCTCGACCAGGGCGGGGACGGACGGCGCCGGATCGTCATCGACAAGCTCCAGGACAGTGCCACCAGCGGCACCGACTCCGGGGGCGTCACCTTCATCCCGACCGCCTTCGGCCGCCCGCACCTGCTGGTGGTGCACGCGAGCGGCTGGCGGCCCGTCCTCCAGTACCCCGTCGCCGAGGCCGGCCTGCCCGAGCCCGTCTCGCTCGCCCTCGTCCAGCAGCGCCTGGAGGCGCTCGCCCACCCCGTCCGGCTGCGCCTCGCCCGCACCATGGCCCGCGGCCCGCACACCACCGGCGAACTGGCCTCCGCCTGGCAGCTCAGCGCGCCCGAGGTGTCCCGGCACCTGGCCGTGCTGCGCAAGGCCGGGCTGCTGACGACCCGGCGGCGCGGACGGTACATGCTCTACGAGCTCGACCTGGCGGGCAGCGCCCGGCTCGGCTCGGACTTCCTGGAGGCGGTGCTGCGGTGAGGGCCCCGCTCCGGTGGAAGCGGTGCTCCGGTGGGCGGGAACAGCGGACGAGCGGCAGGCGTTCGTCCGATCATGACCGACGACGCCGCTCCTGAGATCCTCCGCTACGCCGCCTTCGCGACCCGCCCCGAGGGCGGCAACCCGGCCGGCGTGGTGCTCGACGCCACCGGGCTGACCGACGAGCGGATGCTCGCCGTCGCCGCCGAGATCGGGTACTCCGAGACCGCCTTCCTGACCGCCGGCCCGGCCGAAGGGGCCTACCGCGTACGGTACTTCAGCCCGCTCGCCGAGGTGCCGTTCTGCGGGCACGCGACGGTCGGCGCCGCCGTCGCCCTCGCCGAGCACGTCGGCCCCGGGCGGTACGTCTTCGTGACCGCGGCCGGGGACGTCCCGGTCGGGGTCGAGCGCGGGGCCGACGGGCTGCTGCGCGCCACCCTCACCAGCGTCGAGCCGAAGGTCGAGGAGGTGCCGGCGGCCGACGTCGCGGAGGCGCTCGCCCTGCTCGGCTGGTCCGCCGCCGACCTCGACCCGGCCCTGCCGCCCCGCGTCGCCTACGCGGGCGCCCGCCACCTCGTCCTGCCGGTCGCCACCCGCGAGCGGCTGGCCCGGCTCGACTACGACTTCGACGGCCTCGCCGCCCACATGCGCGCCCGCGACCTGACCACCCTGCAGCTCGCCTGGCGGGAGGCCCCCGAGGTCTTCCACGTCCGCGACCCGTTCCCGGTCGGCGGCGTGGTCGAGGACCCGGCCACCGGCGCCGCCGCGGCCGCCTTCGGCGCCTACCTGCGGGAGCTCGGCGCGGTGACGGCCCCGGCGGTGCTCACCCTGCACCAGGGCGAGGACCTGGGCCGCCCGGGCGTCCTGCGGGTCGAACTGCGGGCCGAGGACACCCGGGTGCGGGTCTCCGGCACGGCGGTGGCGATCCGGTAGGGCCTGTTCAGGACCTCAGGGCGGGGGCTGCGGCAGGACCAGCCCGGCATCGCACCGCCCGAGCCGCTCCCAGACCACCTCGTCGATCGACAGCCGCGCGTAGCCCCGCCGGACGAGGCCCATCGCATACGTGGTCTTGCCCGCCCCGGGCAGACCGCACATCAGCACCACCGTGCCCGATCGCCGTGTCACCGGCCCAGGTTAGCCCCGGGTGGGGCGGCTCCGCCCCGTTCCGGGCGGGCGGAAATTCGTTCGCGCCGAGCCGCTCCGGTGGGCGAAGCTGCTCCGATGCAGCGAGCGAGCAACCGGACCGTGACGGTCGATCTCACCTACGGCGACGAGCACTTCGGGCAGTTGGGCCCGTTCGAGGTGGAGGTCGGCTGGTGGTCCTCGGTGGACGGGGTGGTCGCGCGGGCGACCGAGGAGGCCGGGGTGCCGGTGCTGGTGGCCCGCCTGGTCGAAGGCCGGAGCGAGGACCCGGGCCACGGCGGGCGGGTCCGCTACCACGCCGAGGCGCTGCGCCGGCCGACCGCCCTCACGGCCGGCGCCCCGGACGACGGGACGGCCGCGCTGCTCGGCCCCGCCGAGCGCCGCGCCGCCTGGGCCACGCCCGACGGCCTGCGGGAGGCGCTGGACTGGGCGGAGGCACGGCTCGCCGCCGTCGGCCGTCCGTCGGCCGGGCCCGCGCGGCAGATCCGGACCTGGAACCTCTCCGGCCTGTTCCGCCTCCCCACCGCCACCGGCGCCGACGCCTGGCTGAAGACCACGACGCCCGCGTTCAACGCCCACGAGGGCGAGGTCATCGCGCTGCTCGGCGGCGTGGACCGCGGGCTCGTGCCGACCGTCCTCGCCGCCGACCCCTCCGCTGGCCGGCTGCTGCTCGACCACGTCCCCGGCGAGGACTGCTGGAGCCCCTCCGCCGGGACGGTGGCCGACGTCGTCCCCCGCCTCGTCGCCGCCCAGGCCGCGCTCGCGGACCGCCCGGCCGACCTGGCCGGCCTGCGCGACCGCACCCCGCGCGCCCTGGCGGCCCAGCTGGCGGCCCTGTCGGACCGGTTCGCCGAGGAGACCGACCTCACGCCCGAGGAGCTGGACCGGCTGGCCGCCTTCGCCGCCGACCTGCCCGGGCTGCTGGACCGGCTCGCCGACTGCGGCCTGCCGGAGACGCTGCTGCACGGCGACTTCCACCCCGGCAACTGGCGCTCCGACGGCGCCGGCACGGTGGTCGTCGACTACGCCGACTCCTGCCTCGGCCACCCCGCCCTGGACGGGCTGCGCCCGCGCGCCTACCTCGGCGAGGAGGCCTGGCAGCACCACGTCCGGGTCTGGACGGAGGCCTGGCAGCGCCACGCCCCCGGCTCCGACCCGCGGCGCGCCCTCGAACTCGCCGAGCCGCTCTACCACCTGTCCTACGCCCTGCGGTACCAGGAGTTCCTGGACCACATCGAGCAGAGCGAACGCCCGTACCACGAGGGCGACCCGGCCGCCGAGCTGCGCGCCCTGCTGGCCTGCGGAGCGGCCGGTCGGCCCGCGTAGACTGCCGAGGTGGAACGACCGACGCCGGCCCCCGGAGCCTCCGGGACTCCCGTCCTGCCCGAGCTGCCGCTGCAGGAGCTGGAGTGCTTCGCGGTCCTCGTCCACCAGTTGCACTTCGGGCGGACGGCGGAGCGCCTCGGCGTCTCGCAGGGGCGGGTCTCCCAGCTGATCAAGCGCCTGGAGAGCAGGGTCGGCGCACCGGTGTTCCAACGGACCAGCCGCCGGGTCGAGTTGACCGAACTGGGGCGGGCGCTGGCCGAGCAGGTGGTGCCCGCCTTCGAGCGGCTCCGGGAGGGCTACGACGCGGCCCGGGCCGCCGCGGCCACCGCGCGGCCGCTGCGGCTGGGCTTCCAGTGCGCGGTGTACGAGCCGGTCGCCCGGGTGCTGGCGCGCCTGCCGGAGGGCACGGTGCAGCTGGTCGAACTGCCGTGGGCGGACCCGTTCTCGCACCTCGCCCGGGGCGAGGTGGACCTGGCGATCGTGCTCGCCCCGTGCCGGGAGCCGGGCCTGGACGTGCTGATGGAGTTCTCCCGCCAGCCGGTGTACCTGGCGGTCTCCGCCGAGCGGCGCCTCGGCGGGGCGGACGGCGCGGACGGGGTGGGCGCGGAGGAGCTGGCCGGGGTGCCGTTGATCGAGCCGCGCGGCCCGGCGCCCGAGTACTGGCGGTGGGCGCAGGCACCCCGGCGGACGCCGGGTGGGCGCGAGCTGGCCTACCCGGCGGGTGCGGCCACCATCCAGGAGGGCCTGTCGATGGTGGCCGGCACCCGTCAGGGGCTGCTGCTGTGCGAGCGCAGCACGGCGTACGTCCGGCGGCCGGACATCCGCTTCCTGCCGGTGCCCGGGCTGGGGCCGACGGCGCTGGAGGTGGTCCAGCACGAGCGGCGGCCGCACCGGCTGGCGGCCGGGTTCGTCGAGCTGCTGGCCGGGCTCCTCGACTGAGCCCGCGGGGAATCAGAGGGGCCGGTCGGGCCGCGGGCCGGGCCGGTGATCGGGCCGCCGTCAGGGCCGCCGGTCGTCGGGCCGGGAGAGCAGGGCGATCAGCAGTCCGACGGCCGCCAGCCCGGCCGCGGTGAGCAGGACGGCGCGGTTCCCGGCCCGGTCGACGACCAGTCCGCCGGCGAAGGAGCCGAGCGCGATGCCCGCGTTGAACACGCCCGCCCAGACCGCCGCCGAGGCCTCGATCCGGGCCGGGTCGGCGGTGCGGACCCAGGCCTGGGTGGAGACCGACACCCCGCCGTACGAGGCGCCCCAGACGACCAGGACGAGCAGGACGGTGACGACGCCGCCGGCGTACGCGAGCAGGGCGGCGGCCAGGGCGACGCCGGCCAGGGCGAGGACGACCGCGGTCTTCGGGCGGCGCCCGGACAGCGGGCCGAGGGTGAAGTTCCCGGCGACGCCCGCGAGTCCGTACACCAGCAGGCAGGCGGCGATCACGCCGGTGCTCAGGCCCGCGTCGGCTTCGAGGACCGGGCGGATGTAGGTGTAGCCGGCGAAGTGTCCGAGCACGACGAAGGCGGTGATCGCGATCCCGGCGGCGACGCCCCGGTGGCGCAGGGCGCCGGCCAGTCCGCCGAGCCGTCCGCGCTCGTGCACGGGCAGCGCGGGCAGGGTGGCGGCGAGGACGGCGGCGGAGGCGGCGCCGAGCAGGGCGAGCGCCCAGAACGCGGCGCGCCAGTCGAGCAGCGCGGCCAGGTAGGTGCCCAGCGGGACGCCGAGGACCGAGGCGATGGAGACGCCGGAGAAGATCAGCGTCATGGTGAGCGCGAGGCGCGGGCCGTCGGCGAGGCGCGGGCCGACGCTCGTGGCGAGGCCCCAGACGATGCCCATGGCGGCGCCGAGCAGGACGCGGCCGGCGGCCAGCACCGCGAAGTCCGGCGCCAGCGCGGTGACCGCGTTGGCCAGGCCGAGCAGCAGCATGAAGGCGACCAGGACGGTCCGGCGGTCGCGCGCGCCGACGAGCAGCGGGGCGAAGGGGGAGAGGGCGGCGGCGATCAGGCCGGTGATGGTGAGGGAGAGGCCGGTGACCCCGTCGGTGACCCCGAGGCTGTGGGACATCGGGGTGAGCAGGCCGACCGGCATCATCTCGGAGGACACCACGGTGAAGGTGGCGAGTGCGACGGCGAGGACCGGGGGCCAGCGGTGCGCGGTGGGTGGGGCGGCTGGTGGGGCGAGGGCTTCGGCGTTTGTCATAGGGCCAGCCCACCAGCGGGCGGAGGGGCCGAACAAGATCGATAAGCTCATCGACCCATGAGCCCGGCTAATCGGTTGACAGTGCCGGGAAGGCCCGGCGGCTTCGGGAAGCGCGCCGACGGCGCCCGCCGCGAACGACCGCGGTCGGGCGCCACCGGCGCCGGGTCACTCCGCCGGGGCGATCCGGTAGCCGCCGCGCGCCGAGTGGAGGCTGAGCGCCTCGACCGGGCAGTAGTCCACGGCCTCGCTCAGCCCGTCCGTCAACTCCGCGCCGCCGTCCGCGTACCCGGCCAGCGGCGCGGCCAGTCCGTCGGCGCCGAGGGCCAGCGAGTCGGGGGCGCTGAGGGCGCACATCCCGGAGCCGATGCAGCGGTCCCGGTCGACCCGGACGAGCACCGGATCGGTGTCCGCGCGGCCCGTCACCAGACCACCCGCAGGGAGTTCGGGCTGCGGGTGAGCAGGCCGCGCCGCCAGTCGATCCGCTCGACCGGGTCGGCCAGCCGCAGCGCGGGCAGCCGGCGGGCCAGCCGGTGCAGGGCGAGTTCCAGCTCCATCCGGGCCAGCCAGGCGCCCAGGCAGTGGTGCGGGCCGGCGCCGAAGGTGAGGGTGGGAGCGGCCAGCGGGGAGAACAGCTCGGTGCGCAGGTCCCCGGTGAAGATCTCCGGGTCGTGGTTGGCGGCGGCCGCGTCGGCGGCGACCACGCTGCCGGCCGGGATGACCACGCCGCCGATCTCGACGTCCTCGACGGTGCGGCGCATCAGCCCGGGCAGGTGCTCCTGGGGGTCGCCGAGCGGGACGGCGCGCAGCAGCTGCTCGGTCGCGGCGACGGCGCTGGCCTCGTCGGAGGCGAGCCGCTGCCAGGCCTCGCGGTCGTCTTGGAGCAGGTAGACCAGGGCGTTGCCGAGGCTGGTCATGGTGGTCTCGTGGCCGGCCACGACCAGGCCGATGACCAGCGCGACCAGCTGGCCCTCGGTGATCGAGCCGTCCTCGGCGGCGGCCGCGAGCAGGCCGCTGACCAGGTCCTCGCCGGGGGCGGCCCGGCGCTGGGCGATCACCTCGGAGCCGAAGGCGGCGAACTCGGTCATCGCGGTGGCGATCGCCTCGGCGCTGTAGGCGGTGGCGGAGAGCGCGTGGTCGCTCCAGTGCGCGAGCCGCTTGCTGTCCAGGTTGTCCAGGTTCATCAGCCGGCTGATCACCGCGACCGGCAGCGGGCGGGAGTAGCCCGCGATGATGTCGGCGGGGGAGCCGTGGTCGATCAGCTCGTCGATCAGCGACTCGACGGCCGAGGCCACCCACGGCCGCCAGCGCTCGATCGCGCGCGGGGTGAAGGCCCGCTGCACGGTGCGGCGCAGCCGCTGGTGCTCGGTGCCGTCGATGTTCAGCATGCTCTGGGGATCGTCCAGGATGTTGGGCGTGACCGTGACCGGCGGGGCGTCCGGCGCGTAGAGCGGGGCGCGGCCCAGCCGCGGGTCGGTCAGCACCTGGCGCACGTCGGCGTGCCGGCTGACCAGCCAGACCGGCGTGCCGGTGGGCAGCGCGGCGAGGCGGGGCGGGCCGGGTTCGAGCCGGCGCATGCAGTGCAGCGGGGGGAGCGGGGCGGTGCCGGCGCTGGTCGCACTGTTCTCGGTGGACATCCGTACTCCAGACTCCAGGACGGTGGGCCGCGGGGCGCGACCCGACGGGGGGTGAATCCGGGGATGGTGCGGGGGACGGGTGATGCGGCCGGCTGGCGGCTCGACACGGGCCGGGGTTCGGTCGGGCTCCTACGGGGGGAATTGCGGGGGTCTGGCGCGAAATGTGCGGCGGCGCACGGTCGGTACGCATCCGGCGCGGCCGGCGCAGGGTCACGCGCCGACGGGTGGGGCGGGTGTGCTGAGCGTGGTCGCTTGGACCGTCTCAGCTACGACCGTACGTGGCTGGCGGGGCGCCCGTCTGCGGCACTTCCAGCCAACGCCGGTGCTTTCCGGGCACTTCGAGGCGCACGGACGGGCGCTCAGTGCCACCTATGCGCCCCCACCGCCACGGCCGCGCCGGACTGTCGCCGGGCCCCCGGCGGATACCCGGCCGGCACGTGCCACCGGAGAGGTCGTGAGCCGCTTCCACGCCGGCGGACAGGCCGTCGGCGGGTGGGGTGGGCCCCTAGCACACCGTGCCGCGGAGGATCGCCCCGGGCGCTCCGCCGGTGGGCGGCCGGGTGGGCGATACGCTTCGTGGGCAGTTCGTCTTGCAGTCGTTTGTCGCAGGTCAGACCGGTGCAGAGCCGCACCGGCAGACGGAGGTGGAATCGGATGCCCCAGCAGGTCAAGGCAGTCATCGCGCGCGCCAAGGGCGCGCCCGTGGAGGTGGCCACGATCGTGGTGCCGGACCCTGGCCCGGGTGAGGCGGTGGTCCGGATCCAGGCGTGCGGCGTCTGCCACACCGACCTCCATTACCGGGAGGGCGGCATCAACGACGAGTTCCCGTTCCTGCTCGGCCACGAGGCCGCGGGCATCGTGGAGTCGGTCGGCGAGGGCGTCACCGAGGTCGAGCCCGGTGACTTCGTGGTCCTCAACTGGCGCGCGGTGTGCGGCCAGTGTCGCGCGTGCAAGCGGGGCCGCCCGCAGTACTGCTTCAACACCCACAACGCCAAGCAGCGGATGACGCTGCTGGACGGCACCGAGCTGTCCCCGGCGCTGGGCATCGGCGCGTTCGCCGAGAAGACCCTGGTCGCGGCCGGCCAGTGCACCAAGGTGGACCCGGCGGCCGAGCCGGCCGTCGCGGGCCTGCTGGGCTGCGGCGTGATGGCGGGCCTCGGCGCCGCGATCAACACCGGCAACGTCGGCCGGGGCGACTCGGTCGCGGTCATCGGCTGCGGCGGCGTCGGCGGCGCGGCCGTGATGGGCTCCCGGCTGGCGGGCGCGGCGAAGATCATCGCGGTCGACATCGACGACCGCAAGCTGGAGACCGCCCGCAAGCTGGGCGCCACCCACACCGTCAACTCCCGCACCACCGACCCGGTCGAGGCGATCCGCGAGCTGACCGGCGGCAACGGCGCGGACGTGGTGGTCGAGGCGGTCGGCCGCCCGGAGACGTACAAGCAGGCCTTCTACGCCCGCGACCTGGCCGGCACCGTCGTCCTGGTCGGCGTGCCGACCCCGGAGATGACGCTGGAGCTTCCGCTGCTCGACGTCTTCGGCCGCGGCGGCGCGCTGAAGTCCTCCTGGTACGGCGACTGCCTGCCCTCGCGGGACTTCCCGATGCTCGTCGACCTCTACCTCCAGGGCCGCCTGGACCTCGGCGCCTTCGTCACCGAGACCATCGGGCTGGACGCCGTGGAGCAGGCCTTCGAGCGCATGCACCAGGGCGACGTCCTCCGCTCGGTGGTGATCCTGTGACCGCGCGGATCGACCGGCTGGTGACCGCCGGGACCTTCGAACTCGACGGCGGCAGCTGGGAGGTGGAGAACAACGTCTGGATCGTCGGGAACGACGAGGAGGCGGTGGTGATCGACGCCGCGCACGACGCCGAGGCCATCGAGGCCGCGCTCGGCGGGCGCCGGCTGCTGGCGATCGTCTCCACCCACGCGCACAACGACCACATCGACGCGGCCCCGGCCCTCGCCGACCGCACCGGTGCGCCGATCCTGCTGCACCCGGACGACCTGCCGCTGTGGAAGCTCACCCACCCCGAGCGGCTGCCGGACGGCGAACTGGCCGACGGCCAGCGGATCGAGGTGGCGGGCACCGAGCTGACGGTGCTGCACACCCCGGGCCACGCGCCGGGCGCGGTCTGCCTGTACGCGCCCGCGCTGGGCACCGTCTTCACCGGCGACACCCTGTTCCAGGGCGGTCCCGGTGCCACCGGCCGGTCGTTCTCGCACTTCCCGACGATCGTCGACTCGATCCGCGAGCGGCTGCTGACGCTCCCGGCCGAGACCGTGGTGCGCACCGGCCACGGCGACCCGACCACCATCGGCGCCGAGGCCCCGGCCCTGCCGGAGTGGATCGCGCGCGGGCACTGACGCCGCTGCCCGTACGGCCCCCGGGGAACGACCGTTCCCCGGGGGCCGTACGATCGCGGGCATGGCCCACGACCCGCGCGACCTCGACGAATCCTTCCTCGCCTTCTGGCGGGAACGGCACATCTCCACGCTGACCACCACCCGCCCGGACGGCACGCCGCACGTGGTGCCGGTCGGTGTGACGTACCAGCCGGAGACGGGGACCGCCCGGGTGATCACCAGCCGCACCAGCCGCAAGGCCCGCAACGTCGCCGAGGCCGGGCCCGAGGGCCTGCGCGTCGCGGTCTGCCAGGTCGCAGGGGCTCGCTGGTCGACGCTGGAGGGCGTGGCGGTCGTCCGGGAGGAGCCCGAGCAGGTCGCCGAGGCGGAGCGCCGGTACGCCGAGCGCTACCGCGAGCCGCGGGTCAACCCGGACCGGGTGGTCATCGAGATCGCCGTCGACCGCGTCCTCGGGCGGGCCTGAGCGCGCCGGCCGGGAGGGACGGGCCCGGGCCGGCCGCTGCTCCGGAGGACGGGTCCGAGTGCGCCTGCTCCGGAGCGGGCCCGAGCGTGCCCGCTCCGGAGGGCGGCCCGGGCGCCGCTGTTCCGGAAGCGGAACTCCGACTTCTGGTACCGGTGTTGCCGCCGTTGCCGGACGGGCGACGGCGGTGTCCCGTCGCCCTCAGCACGGGAATTGCCCCATACGGTAAGGGAATCGTCACTGTCGGTGACGTGAATGTGACATTAAAGATTCCGAACTTGCCTCTGCTACTTCTTCCACGGCGGCGCATTGGTGTGATCTGATTGGCGGTGCACGGTCAATGCGAGGCGATGGGGGAGTACTGCACCCGCCTCGGCAGCTCGGGGGGAACGACACCGGGTGCGCGATTCCGCCGCACCTGAATGTGAGCACTCGGGAGGGGGGAATGGATCGGTGTGCGGGCGTGCCGGACGGCAGCCCGACGTTCTCCGGTCGGAGCTACGGTACCGGTAGTCCGCACGTGCGGCCAGGGGTGGCCTGACGGTCCCGGGTAGCGGCTCGTCGACGCCTTTTCGGGCGTTGCGGAGCCGGCCTCTTGGGCTGCCCATTCACTGCCGCCGGTGGCGGAAACAGCGACACCCCGCCGAACCGTCCTGATGTCGGCCCTTGAACCGGGCCGCGCGAATTCCCTGGCGACCCGGCACGACGACCCCCCGCGGGTCGATGACCGTGTTCTCGGGTCAGAGGTTCTGATCACGATTCAACTTGCCCCGGGGCGACCACGGAACCACGCCGTGGCGCTCCGTCATGAGGAAGGTGCATCGAGTCATGTCTTCTGCAAGCACCGCGCCACAAGAACTGGAATGGACCCTCGAGGAGGGCAAGCCGGCGACCCTGGTCGTCCCTCGATTCGAAGGCGCCGAAGCGGCCTGCGCGTGGCTGAACGCGATCCTGCCCGACCTCCGTACCGCGCTTCAAAGGTACGGCGCGCTGTACCTGCGCGGCCTCCCGGTCGCCTCCGTCGAGGACTTCGCGCTCGTCCGGGACGTCCTCATCCCGCAGCGGACGCCCTACCGGGAGAAGGCGACGCCGCGCAGCAGCTTCGGCAACGACGTCTACTCGTCCACCGACCTGCCGCCGGCCCAGTCGATCCGGATGCACAACGAGAACAGCTACACCCTGACTTTCCCCGGGCTCCTGATGTTCGCCTGCCTCATCGCCCCCGAGGAAGGCGGGGCGACGCCGGTGGCGGATTGCCGGGAGGTCCTGCGGCACCTGCCCGCCCCCCTGGTCGAGCGCATTCGCTCCCACGGCTGGACCCTGCACCGGAGCTACTCCGAACACATCTCCGTGAGCTGGGAAAAGGCATTCGCGACCGAGCGCCGCGAGGACGTCGAGCAGTACTGCGCGGAGAACCTGATCTCCTGCCGCTGGGACGGCGAGGGAAATCTGAAAACGGTGCAGCGGCGGCCCGGTATCGTCCGGCACCCGGCCACCGATGAGGAGGTCTGGTTCAACCACATGGCCTTCTGGAATTCCTGGTCATTGGACGAGGAACTCCGCGAGACGCTCCTGGACGAATTCGGCGCGGACGGCCTGCCGTTCGAAACCGGCGTGGCCGACGGGAAGCCCCTGACCCGGGACGAGCTCGAGCTCATCAACACCGCCTACGCCGAGGCCACGGTGCGTCAGGCCTGGCAGCCGGGCGACGTCATGCTCGTCGACAACGTGCTCACGGCGCACGGCCGCGACCCGTTCCGGGGCGACCGGAAGATCGTCGTCGCGATGGGCAACCCCGTCGAGCTCGACGACTGCCGGCCCACCGTGGCGGCCTCGGCGGAGACCGGCGGTGCCGCGTGAGCATCACCGAGGAGCCCCTGGCCCCGGCAGCCCGGACCGTACCCGTCGACCCGATGGTCCGCTTCCGGCGGGCGGTCGAATCGACCCCGGACCGGATGGCCGTACGCGGGACCGACCGCACCCTGACCTTCGCCGAACTCGACCAGGACGTACGGCAGTTGGCCGGGCGGCTGGCCGAGCTCGGGCTCGGCCGCGGCGCCCGGGTGGGCGTCAGCATGCACCGCGGCGCGGACCTCGTCGTCGCCCTGCTCGCCGTGTGGCGGATCGGCGGCGCCTACGTGCCGCTGGACCCGGCCTACCCGCAGGAGCGCCTCACCCACATGGTGACGAGCGCCGGCCTGCGGACCGTCCTGGCGGAGCCCGGCAACGGTCCCGCCTGGCCCGCCGGAGTCGACGTCCTCACCCTCGCGGACGCCCTCGCCGCGCCGGCCGCGGACGCGCCGGCGGCACAGGCCGCCCCGGCCGACCCGGCGTACGTGATCTTCACCTCCGGCTCGACCGGGACGCCCAAGGGCGTCGAGGCCACCCGGGGCGGCGTGGCCGCGCTCGCCGCGGACCTCGAGGACGCCGGCTTCTACGCCGACCGGCCGCGCGTGGTGGCCTGGAACGCGAGCATCTCCTTCGACGCCTCCGTCCAGCAGTGGGCCCGGATCTGCCGGGGCGACAGCATCGTGGTGATCGGCGAGAACGAGCGCACCGACCCGGCCGTGCTGCGCGCCCTGCTCGACGAGCACGCCGTCGACGACCTGGACCTGACGCCCTCGCACTGGGAGGTGCTGCGCGAGGCCCTCCTCGCCCCCACCGCCGACGGCCGCGTGCTGCGGCTGTTCATGGGCGGCGAGCCGGTGCCGGCCGAGGTCTGGCGGGAGCTGGGCGAGGCCCGCGCCGCCGGGACGGTCGAGGCGATCAACCTGTACGGCCCCACCGAGTGCACGGTGGACGCCACCGCGGGCTGGATCACCGGCGAGGGCCCGCACATCGGCCTCCCGCTGCCCGGGTTCACCGCCCACGTGCTCGACGAGCACCTGCGCGCCGCGCCCGTCGGCGAGCCGGGCGAGCTCTACCTGGCCGGGCTCTCCGTGACCACCGGCTACGTCGGCCGGCCCGCGCTGACCGCGCAGCGGTTCGTCGCCGATCCGACCGGAACCGGCCGCCGGATGTACCGCACCGGCGACCGGGTGCGGCTGCGCCCGGACGGCGCCATCGACTACCTCGGCCGGGTCGACCGGCAGATCAAGATCCGCGGCTACCGGGTGGAACTGGGCGAGATCGAGGCCGCGCTCGCCGCGCACCCGGGGGTCAGGACCGCCGCCGTCGTCCTGCACGGCACCGCGACCGCCGGCGACCAGCTGGTCGGGTACGTCGTGCCCGAGGGCGGGAGCGCCCCGCACACCCGGGAGCTCCAGGAGCACCTGGGCGGCCTGCTGCCGTCGTTCATGGTCCCGTCGGCCTTCGTCACGCTGGAGGCCATGCCGCTGAGCGTGAACGGCAAGGTGGACCACGGGGCCCTGCCCGCCGTGGACGAGGCCCTGTGGGCCGACGGCGGACAGGAGGCCGGGGACGAGCCGCAGGGCGAGTTCGAGACCCTGATCGCCGGCGTGTGGTCCGAGGTGCTCGGCCGGCCGCGGATCAGTCCCACCGACAACTTCTTCTCGCTGGGCGGCCACTCGCTCATCGCGCTGCGCGTCATCGGCCGGCTGAAGAAGCAGTTCGGCATCACCGTGTCCACGAAGGAGGTCTACCAGCACCCCGAACTGCGCGGGCTGGCGGCCTTCGTGGAGTCCCGTCGGACGGAGGGCAAGTGAACACCGCACAGGACACCACCGTCATCAGCATCCGGCGCCCGGAGGGAGCCGCGCTGACGCTGATCTGCCTGGGCTTCTGCGGCGGCGGGACGGCCTCCTACCACCTGTGGGGCGACGCCGTCCCGGCCGACATCGCCCTGTCGGCGATCTGCTACCCGGGCCGGGAGGGCAGGTTCCTGGAGGACTTCGCCACCGACTGGGAGGAGCTGGCCCAGGACGCCACCGCGGCCGTGCTCTCCGCCGTCGACGGCCCGTACGTGCTCTTCGGGCACAGCATGGGCGGCTGGATGGCCTTCGACGTCGCCGCGCGGATCGAGAGCGCCGGCGGGCCGCTGCCGCTGAACCTGGTCGTCTCCTCGGCCAACGCGCCCGCCCGCGGGCTGACGCCCCGCGACATGTTCCCGTCCCAGCAGGACGACGACGACGGCCTGCTGCTCTGGATGAAGACCCACGGGCTGATGCCGGCGCACGTCCTGGAGGACCCCGAACTCCAGGAGATGGCCGTCGAGTTGATGCGCGCCGACATCCGGGTCCGGGACACCTTCCGGTACACCGAGGGCGCCACCGTCAGCATGCCGGTGCAGATGCTCTCGGGCGCCGACGACGACGTCATCGAGGCCAACGCGGGCGAGCAGTGGCGCGCGCTGGCCCTGGGCGAGTACCGCCACGACGTCCTTCCCGGCGGGCACTTCTACACCCCGGAGGTCTGGAAGACGCTGCCCTCCAGGATCGCCGCCCTCGACCCGAGCGAGAGGAGCCGGCGGTGAGCACCGACGCCACCCTCGACGTGATCGTCAGCGGCACCGAGTCGGACTCCCACACCTGGAACCTCGTCTTCCTCCAGCTCCAACTGGAGGACTGGGGACACCGGGTGCGCAACCTCGGCCCGTGCCTGCCGGGCGCGGAACTGGCGGCGGAGTGCCGGCGCGAGGCCCCCGACCTCATCGTGCTCAGCAGCGTCAACGGCCACGGCGAGAGCGACGGGCTGTCCGCCGTCGCGGAGCTGCGCGCCGTCCCGGAGCTCGCCGACACGCCAATCGTCATCGGCGGGAAGCTCGGCACCGGCCGGCAGCTGCAGGCCGGGGCGGGCGGCGGGGGCGGCGAGTCCATGACGCGCCGGCTGCTGGACGCCGGGTTCTCCGCGGTCTTCCACGAGTCGGCCGGACTGCCGGAGTTCGAGCGGTACGTCTCCGCCCTCGGCGCCGTGAAGGCGGGGCGGACCGGCCGCGTCCTGGAGGAGCTCCGCGCCGCCCCCACGCCATGAACGACGCGCCGGTCAACGCGTTCGCCGACTTCGTCCGACGGTCGCACGCCCGGGGCAACCTGGTGGTGCAGCCGCGGATGGGCTTCGGCGACCCGCTGGCCATGCGGGAGGGGCTGGTCGCCGTCAAGGCGGCCAACGCCACCACGGTCGGCACGATCACCCTCGACAGCTACACCCGGCTCGGCAAGCTCGCCGACGCCCGGCGGGCCGTCGACGGCGGCGGCGACCTCAACGGGTACCCGATCAGGACCCACCCCCCGGCGACCAACCGGGGGGTGCTGGAGGGCGTGCGCGAGCGCGACTTCCCGGTCCAGGTGCGGCACGGCTCGGCCAGCCCCTACGGCATCATCGCCGCCTCGCTGGAAGCGGGGCTCGACACCACCGAAGGCGGCCCGGTCTCCTACTGCCTGCCGTACGGCCGCCTGCCGCTGCGCGAGGCGGTGCGGAACTGGGAACGGTCCTCCGAGCTGATGGTCCGGGCCCGCGACGGCGACGTCGAACCGCACGTCGAGACCTTCGGCGGCTGCATGCTCGGCCAGCTCTGCCCGCCCAGCCTGCTGGTGGCGATCAGCGTCCTGGAAGGCGTGTTCTTCCGCCAGCACGGACTGCGCAGCATCTCGCTGAGCTACGCGCAGCAGACCAACGCCGAGCAGGACCGGGAGGCGGTGCTGGCCCTGCGCCGGCTCGCCGACGCGCTGCTGCCGGACGTCGACCGCCACATCGTGATCTACAACTACATGGGGGTCTACCCCGGCACCCGCTCCGGTGCCCTGCTGCTGCTCGAGCAGGCCGCCGAGCTGGCGGTCCGCACCGGGGCGGAGCGGCTCATCGTCAAGACGGCGGCCGAGGCGCACCGCATCCCCACCGTCCGGGAGAACGTCGAGGCCCTGGAGATCGCGGCGCTGGCCGCACAGAACGCGGGCGGATCGGCGCCGGCCGACACCGGGGCGGGCAGCGAGGTCCTGGACGAGGCGACCGCGCTCGTGGACACCGTCCTCGGCCTGAACACGGACGTGGGCGCCGCCCTGGTGGAGGCGTTCGCCCGGGGACTGCTGGACGTCCCGTACTGCCTGCACCCGGACAACGCCGGGCGGGCCAGGAGCTACATCGAGTCCGACGGGCGGCTGCGCTGGTCGCACACCGGCGCCCTGCCCGTCCGGCCGTCCGGGCGATCCGCCGGCGACCGCTCGATGAGCGCCTCGGACCTGCTCCGGGCCCTGTCCCACGTGGCGCGGTCGTTCGACGAGCGCGCCGCCACCACGCTGGACCGGCTCCCCGGGATCCCCGGCTGAACCCCCTGCCACAACCGCAGAACCAGAGACCGCAGGACCAGAGAACCGAAGGAAGAGACCCCTTGACCAGCGAGTTCGAGTCTGCACGGCCCGGTGCACTGCCGGACCACCTCAAGAACCCCGTGACCCGGTCCGTGCTGCGGATCCAGAACCAGATCGTCCAGGCGGGCCGCGAACTACTCCTCAGCGAGGGGTTCGTGGAGCTGCTGCCGCCGATCATCGGACCGGTGACGGACCCGGGTGGCCGGGGCGCCAAGCAGGTGGACGTCGACTTCTACGGCCACCGCTACAAGCTGATGACCAGCGCGATCCTCTACAAGCAGGCGTCGCTGCTCGCCTTCGACAAGGTGTTCTACGTCGCGCCGAACGTCCGGCTCGAACCCCTGGAGACCGCGAACATCGGCCGCCACCTGGCGGAGTTCCACCAGTTCGACGTGGAGATCGCCGGCGCCACCCAGCAGGACGCGATGGGGGTGGCGCAGTCCATCGTGACCGCGGCGGTCGAGCGCGTGGTGCGGACGCTGGGCGACGACCTGGACGCCCTGGGCCGCGACGCGGACGCCTTCACCCCGCTGCTCACCCGCGACACCCCCTTCGAGCGGATCAGCCACGGCGAGGCGATGGCCGAGCTGGCACGGCTGGGCCACGAGCAGAACCACGACGCCGAGATCGACTGGCAGGGCGAGGGCCTGCTCTCGCACAAGTCCGACGCGCCGTTCTTCATCGTCGACTACCCCAAGGGCTCACGCGGCTTCTACGACCGCGAGGACCCGCAGCGCCCGGAGGTCCTGCGCAACTTCGACCTCATCGCCCCCGAGGGCTTCGGCGAACTGATCAGCGGCAGCGAGCGGGAGTTCGACTACGCGCGGATCATCGCCCGGATGCGGGAGAGCGGCGAGAACCCGGCCAAGTACGAGTGGTACCTGAAGATGGTCCGCGAGGGCATCCCGGGCAGCGCCGGCTTCGGGATCGGCATCGAGCGGCTCACCCGCTACGTCGCCGGGCTGGACGCGGTCTGGCAGGCCACCCCGTTCCCGAAGGTCCCCGGGGTGGTCTCGCCGTGAGTGGGGTGCTGAGCGCCCCGGGGTTCCCGGAGGCCGCGATCCGGTCCCGGGCCAGGGAGGGCGCCGCCCGCGCGTTCCCCTCGACGGACGGCTACGGCCTGACGCTGTTCGGCGCCGGCGGCACGGGCGGCGAGCCGCGGACGGCGGCGCCCCGCGGCGGGGACGCGCTGGACGCGATGCGCCTGGTCCCGCCGGTCTTCGTGCCCCAGCGGCTGGAGAAGCTCACCGACCTGGCCCGCGAACCGCTCTACGGCGACGTCGAACTCGCCACCGACATCGGCGGGTTCCGCTCGTCGCTGCCGGTGTACGTGTCGGCCTTCGGCTCCACCCAGGTCGCCTCCTCCGGACTGGGCCTGGCGGCCAGCCGCCAGGCCGGACGCCTGGGCATCCCGCTGGTCATCGGCGAGAACGTGGTGCCGACCAACGGCTTCGCCGGCGCCTCCGGCAGCGGTTCCGCTGACGCCTCCGCCGACACCGGCGACAGCATGCTCGCCCGGCTGCGCGCCTACGAGCAGGAACTCCCGGACGACATGGGCGGGTTGGCGTTCCAGCAGAGCACCGAGGACGCGGACGCCGAGGTGTGGAACCAGATCTACAGCGCCCCGGCCGCGAAGGCGCTGCTGGAGTCCGGCCGCCTGGCCTTCGAACTCAAGGTGGGGCAGGGCGCCAAGCCCGGGCTCGGCGGGATGACGGTGCTGAAGCGCTCGGTGGCGGCGCAGCTGGCGGATCGGTACAGCACCGACGAGAGCGTCTTCGCCGACGGGCAGGGCGAGGACGACCGGGTACTGCGGTCCAGCAGCCCGGGCACGTTCACGGCGGAGATCCTGCGCCAGCAGATCCGGTTCATGCGCAACAACTATCCGCGCGCGCGGATCTGGGTGAAGCTCCCGCCCGGGCGCGACATCCACGAGGCGGCGGTCGTGGCCTGGGCGAGCGGCGCGGACTCGGTGACCGTGGACGGCGCCGAGGGCGGCAGCGGCTGGGCGCCCAGCAGCTTCCTCGACCAGGTGGGCCTGCCGCTGGGCGAGTGCCTGCGCCGGCTGGGGCCGCCGTCCAGGTCGCACTGCCTGCTGGCCTCGGGCCGGATGTGGGAGGGCGCCCGGGCCGCGAAGGCCCTGGCGCTCGGCGCCCGCGCCGTCGGGCTGGGCCGGGCGGCCCTGCTCGCGGCGGACGAGGACCCGCAGGACGGCATCGCCCGGCTGGTCGCCTGTCTGGCCTTCGAACTGCGGCTGCTGATCAGCGCGTTGGGCAAGTACACGCCCGCCGCCCTGGACCCGGAGGACGTCTGGCTCCCGGAAACGGCCGGGCCGTACCTCCACCCGTAGGACACGGGGCGCCGCCCCTTCGCTTGCGTGAACGTCCGATCCGTCCATCCCGCACGTCCTGTGCATCCCGTACCTCCCGTACAGAAGGAGAACCGCTGTGACGAACCCGTTCGAGGACGCCGAGGGCCGCTACCTGGTCCTGGTCAACGACCAGAACCAGCACTCCCTGTGGCCGAACGTGCTCGCGGTCCCGGCCGGCTGGACCACGGCCTTCGGCGAGAACGACCGCCAGGCCTGCCTGGAGTACATCGAGCAGCACTGGACCGACCTGGCGCCGCGCCCGACGACGGTCGGCTGACCCGCGGTCCCGGACCCCTTTTCCTCCATTCCGTTCGCACACCCGCGTGCGGCCCCGGCCAGGTGACGAGGCACCTGGCCGGGGCGGCCGGTCACGCGCATCGATCACCGCCGGATAGGCACCAGAGGGAGATTCCCAATGATGTTGTCAAGCCAGGGCGGTGACGCCTCGTGACTGCCTTACTGCGCTGGGGCGGCGTTCTTGGGCGCAACTGCATCGAAGGTGCGGCTGTCGCGTATGAGGGCCCAGAGCACGTTGAGACGGCGCCTGGCGAGGGCCAGGACGGCCTGCTTGTGGGACTTGCCCTCGTCGCGCTTGCGCCGGTAGAACGCCTTCGAGACGGGGCAGTGGACAGCGGCGACCTGG